>CANGCK010000014.1 GCA_947452295.1 Sphingobacteriia bacterium
GAACCTATATTCATTGGGGCAATTGAACCTATATTCATTGGGGCAATTGAACCTATATTCATTGGGGTGTTTGAACCTTTACCCATTGGGGCGATTGAATCATTACTCATTGGGGTGTTTGAACCAATACTCATTGGGGTGTTTGAACCAATATTCATTGGGGCGATTGAACCTATATTCATTGGGGGGTTTGAACCTATATTCATTGGGGCGGTTGAACCTATATTCATTGGGGTGGTTGAACCTATATTCATTGGGGTGTTTGAACCTTTATTCAAATGGGCGATTGAACCTTTATTCAAATGGGCAGGGGTGTCGCATGAATGAAGGGCAGGGGTAAACCCTGCCCCTACGGTGAAAAAATCATCCAACAAAATAATACCATGAACATGATTGGGCATAATCTGAAATACATTTAATTGAAAATTTAAAAATCGTTCCGTTAATTTTATCCATTCATTAAATGCCACTTCACCACATTCATTCAATATCATTTTGCCATTTTCAATATTCCCAAACCTACAAATCCTATCATGACAGCATATTGTAATAAAATATAAACCTGCTTGTGAATAATCGAAACCTTTCAAACGAATGGATTGTCTATGGTGTAAGTGGGGTCTGTATGGATATTTACCTTTCATTTCGATTGTACATTTATGAGTATTATTATTTTTATTTTTCTTACTTGTTCCAAATAAAAAATCCACTTACGTGGATTTCATTTTATTGGACAAATTTTAGCCGCTTACAATACTAGCACAACGGTTTTATTACATTAAATTAAACACATTTAATATAATGCAAAAAATAATTTTATGTATATTATTTCGTCCCCCCCATTCCTCATCCTCCAATAATTGCATCTATAGTGCAAAGATATTTCCGCAATTGTCTTTATTAATCCAATATCGAAAACCTTTGGCGCAATACCTTTTGTATTTTTGTACCGGGTTCTTTTACTTAAAACGTAACTTATGGAAAAAGTAAACTGGAATGTGTCGGGAATGAGTTGTACCAATTGTGCCCTCACCATCAACAAATATTTAGAAAGCAAAGGTTTAGAAGAAGTAAAAGTAAATTTTATAGGGGGTGATGTAAGTTTTAACCTACCCGATGAAATGAGTAAAATTGATATTCAGAAAGGAATCGACGGTTTAGGCTATCAGGTTACCAATGGAGTGGTATCTTCTACACAAAAAAGGAAACTATTTAAATCGCATTTGCAACGCTTTGTATTTTCTGCCATTTTCACTTTTCCGCTAATGCTGCACATGATACCCGGCTTTCACTTTCATTGGCTCATGAATCCTTATCTGCAAATTGGGTTAACACTTCCTGTTTTTATAGTGGGCATGGATTATTTTGGTAGAAGTGCATTTCACAGTATTGCAAAAGGAATTCCTAATATGAACGTGCTCATTACCATTGGCGCTATAGCTTCCTTTGTGTATAGTCTTTATGGTACATTTACCAATCAAGCTGCCGAATACATGTTCTACGAAACCACGGCTTCTATTCTTACTTTGGTTTTTTTAGGCAATTGGCTAGAAGATAAATCAGTTGAAACTACACAAAGTGCACTTCAAAAATTAGCCCATTCGCAAAAAACAATGGCCAACATGATTGCCTACGACGATCAACACCAGGAACATATTTTTCCGGTTGAGAGCACCTCCTTAAAAATGGGCGATTTGATTTTAATGAATTCGGGTGACGCTGTCCCCATGGATTGTAAAATATTATCGGGCAATGTTGCTGTAGATGAATCGATTATTACCGGTGAATTTATTCCGGTTGATAAAAAAATAAAAGACCAATTAATTGGTGGGAGTATACTTGTTAGCGGCTCCGCAAAAGCCTATGTAACCGCTGTTGGTGATGATTCGATATTGGGTAATATTTTACAATTAGTAAAAAATGCTCAAACCGAAAAGCCACCCGTGCAACAATTGGCCGACAAAATAAGTGCTGTTTTCGTGCCGGTTGTAGTAGGACTTTCGGCCCTTACTTTTATCCTTAACTACACTTTAGCAGATCAAACATTTACCCATAGCTTAATGCGGTCTATTGCCGTATTAGTTATTTCTTGCCCCTGTGCAATGGGCTTGGCTACACCTGCAGCAATTGCTGTTGGACTGGGAAGAGCCGCCAGAAATGGAATATTATTTAAAAATACTAAAAGCCTTGAACTTTTTAAAAGTATCGAACAAGTAGTGTTCGACAAAACAGGTACGCTCACCACCGGTCAATTTATTATTGAACGTTTTGCTTTAACCCAAGAGGGAGAATTACTTGGGGTTGATGCGTTTAAGCGCATCGCATATTCTTTAGAAAAATATTCTAACCATCCATTGGCTAAAACAATAGCAAAAGAATGGAAAGTAAAAGATGAAATGCGTTTTTCACAAGTAGAAGAAACAAAAGGCTTTGGCATGAAGGGTACCGACAAAGAAGGCAATGCCTTTATTGCAGGATCTTATAAAACTGTTGATTCACTCACCCAAGATACTACCCATAATATTTACATCGTTAAAAACAATACACTGTTAGGTTGGGTCGACTTAACCGATCAAGTTCGTCCAGAAGCAGTTGCAGTAATTCAATATTTAAAAAACAGAAATATTCGAACCATTTTATTAAGTGGTGATAAAAAAGAACGTTGCCTACTTGTTGCCAACCAATTAGGAATTGACGATGTTTTTGCAGAAGAACTTCCAGCACAAAAACTAGAACGCATTGAAGCGCTCAATAATATTTGTCCCACAGCAATGATTGGTGATGGCATTAATGACGCTCCTGCACTTGCAAAAGCTACTGTTGGTATTTCATTAAGTGAGGCTTCTCAAATTGCCGTACAAAGTGCCGAAGTAGTTTTAATGAACCACGGACTAAAAAATTTACCTACCGCATTGGGCTTAGGCAAACATACCTATTTAACCATTCAACAAAATTTATTTTGGGCATTAATTTACAATGTAATTGCCATACCATTTGCAGCAATGGGCTTTTTAAGTCCTGCTTTTAGCGCATTGGCTATGGGATTAAGTGATGTGGTTTTAGCCATTAATTCCGTTAGATTGAACTTTAAAAAAGTAGTATAATATCCATTGAGCACACCTAAAGAAATACTGAAGCAATATTGGGGATTCGAACAATTTCGTCCTTTACAAGAAGAAATCATCCAGTCGGTTTTAACTGGTAACGACACATTGGCCTTATTGCCCACTGGTGGCGGAAAGTCTATTTGCTTTCAAGTGCCGGGCATGTTATTAGACGGTTTATGTTTAGTAATTAGTCCATTAATTGCACTTATGCGCGATCAGGTCGACAACCTTAACAACAAGGGAATACCTGCTGCTGCATTACATAGTGGGCTTACTTTTTATGAAGTGAAAAAAGTATTGATGGATGCTGCAGATGGCGCATACAAATTTCTTTACTGCTCTCCAGAGCGATTAGAAAGTCATTTATTCGTCGATTACATTCCTTTGCTACCCATCAATCTATTGGTTGTAGATGAAGCGCATTGTATCTCTCAATGGGGATATGATTTTAGGCCGCCTTATTTACGCATTGCTGCTACTAGAAAATTATTTCCAAAAGTAAATATCATTGCTGTTACCGCATCGGCTACCCCATTGGTGCAAAAAGACCTCATCAATAAATTGGCGCTAAAAAATCCTCAACTATTTCGCCAATCATTCGAGCGTCCCAATTTATCGTACAGCAATTTTTTAGTAGACAGCAAAATCAATAAAATACTGAATATACTCAACAATGTTCCTGGCAGCAGCATTATTTATTGCAATAATCGAAAGCAAACCAAAAAAATTGCGGAAGCATTAACCCTTCAGGGAATTGCAGCCGATTTTTACCATGCAGGATTAGCTCAGCCTGTTAGAGAAATGAAACAGCAAGCATGGATTGAAAATAAAATAAGAACCATGGTTTGCACCAACGCCTTTGGAATGGGTATTGATAAACCCGACGTAAGGGTGGTTATTCATCACGATATTACAGAATGTTTAGAAAACTATTACCAGGAAGCAGGAAGAGCAGGAAGAGATGGAAAAAAAGCTTATGCCGTATTACTTTATCAAAAGAAAGATTTGATTGAATTATCGGTAAATGTAGCCAATAAGTTTCCGCCTATCGGCGTGATTAAACAAGTGTACCAATCAATTGCCGACTATTTACAACTTCCAGTAGGCAATGGAGAAGGGATTTATTATGATTTTGATTTCAGCATATTTACACAAAATTTTAAGCTAGAGCCTCTATTGGTAATGAATGTACTAAAGGTGCTTGAGCAAGAAAACCATATTAATTTTACAGAGAATATTTTTTTACCGACACAAATTTCCTTCATCATCAATAAAGAAGCACTTAACCTTTTTCAAGAAACTTTCCCTCTTTTAGAGCCGATTATAAAAGCATTACTTCGTACCTATGAAGGCATCATCGACAATAGAGTGTCGGTACATGAACATAAAATCGCCAAAATATGCAGGCTACCTATAGAACAAGTTATAGATGCTTTTACTCAATTGAAAGCACATGGCATTATTGAGTACTTACCTAAAAAAGAAACTCCGCAAATTCAATTTTTAATGAATCGTGCACCTGCACAATATTTAGTAATCAACGAAAAAGCCTACTCACAAAGAAAAACATTGTACGAAGAACGTTTAGAAACCATCGTCAACTTCACTGCTTCATTAACAGCATGTAGAAGCGCATTTATTGCAAAATATTTTGGAGATGAATCAGCTAAAAATTGTGGCATCTGCGACAATTGTCTGTCCCTTAAAAGAAAAAAACTTTCACCAGAAGAGCTTGTTGCAATTGAGCAACAACTTAAAATCGCATCGGATAATAAGGTATTACTGACTCAATTTATGTCATCCATAAAAAATTTTAGTAAAGAAAAAATATGGGCAGCAATTGAATTTCTGCAATCAGAAGAAAAAATTAAAATCACCGTTAATAACGAAATTAATTGGATGGGACGATAATATATAATGGCTTTTATAGGCTCTATAGAACGGACTCCCGCTTTCAATGTTTTGTATTTATTTACATTTGGCACCTTCTATAAGCGGCTTTTATCAACTCGTCTGAAAAGGTAAAAAACCAATTCGAATTTATCTAATAACACAATTTGACATCTGATTTAAAATCCTTGTATTAATAAATACCAGGTTATATGATCACATTTAAACCCTTTCTTTCTTCCTTTACAAAGTGAACAAGTTGTAATTCCAGATCTTTTACAAGTTAAACAAACCCTACCCTCTCTATCATAACCAGTTCCTCTACAATTTTTACAATGTTGAAATCCTTTTCCTTGACATATACAATATTTGACAATGCCTGTACCTAAACATACGAGACAATTCTTTTTTAATTCTTCCATGTCAAATTTATCTGAAGTATTAGCTTCTTTTTTTGAACGTTGACTTGCTATTGACAAGTTTTCAGATTCGCTTTTGGAATCCAAGGTAAGTTCTCCATTATCGGGTTTCAGTTTTTGTTCAACTGAAATTTTCCCATCAACAAAGAAGCCCCTCACTTCTTTAATTTGCTTTCCATGCTGAAGGGTATACTTAACCCCCTCTCCATTTGGAACATCATTAAGAGCTTGTCCCTCATATACCCATATATTATTGGGGAAAGAATTATTAAAATAGTAATAACTTGATTTATTTCTATCATTCGTTAAAATCAAGTCTCCATTGCTTAGCAAATTTATAGACCTACCTACTTTAATCCCTTCTAAATAATAAGCAATTTCTTTGTTTTCTTTAATTTGACCTTTAGATTTACTGAATACGCAACCTTCCCCGTTCATTTTGTCTTTTACCCAATATCCTTCGTACCTATCTCCATTTTTATAAAAAAAAGCCCCATAACCATTTTTAATAGTCTTCCCGTTTTCCAATAATACCTCGCCTATATAATATTCTGAATTATCGTATTTTATTAACGTCTTACTTATTAATTTAACTTTAGTAGTAAAAATAGAATTCTTGATGTAGTCTGGATTATTTTTGAACTTATTTGGATTTAATAAATCCAAACTATTCCATAAAATATTTTTAAAAATATCAGCGGTAATTTCTACCTTATCATTACTACCTATATAATAATAATCAATTAATGCTTTTTTAAGTGGGTAATTAAATACCAAACTAGGCGCAATGCCTAATTTAGAATCAATTATTACATTATATACACTTTTCTTTCCTTCTGCTATGGGGAAATCATTATTGAAAGAATAGAATTGAAAACTCTTTAGTAAACTATCATTATCTGATAAATTAATTTTCAGTTGATCATAGGATTTCCCTACTGATTTAATGCTCATTAGAATCAGAATAGAAAAATATACGTATTTCATCATTTAATTTATGTGTTAAAGTTTTTGGGGAGCCATTTTTACTTCAGTAGTATCAGACTCCATTAATGGCATTTGATAGTTCCCCGTATCGATTTTTATAGAAGTGAAATTATTTATCAAGCTTCTTTTTTCTACAGGTATTAAAGGCGTATTGTAAATAAATAATTTCTTTATTTTTAATCCACTTAAGGTTTTATTCAATATAGTAAACACAACGTTTACCCCTACTAAATTTAAACTTTGCAAGTGTTGCAACTTTAGTAAAAAATCAAGATTTGTTTCTTGTAGAGTACAATTGGGTAAATCCAACTTATATAAATTTTGCAATGCAGATAAATTTTTTAATGCCGAAGTATTTAAAGTATTATGACTGATTTTTAATGAAACAATTTGATCCTTTAATGCTGCCATCAATGAATAGCTTTTATCAGAAAGTTGATTATTGCCTAAAAAATCTACTGCGAGATAGTTGGAATTATTAGCAATAGGCACTATTGCAGCACCTAATTGAATGAGTTGATTTACTGTTGACGGATTGGCTTCATTTACCGGAGTTGAAGGAAAGAGCGCTATTTTATTGGTGAGTTGACTTGCATTGTTGATGTCCTTTAGTAATTTTAATTCTTTAGCACTAGGATGCAGTGCATTCACTTTTGCATTAAAGTTACAACCCGATGCTATCCACCAACGAATCAACTCAATTTGCTGTTGCGTTAATTGTGGCTCAGAACTAGGTGGCATATGTTTTTTATCGGCATGATCAATTACGAGCCGCTGAAACAATATGCTTTTGTCTACATCATTCGGAACGATCGACAAGCCTGCTTTCCCTCCTTTCATTAACCCTTCATTATTATCGAGTCGCAAATTGCCCTTTTGCTTTGATGCACTATGACAATTATAACAGTTTTCTTGAAATATTGGCTGTATGATATCTGCAAATAAAACAGCATCTTCTACGTTTTGGATATTTTTTTTATTGGTAGCAATTGCGCCTTGCTCTTTTTTACTTTTTTCACCATTTAAACTAAATGTACCATGTGTAAGTGTAGCCCCATAATGACCAGTCACAATCAACAATAGGCATACAATAACAGATAATATACAATTGTATTTAGCTATAATTTGATTGAAAACAAAGTACATAACAACCGATAAACATGCCAATGTAATACCCATCCATTGATGATACTGCAATACATCTTCTTCATAAAAAGTGGTACTAGATAAACACCAACCTGTAATACAAGAAAATATTGCAGCAATACTTCCAAGTAAATAGATTAATCGAACACTATTAATTAAGTAGGAAAATTTTTCAAAAAAACTCAACCAATAAAACAATATACCCAACAATAAAAACCCAATTGGCAAATGCACCAACATTGGATGAAAGATACCTACAATATGATTAAACTGATTCAAAATTACCTGTTTTAAACTTCCATAAATTAAGCAACAATTTCATTAATTACTTTGCCCGATACATCGGTTAACCTGAAATTTCTTCCCTGAAAATTATACGTAAACTTTTCATGGTTAAAACCCAGCTGATTTAATATGGTTGCTTGAATATCAAAAGTAGAAACTTTCCCATCAATAGCATTGTAACCTATTTCATCTGTTTCGCCATGCGTGTAGCCCTGCTTAACGCCTCCACCTGCCATCCACATTGTAAATGCATCGGAATGATGATCTCGTCCTTTGAAAGCATTTTGATTGCCGTCTCTATTTTCTTGCATTGGTGTTCTGCCAAACTCGCCACCCCATACAACCAATGTTTCATCTAATAAGCCCCGTTGTTTTAAATCTAATAATAGCGCTGCTATTGGCTTATCAGTACTACGGCATTTGTTGATAAAACCATATTCAAGTGAACCATCTTCACCTGTGCCATGCGTATCCCATCCCCAATCATACAATTGCACAAAGCGTACTCCTTTTTCAACTAGCTTTCTGGCTAATAGCACATTATTGGCAAAACATTCTTTGCCTGGCTGTGTCCCATAAAGTTGATGAATGTATGCTGGTTCATCATTAATATTCATTACTTCTGGAACCGTAATTTGCATTTTATACGCCATTTCATATTGTGCAATTCGTGCCAATATTTCAGGGTCTTTGTACTCCTCAAACGAAACTTTATTTACTTCATTGATAGCCTCTATTGCTGCCTTTCGCATATCCCTATTCATTCCCTGTGGATCCTTTAAAAACAAAATAGGATCCCCCTCAGACCTGCATTGTACACCTTGATAAACCGATGGCAAGAATCCACTTCCCCAAACACTTTTACCGGCATCTGGCGACCTGCCACCCGAAGTTAATACCACAAATCCGGGCAAATTGCTATTCACTGTTCCTAAACCATAGGTAACCCACGAGCCCATACTTGGCCTACCTAATCGGGCAGAACCTGTATGCATTAAGAGTTGTGCAGGGCCATGGTTGAATTGATCTGTTTGAACTGCTTTTAAAAAACTTATTTCGTCGGCAACTGAAGATAGATGCGGTAAATGATCAGATATCCAAGCACCACTTTGTCCACGCTGTTTAAAATTTGCCAAAGGACCTAACATCTTAGGGACACCCCTTATAAATGCAAACTTCTTTCCAGCTAATAATGAAGGTGGGCAATCTTGCCCATTGAGCTTCGATAATTCAGGTTTATAATCAAACAACTCCAATTGCGATGGTGCACCTGCCATATGCAAATAAATTACCGATTTTGCCTTGCCAAAAAAATGAGGGGCATGGGGTGCCAATGGATTGGTAAGCATTTGGGTTGATTCATTGTTGCTCAAAAAGTTACAACTGTTTAATAATGACCCCAATGCTAGCCCCCCCAGTCCATATATACTTTCATTTAAAAAATGCCTTCTGGTTACCTGCTGCAATTTAGCGGATTGGGCTTCCCGAATAATTTTATCGTTGTTTGAACTCATTTAATTAATTTTTAGTGATGTACTCATCTAAATTTAGCATTGCATTGGCTACCACAACTAGTGCCGCCATTTCGGGCTTATGCCATTTGCTATTAGGGCCCACTAATTCTTTTACTGCAATAGGTGCTTTTTGATAATAATTTAATGCCTTCTGAAATAGTTTTACAAGTGCCGCAGATTTGTCAATGCTAATGGGCAAATAAAACATGTTGCTATACCCTTCTGCGATTTTTCCTGAAAAAGTGGTTGGCTTTGATGAATACATTTTATATGCAAAATGTTGTGCCATTTCAATATATGCCGAGTCATTTAAAACAGTTAATGCTTGTAATGGCGTATTGGTTTTTATTCGTCGCGCTACACAAACTTCTTTCGATGTTTCATCAAACAAAACCATCGAGGGATAAGGTGCAGAACGCTTCCAAAATGTATACAATGCCCTTCTATATTGATTTCCATCTTTATTCACTACCCATGAATTGCCATTGTATGGCGACATCCATATTTTTTCGGGCTGATAAGGAAATACACTAGGCCCATACATGGAAGTATTCAACAATCCCGATACAGCTAATGCCTGGTCTCTTATTTGTTCTGCCGATAATCGCACCCTTGCTCCTCTTGCATAGTATTTATTATAAGGGTCTTTTTCAGCAGCCTTTTTGCTAATAGTAGCGTCTTGACAATAGGTTGCAGACAATACAATTTCTTTCATCAACTTTTTAAGATCCCATTGAAAATCATTCATTAATTGATATGATAAATAATCGAGTAATGATTGATGCGTGGGTGGTATACCCTGCGTACCCAAATCTTCTAATGTTTCGGCAATACCTTGTCCAAAAAACTGTTCCCATACTCTATTAACAATTGTTCGTGCTGTAAGTGGATTCTTTTTATCTGTCATCCATAAAGCCAACCCCAGCCTGTTATTGGGCGCATTTACAGGAAACGGATTTAATGAAGCGGGCACGCCGGCCTGCACCTGTTTACCTAAACTCAATCGATTCCCTCTATTAAAAACGGCTGTTGATCTAAATAATGCAGCATTGTTTTCAAACATAATTGGTGTATAGGTTGCCTCCTGAGGTTGAATGAGGTCATTAAAGTATTGATAAGCAATGGCATAATTGTCTGCCGACTTTGAAGGGAAGGGTTGCGTAAAGTAAAACCAATCAAACCTTAACCCTGTTTCTTGCGGACTTCCTAATGTATTGTTTGTATAAGTAAAATATAGATGTTGTTTATTATTGAGCGGTTGAATAGGTATCGTCACTACTTTCCATTGACCATTGGTATTAGGTACCGAAAAAGAAGAGATAATTGGCCCCTTGGGACTGTTTGCGTGAATGATCCATTTGCCACCGGCTTTCCAACTTACTAACCTAGCCAATAGCTGAGTTTGGCCATTGAGTAATACATTTTTAATTCTTGCAACAGCATTATTTCTGAGAGCAAGCCATTTTGTATCGGCTAAGGCGCTATTGGTTAATGAATCGGCAACAAGAGAATGTATTGCAGGCTCGCCTGTTTTAATAAATGTAGTAATTGCTTTTACCTGAGCAGGTGCGTTTTTTTGTAGCCAATTATTCAGGAACTCATACTTTACACTATCGGTGTTGTGAAATTCTCTCAGCAATGGATAATCATCAAAAGTATCTTCGTCTCTGGTATTATTAAAAAATGCAAGAAACTTATAATATTCTTCTTGTTTAAAAGGATCATAAGGATGACTGTGACATTGAACGCAAGCAAACGTTGTACCCATTAAAGTTTCCCATGTAGTATTCACCCGATCTATTACTGCAGCTGTTCTAAACTCTTCATTATCTGTACCTCCCTCGTCGTTGGTTACCGTATTTCTATGGAATGCAGTTGCAATCAATTGATTGTTAGTAGGATCGGGTAATAAATCGCCGGCTAACTGTTCAATTAAGAATTGATTGTAAGGTTTATTCTGATTAAATGCATTAATCAACCAATCACGATAACGCCAAATACTTCTGTTGTCATCTCTTTCATATCCTTTTGTATCGGCATAACGAGCTAAATCCATCCAAACAGCCGTCCATCTTTCTCCAAAATGCTTTGATACCAATAATGAATCAACTAAAATTTCATACGCATTAGCTTTTGTACTTTGTAAATAAGTATTTGCAATGGAGGAAGGTGCCGGCATACCAATTAAATCTAAACTAACTCTTCTTAATAATACTTCTTTAGAAGCAGCTTCAACAGGCGTTAAACCGTGCTCTTTAGCAGCAGAATAAATAAAATGATCGATATTATTTTTAACCCATGAATTGGTTAAAAATAAGGTATTGGTATTGGGAACACGCACTGCATTAACTGGTAGATATGCCCAATGTGTACCCCATTTGGCACCTTGCTTAATCCATTTTTTTAACAATGCAATTTCATCATGAGTTAGCGGCGGATGTTTATATGGCATTCTTTCCTGCAAATCGGTAGTAACCAGCCTTTTTATCATTTCACTTTCTGCCGGATTACCGGGTATGATGGCTTTTTTGCCTGATTCGTTTTTTGCAAATGCATCTTGTTCAAATAATAAACTAAACCCACCTTCTTTTTTTACACCACCATGACAACTGATGCATTTTTTATTCAACAGTGGTTTGATAGACGTGTTAAAATCTACTTCTTCATTACTCGAAATAAATGTATAGCCAACTACTAATAAAAGTAGTGAAGCAGTAACAATCGTGGTTTTCTTTCTCCAAATATTGGATACCCGCATCATTTAATTGTACAGATTAGTCTTTAAATCTATGCAAGTTTCTGTTAAAAATCAAAATTCAAAAGGCAAAATTCAAAAAGAGATAAATACTTGAAAGAGTTAAGCTGACTAATTTTATTTGTTTGCTACTGTAAATGATTTGCTAGCAGCATTTGTAGTTGTTTTTACAGAACTCACCTTAATGGTTGCAGTACACCAATGGCCTTTGGGTAAATTTATTAAGGTGAAAGTATTTACAGCCGAAGTAGAAGTTGCTGCTGCATTTTGTGTTACTGTTTGAGTATTTGTTTGATCAACCACCGTAGCTTCTATTTTAATACCACTAGAAGATGGCATTGCTGAAGTAAGCGTAACTGTAATAGGAAAAGATGTGCCTACAGCAATGCTGTTATCGGTTGCATTAATTGAAAATGCAATATTGGGCTCGGCAACAGGTGTTGTAGTGCCGGTTCCACTAGATTTACCACAAGCATTTAAAAAAATAATAATAGCAACAATAATTAAGGTCTTTTTCATTTTCCTCGAATTAAATAAGGTTTATATGCGTATTGGTAAAATTACGGAATTACTACTTGTAATTTGTAATATAACTAATTACTTATGCAACTAAATGTATGATATATTTGATTATATCCTATTATAAATTTGGAGGAAATTGTGAAGAAAGTTTTTTAGAAAAGCAAAAGGAAGGAAAAGAAGGCTTTTATGTAAACAAATCATTTTTTGAATTTTCAGTCGGAAATGAATTGAACTTCATTGTACCATTACTCTTTTGAATTAAAAAAACTATCCAAATAGTTTATTTCTTTTAATTATTTTCTAAAAGCATTGTTAGATTTCAATTATTTGCAGAGAGGAAGGGATTCGAACCCTCGATACAGTTTCCCGTATACACACTTTCCAGGCGTGCTCCTTCAACCACTCGGACACCTCTCTGTTTAAAATTATTTTCAAGAACTTTTGTGCTTACACTAAATCATACCGTATCATCCCCAATATTAATCAGTAAGCACTTTTTATTGGGCTGCAAAAATAGTGGTTCATATTGAGTGAACGAACAATTTTTCTGCATTTGCAGAAGTTATTATGGCAATTTCCTTTTCTGGCACCTGTTTGATGTCAGCAATTTTCGACAATACATATTGTAAATAGGCGCTTTCATTCCTTTTACCTCTGAATGGTACAGGCGTTAAATAGGGCGCATCTGTTTCTAAAACCAAGTGTTCGAGTCCTATTTTAGCAATAACTTCACCCAAACCAGCATTTTTATAAGTTATCACGCCGCCAATACCCAATAAAAAGCCCATTTGAATAATTTGTTGCGCCGATTCGTAACTCCCGCTAAAACAATGAAAAATACCTTTTAGCCCCTTGTTTGCATAAGGTTTTACCATATCTATGGTTTCCTGCATCGCATTTCGGGTATGTATTACAATGGGCAGTTTCTTTGCTAGTGCCCAATCCATCTGTAACTTAAACGCTTCTTGCTGTTGTTCTTTATATGTGCTATCCCAATAATAGTCCAGCCCTATCTCACCAACCGCAATAAAATTGCGTTTTTCCAGCCAATCTTGTACAATTTGCAATTCTTCCTTATAATTTTCTTTTACATAACAAGGATGTAAGCCCATCATTGCAAAACATTGTGCAGGAAATTTGTCTTCAAGCGCCAACATCCCCTCAATTGCACTACTATCAATGCCCGGCAAGTAAAATTTCTCAACACCCTGCTCTTTTGCACGCTCAATTACCGCATCAATATCTGCTGCAAATTCATCTCCATATAAATGACAATGTGTATCTATTAGCATCATAATTTACAAAACTGAATTATTTTTTTGAATGAAAGAAAATAAATTATACAATGTTGGCGTTTAATAGATGTACGCCTTAAATAAATGAAATGCAGTTCTGTAAACAGCTTTCAGTAATATTATTTTAGAGAAAACTTGATCTGTACACCTAAAGTTATTGTGGTTTTCGACTAAAATTTTTGTTTTATAGGGTACGGAATAACAGAGCCGGAGTTTCTACTCCGGCTAATTTTTTGCCATTACTTAAACTGTATCGCTTCAAATCGATATCCTTTTTTTGTAAAATACTCCATCACCAATGGTAGCGCATAACTTAATCGATCCCATGCTTTGGCACTGTCATGAAAAACAATTATAGCGCCTGGCACTGTATTTGAAACTACATTTTTATAACAAACTTCTTTGCCCAGCGTTACATCAAAATCGCCACTCAATATATCCCACATAATTATTTTAAAAGGCAGTTTAGTGCTTTGCAATGTTGAATTATTATTTGCACGTTTTTGTAGCTGTTTTATTTGCGATCGCTTAATTCTGCCATACGGAGGCCTGAATAAATTACTGTGAATACATTCAGCAGCCTCTGTAATTTCTTGCATGTATTTTTCATCGTCCACTTTCCATCCATTGGCATGATGTGCTGTATGATTTCCAACTGCATGCCCTTCAGCAATAACCTGTGCATATATTTCAGCATGTTGCAACACATTTTTACCAATACAAAAAAAAGTAGCTTTGGCATTGTATTGCTTCAACACATCTAATACAAATGGAGTGGCGATTTCATGAGGACCATCATCAAAAGTTAAGTAAATAACTTTTTCGGCAGCAGGCAATCGCCATATTAATGAAGGATACAATGCCCTCAACCACCATGGAGTTTTTACAATATACATTGTGTAAAGGTATTTCATCCAACAACAAAATGCAGTAATTTACAGCACAAATCAATCAGTATTGTTTTTGCACAACAAGCTTTAAGGAAGTTTTTCTTGTTTTGTACTCATAATCCTTTTTTCAAAGTTTATATTTGCCAAATAAATTGAACCTATTACCAGTTTAAGTTGGAAAATTATTTTACCTGGGTTCATCATCAAAGTAATTGTATAAAAATAAATACATGAACAAGAAAGTAAGGGTACGCTTTGCACCATCTCCTACAGGTGGCTTGCATTTAGGAGGGGTTAGAACCGTTTTATTTAACTATCTTTTTGCCAAACAACACCAGGGCGATTTTATAGTAAGAATTGAAGATACCGATCAAACCCGCTTTGTAGAAGGTGCTGAAGATTATATTTTTAATACCCTAGAATGGTGCGGTTTAGTGCCCGATGAGAGCCCAAAACATGGCGGTCCATTTGCACCATACCGTCAAAGTGAACGCAAAGCCATATACAGACAGTATGCAGAAGAACTTGTTAATGCAGGTTACGCTTATTATGCATTTGATACTACGGAGGAATTAGAACAAATGCGCAACAATTACAAAACTTCCGAAAATCCATCCCCACAATACAACCATACATTACGTGCAAAAATGCGGAATTCTACCTGCTTATCGGCCAATGACGTAAGTAAATTACTTGCAGATCAAACGCCTTATGTGATCAGGATAAAAATGCCAGAAGATCAAACGGTAAGTTTTACAGATATGATTAGGGGAGAAGTGTCTTTTAATACAGCTCAAGTTGACGACAAAGTTTTGCTTAAAGCAGATGGTATGCCCACCTATCATTTGGCAGTGGTAGTAGATGATTACCTCATGAAAATTACCCATGCTTTTAGGGGAGAAGAATGGCTACCCTCTGCACCTGTTCATCTTCTTCTTTGGAAGTATTTAGGCTGGGAAGCTGAAATGCCACTTTGGGCTCATCTCCCACTCATTTTAAAACCCGATGGTCATGGAAAATTAAGCAAAAGAGATGGCGATAGATTAGGATTTCCTGTTTTTGCAATGGATTGGAAAGATCCTAAATCGGAGGAACTCACTGTGGGCTTCAAAGAAAGAGGTTTTTTACCGGAAGCTTTTGTAAACCTATTGGCTGTTTTGGGCTGGAACGACGGTACAGACAACGAACTTTTTACAATTGAAGAATTAATTGAGAAATTTTCGATGGAGCGAGTACACAAAGGTGGTGCCAAATTTGACTATGAAAAAGCTAAGTGGTTTAACCATGAATGGATCAAAAAAAGTTCGGCAAGCCAACTAAACAATAAAGTAGCAAAAATACTAGCGCAAAATAATATTGAAGTGAAGGATAACGAACTACTCAATACAGTTATTGATTTAGTAAAAGAAAGGTGCACTTTATTATCGGACTTTTTAATGCAAAGCAGTTTCTTTTTCAAAAACCCAGAACAGTTCGACACTGCATCTATTCAACCCAAATGGGATGCTACTAAAAACCAGTTTTTTATTGAATTGGCCAATGCTTTTGAATTGAGTATACTATGGAATAGTGCCGATTTAGAAAAAGAGTTTAAAGAACTGGCTGCTGCACATCAACTAAAACCCGGAGAACTAATGCTGCCTTTACGTATTATGCTGGTGGGCGGAAAATTTGGGCCAGGTGTGTTTGATATTGCCAATCTTATTGGAAAAGAAGCAACGGTAGCCAGAATTCGAACAGTGGTAGGTTTGCTTTAATTATTGACCCATTTTCTGTAGTATTTGCGTTGTCGCATCATTTGTATAGATTAATAAACCTAAGCACATTTGAGTTAATTTTGTACAACGATTACTTTAAAAATTAAACACATGCAAAGACCATTACGTGTATTGGTAGCTAAAGTAGGATTAGATGGTCATGACAGAGGCGCTAAAATCATTGCTACTGCATTGCGTGATAATGGCATGGAAGTAATTTATACCGGTTTACGCCAAACACCCGATATGGTTGTAAATGCAGCCTTACAGGAAGATGTAGACGCAATTGGAGTAAGTATTTTAAGCGGTGCGCATATGACAGTTTTCCCAAAAATTATTCAATTAATGAAAGAAAAAGGCATGAACGATGTGTTGTTAACCGGCGGTGGAATTATTCCGGATGATGATATGCAAACGCTACAGGCCATGGGTGTAGGTAAACTTTTTGCACCTGGCACAACTACAACAGATATTGTTGCATATATAAAAGAATGGGTAAGCATTCACAGAGATTTTTAATACAAAAAATACAGCATGAATTACGATACAATTCTCACCTCCATCAACAACGGAATTTTTACAGTAACTATTAACAGGCCCGACAAATTAAACGCATTGAATAAGCAAGTTATGGCCGATTTAAATAGCGTTTTAGATGATGTATATAGTAATACTTCCATACAATCGGTTATTATTACCGGTGCAGGACCAAAGGCTTTTGTTGCAGGTGCCGACATTAGTGAGTTTAGCGGCACAGCCGAAGAAGGCAAAATTTTAGCCAAAAAAGGGCAAGACCTTTTCTTTAAAATAGAAAATTGCCCAAAACCAATAGTAGCTTGTGTAAATGGATTTGCCTTGGGTGGAGGATGCGAATTAGCCATGAGCTGTCATTTTAGAATAGCCAGCGAAAATGCCAAATTTGGACAGCCTGAAGTTAACCTAGGTATACTACCCGGCTATGGAGGAACGCAACGCCTTGTTCAACTGATAGGAAAAGGTAAGGCCCTTGAGTTGATGATGAGTGCAACTATGATTGATGCCAACAATGCACTGCAATATGGCTTAGTAAATTATGTAGTATCGGCAGATGATTTACTCAATAAAGCAATTGAAATATTAACCCTAATTAACAGCAAAGCACCATTAGCAGTAGCTGGTTGCATAAAAGCAGCCAACGCAGTTTTTAATGAATCTCTGAATGGATATGATGTAGAAATAGATGCGTTTGGAAATTGTTTTGCTACAACCGATATGAAAGAAGGTACTAGCGCTTTTCTTGAAAAAAGAAAAGCCGTTTTTTCAGGAAAATAAACCAACCAACTATATGGAATACAGAATAGAAAAAGACACAATGGGAGAAGTGAAGGTTCCGGCAAATGTTTACTGGGGCGCTCAAACACAAAGAAGTATTGAAAATTTTAAGATTGCACAAGACATCAACAGAATGCCGAAAGAAATTATTGAAGCATTTGCATTTTTAAAAAAGGCAGCAGCTCTTACCAATTTAGATGCGGGTGTTTTACCGGCCGATAAAGCAGCATTAATTGGTACTGTTTGTGATGAAATTTTAGCAGGCAAACTAAACGATCAATTTCCATTGGTAGTATGGCAAACAGGTAGCGGCACACAAAGCAACATGAATGTAAATGAAGTTGTTGCATACAGAGGTCATGTAATTAAAGGTGGCAGCTTAACCGATAAAGATAAATTTTTACACCCCAATGATGATGTGAATAAATCACAATCGTCTAACGATACATTTCCTACTGCAATGCATATTGCAGCCTATAAAATTTTAGTTGAAACTACTATTCCCGGTATTGAAAAATTAAGAGACACCCTTGCAGCAAAAAGTAAGGCATTTATGCATGTGGTGAAAATTGGTCGTACCCATTTTATGGATGCAACTCCTTTAACTGTTGGCCAAGAAATAAGCGGGTATGTATCTCAGTTAAATCACGGATTAAAAGCTATTAAAAATACCCTCAGTCACTTAACAGAATTAGCTTTAGGTGGAACTGCTGTTGGTACTGGTATTAATACCCCTAAAGGATATGATGTAAACGTTGCCAAACACATAGCCAACTTAACTGGCTTGCCATTTGTTACTGCCGAAAATAAGTTTGAAGCCCTAGCAGCTCACGATGCAATTGTAGAAGCACATGGCGCTTTGAAAACAGTTGCTGTTAGCTTAATGAAAATAGCCAATGACATTCGTATGCTTTCATCGGGACCAAGAAGTGGAATTGGCGAACTGTTCATTCCCGACAATGAACCAGGCTCTTCTATTATGCCGGGTAAAGTAAACCCTACGCAATGTGAAGCTTTAACTATGATTGCTGCACAGGTAATGGGAAATGATGTTGCCATTAATATAGGAGGCGCAAATGGTCACTTTGAATTGAATGTTTTTAAACCAGTTATGATTTACAATTTCTTGCATAGCGCAAGGTTAATTGGTGATGGCTGCGTAAGCTTTAATGACAAGTGTGCAATTGGTATTGAACCAATTGAAGCAAATATTAAAAAGCATGTAGACAATAGCCTGATGTTGGTAACTGCATTAAACACAAAAATTGGTTACTACAAAGCAGCTGAAATTGCTCAAACTGCACACAAAGAAGGAACAACCTTAAAAGAAATGGCCATCAAATTAGGGTATTTAACTGCAGAAGAATTCGACGCTTGGGTTGTGCCTGCGCAAATGGTTGGAGAAATAAAATAATAAAAGATGTAACTGTTTACACAGTTACATCTTTTTACCACCTATATAAGTAGCAGAAACCTTGGTATTCAAAATATCGGTTTCTGCTATTTTCATTAAGTCTTTATCTACAATTATAAAATCAGCTTTCTTACCCTTTTCCAAGCTACCTATTTCTTTTTCTAAAAAACCTGCTTTAGCTGCCCAAATGGTCATTCCTTTTAATGTTTCTTCTCTAGTTAAGGCATTTTCTACCTGAAAGCCCTTTTCCGGAAAGCCTTTGGCATCTTTGCGTACTACAGCAGCCAAAAATGTTTTAAATGGAGAAATGTCTTCTACTGGAAAATCCGTACCCAATGGCAGCCAGCCATTTTGTTGTAATAATTGCTTGTAAGCATAAGCGCCTTTCATTCGCTCTTTGCCCAACCTTTCTTCTGCCCAATACATATCACTGGTGCCATGAGTTGGCTGCACAGAAGGAATGATTGCTACTTTTCCAAATAAATCAAAATCATTGATGTTCACAATTTGCGCATGCTCTATTCTCCACCTTTTATCATTTTTAGCTTTTAGGTACTTATTGTAAATAGTAAGAATTTCTCTATTTGCACTATCACCAATAGCATGGGTACACATTTGAAAACTTGTAGTACTTAATACTTTGGCCAATGAATCGTAATGTGATTTGTTTCTTAATAAAAAGCCTGACCATTCGGGTTGATCGGAATAGTGTTCTAATAAGCAAGCACCCCTGCTACCTAGTGCTCCATCGGCATACACTTTAAATCCATTTACAAATAATTTATCGGTTTTGTAGGGTCCTTTTTTTAAATACTGCTCAAGATTTTTATTGTTGTCGCTTAACATAACATATAAGCGCATTTGTAACTGATTGTTCTTTTGCAATCCATCTAATAAATCAACATCTTCTACATCTAATCCGCAATCTGTAACGGTTGTAAGCCCTTGTTGAAAACAGTTTTGCTGTGCTTTATTTAACCAGTTAATATAATCATCCTTTGTAGGTGGCGGTATTTTTGCATACACTGCATTGTCGGCATTGTCTATCAATATACCGGTTAATTCCCCATTTTTTGTTTGTATATCACCGCCTGTAATGGCTTGTCCGGCTTTAATACCCGCCAATGCTAAAGCAACTGAATTGGCAATAGAAGCATGCCCATCTATTCGTGTAATTACAACAGGTGTATTCGGAAAAGCTTTGTTCAGCAATTCATTGGTAGGAAATGTTTTTCCTGGCCAACGGTTTTGATCCCATCCACGACCTTGAATCCATTTCATTTCGGGATGTTGCTTGGCAAAAAGCACTATGCGGTTAACCGTTTCTTCCCAAGTATTGGTGCCAAACAAATCTACCTGAAAAAGACCACGCGCATATCCCATAAAATGTGCATGCGCATCAATAAATCCAGGATAAACAGCATTGCCTTTTGCATCAATTAACTCTTTGGCATTATATGCATTAGTAATCTCCTCATTTTTACCCACTGCAACAATTTTTCCATCTTTTATAGCCATTGCTTCAGCGGTTGAAAAAGAAGAATCAACCGTATAAATCACCGCATGGTGTACAATGGTATCTACTTTATTATTTGTACAAGCAGTAAAAAGCAAAACACTCAGCAAGAAGCATATTTGAATATTTTTATACATATTAGTTTATTTAAATTTGATCGATTTAATTCCAGGGAAGCGCATATTGCCGTTCTCTCTTTTAGTGAGATTTAGTGCCCCTGTAAATTAGTATATTATTGCTATTTGGTTGATTTTTTTATCAATATTTTAATCCCTGCAACATAGATGTATCAATTTTTTTAGCCGCTTTTATCTCTACCCCAAACTGTTCCATATTTTTATACAGTACCAGGTCTATGTCATTGCCCGCAACAGTAATACATGTACAAAGTACGAAATTGCGTAAACCTAAATTCGAATTATTTAAAATATTAGCCTATTGATGTTATCAAGCATACATACAATATTTTACAAAAAAAGCACTTGAAAATCAAGTGCTTTTGCTATTATAATTATTCGGAAATTAAAGTATCTGTGTATTATCGTCTACCAATGTATTTGTCTCAACAGTATGATGTGTTGACTCTTCTGGTATTGTAAAATATTTTCCTTGAAATACAAGTATGGTTAGAACTCCAGTTGAGATAGACATATCTGCAATATTAAATACTGGTCTAAAGAACTCGAACTCATCTCCACCTACAAAAGGTACCCAAGTTGGGAAATGTGCATTGGTGATGATTGGAAAATAAAGCATGTCTACCACTTTGCCATGAAACAAACCAGCATACCCACCAGCAGCAGGTAATATTTGGGCAACATTCTGGGAAAATGGATTACTTGATTCAAATATCAACCCATAAAATAAACTGTCGATTAGGTTACCCAGCGCACCTGCATAAATAAGTGCAGCACAAATAATAAAACCCCGATGCATTTTTTTTCTGATAAAATCGCGTAGTAAAAAACTACCCCAAATAACAGCAATTAATCTAAATAAGGTTAATGCAATTTTACCGAAATTTCCACCAAACTTCCAACCCCAAGCCATTCCTTCATTTTCTACAAAATGAAGCTTAAACCAATTACCTAATACATTATGTTCTTCTCCAGCAAAAAAATTTAACTTGATGTAGAACTTTGCTGCCTGATCTACAAAAATAATTGCTAAAATGATCAATAATACTTGTCGTGCTTTCACAAATTTAAAATTTTCTTATAACCAAAGATAGTGCTTGATTGTTATACAATTATATACTTTACTCTTCAAAATACAACCGTTTTACACGTTGGCTTATGCCAGTCATAATTTCATAGGGAATAGAACCAGATGCTTTTGCTATAGCTTGTACAGTTACATGAGTGCCAAACACTTCTACGGTATCCCCCGCTTTTACATCTGGAATATCTGTAATGTCTAACATGGTCATATCCATACAAACATTGCCAATTACTGGTGCATAATATCCATTAACATACATTTTCCCAACTCCATTTCCCATTCGTCTATTATACCCATCTGCATAACCAATACGAACAGTTGCAATAATACTATTTCTATTTAAAATTCCTTTTCTGCCATATCCTACTGAATTTCCAGCTGCAACTGTTCTAATCTGTGCAATAGTAGTTTTTAACACTGCCACTGTATGTAAAGTAACATTTTCGTCAATTCCACTATCAATTCCATACATTCCAATCCCTAATCGAACCATATCTAATTGATAAGTAGGTTTTTTTGAAATAGCCGCTGTATTAGCAATATGTTTAATAAAATTATATCCCAACTGCTGCGATAACTGTTGACATGTAGTAGTAAATAAATTTACTTGGTATTGTGTAAACTCATCGAACGCAGGATCTTCACTAGCTACTAAGTGACTAAATACAGACTTTATAATCACTTCTTGTTGAGTAGTTATATAATTGGCATGGCGCAGAATTTCATCACACTCAAAACCCAATCTATTCATCCCTGTATTTAGTTTCAGATGGATAGGGTATTGTTGTATCCCCTCCTTCTGTAGAAATTGCTGAAACAATTCAAAGATATTCAATGAAAATATTTCTGGCTCTAAATTATAATTTACTAAAACATCAAAACAATACTCATCAGGACTCATTACCATTATAGGCAAGCTAATTCCTGCCTTTCTTAATGCAACGCCTTCATCGGCATATGCTACTGCTAAATAATCTACTTGCTGCTGTTGTAATTTTCGGGCTACTTCGCCAGCTCCACTTCCATAACTAAATGCTTTTACCATTGCCATTAATTTCGTAGATGGCTTCAACATCGACTGATATAATGTAAGGTTTTTTACTAAGGAAGAAAGATTGATTTCTAATACGGTTTGATGTACTTGATCTTCCAACCAATGGGCAATTCTTTCAAACTCAAATTTTCGAGCTCCTTTTAATAAAATATATTCGTGCTGGAAGTGATTGTGATTTAATTGATTTAAAAAATCATCCGTACTATTAAACAAAGTTATTTCAAACGTATTGTCGTCTGTTTTCTTTGGATTGAACGATTGACTAAAATATTTCGTAATCGATTCACCTACTGCATAGAGTTGTTGAATTCCAGCTTGCTGCAACAACAACACTACTTCGCGGTATAAATCGGTTTCATTTTGCCCAGACTCAACAATATCGGACAATACAACTGTTGTAAGTTGTTTCCCTGCCTGTTCTTTTAAAAAATTTAATGCCAAAGAAAGTGATACTTTATCATTACTATAACTGTCATTTAATACAAAACAGTTATTGATTCCTTTTCTAAGCTGCATCCGCATTTCTACAGGTGTTAACTGTAATACCCTCGATTGAATAATTGTTAAATCGATTCCCAAAAAAAGTAAAACAGTAATACAAGTAATTGCATTTTGAATAGATATGTCATCTACAAAAGGAATAACAAAACACACTTCTTTATGTAAATAAATTGCTTTTACTTCTGTTATATTTACTTTTTTTATTTGTTCATATACATAAAGGGTATCTGATTTATCCCCTCCCCAAGTAATAATATTCCCGGAAACAGGTATAGGATAGGGCACAAAGTTATTGGCAACTATAACATTGGGAGTATGCTTAAATAACAAACATTTTTCATTTGTTTTTGCCAAATTGGATGTAAAGCCTTCACTATGTACATCTGTAATATTGGTAAAAACACCTATAGTAGGTTGAATGATTTTTTCGAGCGATTGCATTTCACTTGTTGTAGAAATACCTGCTTCAAATATTCCCAATGAATGATGTACATTCATTTGAAGTACACTTAACGGTACACCAATTTGTGAATTGTAACTACGTGGACTTCTCACAATAGAATAATCGGGCTGCAATAATTGAAACAGCCATTCTTTTACAATGGTTTTTCCATTGCTCCCAGTAATGCCTATTACAGGTAAAGTAAACTGGTTTCTATGAAATATAGCGATTTGTTGTAAAGCCTGAACAGTATTGGGTACTTTAAAAAATACAGCTTCAGGGTATGATGACTCATCAATTTTTTCATCAATCATAAATGCGCGTACACCAAGTTGATACAGTTCCGGTATAAATACCAGTCCAGTTCTGCGATGTCCTTTAATTGCAAAGAATAATGTATGTTCAGGAAAATTAACTTTCCTGCTATCAGTTACAAAATGCTTTATAATACTTTCTGCATTACCAGTAATAGTAAGTGAAAGGATTTGTGCAATTTGTTGTAACGTATAGTTCATTTCAATTAATTTACTGAATCATCTTGCACATCAGCAGGTGTTCCTTTTTTATTCATGATGATTGAATAAAATATTGATCCGGCAATACACACCACAATAATGCCCAACGAAAGAAACACTTGAGTCGATTTATCAAACCATTCGTTTATAAAATGTTCACCCAGCATTTTAACACCTATGAATACCAATACGATGGCAATACCCTGCTGTAAATAATCGAATTTGGTTACAGCTCCACGTAATAAGAAAAATAATGAACGCAATCCCAATACTGCAAATATGTTTGAAGTATAAATTATCATTGGGTCTTTAGAAATGCCCATGACTGCGGGGATGGAATCTAATGCAAAAACCAAATCAATTGCGGCTAATAATACAACAACTACAAATAATATGGTATAAATAGGTTTGCCGTTTTCCCGAACAATATACTTCCCATTTCCATCATGATTAGCAAGCGGTAAATATTTTTTTAGAAATTTATATACTTTCGATTCGTGCGGATCAAATTGTTCTTCTCCATCTGCGGTAAACATTGTATAGCCGGTATATACCAGAAATAATCCGAAAATATATAATACCCAGGCAAACTTTGCCACCAATGCAACACCAAGTGTGATAAAGATTATCCTGAATATAATTGCCATCAAAATGCCTATTAATAACACCCGTGAGTAATGTTGTTCTTTGACTTTAAATGAATTAAAAATTAAAATAAAAACAAAAATATTGTCGATGCTCAAACTCCATTCCATCAAATAAGCACTTAAAAATTCAAGCGGTAATTGTGAACTATTAGAAACGTTTCCATTGCTTTCTTCAGCAAGCAAACTACCTTCTACCCATAAAAAAACAAAGAAAGCCAATGCCAGTCCAACCCAAAAAAAAGTTTGCGTTAACGCTTGCTTTATGGTAATTGTTTTATTTTTTTTGCTCAACAATCCTAAGTCAAAGCTAAGAGCAATGGTTAAGACAATTCCAAATACAAGATAAACTATAGCATGTGTGCTCATAAAATAAGTTCAGATTAAACAGAATATTTTTCTTTTCGTTGCCATTGAAACAATCCGCCAATTAATAGTATTAACAATACTGGAGCTAGTACATTAATTAGTTGCCAAACTGTTTTTTGTTCTTTTACTTTTTGCTTGTCTAATAATCGAAGCACAACTGTTTTATTTCTGCTTTCGAATAGTTGTTTGTCGGACGATAAATAATCAATACTATTTAACACAAATTCTCTATTGGCAAACCGGTAGTTTTCGAGTGGTATCATACCCATTGGCATTGGTCCATTGGTATTGCTAATAGAATTGGTAACAATATCGGCATCACTAACTACAATTTGTTTGCCCGCTTTTGTAGCTTTCGACAAAAATGGTTTGCCCGTATGTCGCTGAATTGAATCTACTACAGAAGCCGCAATTCTATTGGCGAACAATGAATTAAACTTCCCTTCCAACAATACAGCTACTGGTATAAAACTTTTATTGAAACTTAATAAATCTTCTTCTTTTTCTACACTACTCAAGGATACAATTGCTGGTGAAGCAATTCTCCTGCTATTGGTATCTGTAGCCAATAGGATTGTTTTTTTAATCCCCCTAGCCATAACAGTATCTATACTAGATGGAAAAATAGGTAATACACGATCTATGTTTTGTGAAATAGGATTGGGTGTTCGAGATGTTAAAAATGGATAATAGGGCCAAGGCATTCTTTGCATACGAATACTTCCATCCGGATTTTTTCCTACTACCAAGGGTATTTTTGAACAGTTTAAATCTTGTAATAAATCAGGATTAATTCTTACACCATATTTAAACAACAACTCATCTAAACCAAGTCCTCTATCGAATGCGGTATATTGACCAGAGGTTCTTTTTAAACTATCTAGTTCTGCATACAATTTATCTACAAACCAAATGATGTTCCCGCCATTCATAACATATTGATCAATCTTTAATTGATCTTCTTCGGTAAATAACTGAGTTGGTTTTACAATTATTAATGTTTGTATTAAAGCGGCATCGGGATAAGATTTTTTAAGATCTATTACTGCAAGTTTATAATCGTTTCTTAAACTCTCCCCGAGGTCATTTACACTAAGATCAACCGGTTCTCCATTACCAACAGCGTAAGCAATGATGGGCATTTTTTTTCTGGTTAATTTATCGATGGCAACAATAAATTTATTTTCTAATAAGGCTTCTGCAGCATTGCGTGTTGCTTCTATATCTTCTTGAGGTTCGTCATTAATTACGTTGTATTGTTTAAATATTTTTTTACTGCTTCGCAAATCAATAGCAATTGGGGTTTGATTATTACGATAACTTATAAGTGCCGATGGGATAATTAATTGATTGGTAGTTTTATCTGCATTGTCTGATTCAATGGCTGTTTTTTCAAAAGCCACACCCATTGCAGCTAAACTATCATATAATTTTGTTTTAGCACTTTCATCGGTAATATCTGATCCAGGTTTTACGAATTCTATTTTTAGATGATTAGATGCATGCACATTCATTTCATCTAAAACATCTTTAACTGCCATACTCAGTTTTTTGTAATCGGCGGGTAAGTCGCCCGTTAAAAAAACCTGAATTGAAATAGTAGAGTCTACTTCCTTCAATAAATGAATAGTAGAAGTGCTCAACGTAAATCGTTTGTCTGCTGTTAAATCAAACCGAAATGAAAAAAATAAACTACCTAATACTACTATAGAAAATAATGCAATAGCAGTAATTAATTGATATTTTTTGAGAAACTGCTTCATTATAATTGCGGTTGTGGTTGTTTAATCTGAATATGTGTGAGATAAAGAAAAAAAGCAATTAGCGAAACAAAATAAATTAAGTCTTTGGTATCAATCATCCCTCTTGCCATATTTGTTGTATGAGATTTAATTCCAAAAAGACTAATATAATAATCAACACCACCAACAAATATGGGCAACTGACTCATTGCATCAAACCCAATAAATAAAATAAAACATAAAAATGCACCTGTAGCAAATGCAGTTATGGTATTTTTAGTGATACTGCTAGCAAAAATACCTATAGCAGCATATACACTGGCCAGCATAAATAAACTAAAATAACTTCCGATTGTAGAACCTGTATCAATTCCGCCTGTAATACTAAGGGCCTGCATAGAAACAGCATAAATAATTGTAGGAAAAATAGAAATAAATACAATGAACAATACACCCATATATTTTCCAATAATTATTTGCAAAGAAGATAAGGGAAGACACTTTAATACTTCAAATGTACCTGAACGAGTTTCTTCTGCAATAGTTTTCATAGTTATTGCGGGTACTAAAAATAACAATATCCAGGGCATTGTATTAAAAAAGCCATTTAAATTGGCATAGCCAAAATTCAACAAACTAGTATCCGGGAATACAAATAATAATAGACCGGTAATTAGCAGAAAAATACACAAAATTATATAACTCGTTGCAGAGCTAAAAAATTGGTGCCATTCTTTTTTACATAACATCCACATATCCCAAAACTAAAGTTTTATTGAACAATTATAGATTTTTAGCGACTGATTTCAATTGTTTTATGGAAATTTTAGGTTTCAGCATCTAGTAGAAAAAGGAAATGATTAAAAAAATATACCTTTTAATACTATTCCTCTTGGGGATGGGCTTTTTATCGATTATTTCAAAATAAAATGCCGGAATATATACTCCGGCATTTTTATCAATAGGCTCTTTCTATAATAGTTCTTAAACTGCAAAACTTTCTCCGCAACCGCAGCTTCTACTGGCATTGGGATTATTAAAATAAAAGCCTTTGCCATTTAATCCATCTGAAAAATCTAATTCTGTATTTACAAGGTATAAGAAACTTTTAAGATCTGTAACCACTTTCACCCCATTATCTTCAAACACTTGATCCATCGGTTTTACTTCATTATCAAAATCAAGTTTATAGCTTAGTCCCGAACAGCCTCCGCCAACTACTCCTACTCTTAAGAAATAGGTACTATCATCTGTAACGCCAGCTTCCTCCATCAACTGAAGTACTTTCTTTTTTGCTTTATCGCTTACGTAAATACTATTTTCTGCTGCTACCATAATACATTACATAGTTTTAATGGTTCAAAACAATTGGATTTGAAGTATTTTCAAATATTGTAATCTATTACTAGTGAATTCTTTCTTCAAAAACCAATTCTTCTAATCCGTTTTTCTTACGATAATCGTTAATTGCAGATTTAATAGCATCTTCTGCTAATACAGAACAGTGAATTTTTACCGGAGGCAGGTTCAATTCTTCCACCAATGCCATATTATCGATGGCTACAGCTTGGTCAACTGTTTTCCCTTTTAACCATTCTGTTGCCAATGACGAAGATGCGATAGCAGAACCGCAGCCAAATGTTTTAAACTTAGCATCGGTAATAACACCAGTTGCGTCATCCACTTCAATTTGCAAACGCATTACATCTCCACACTCTGGAGCACCAACTAATCCTGTACCTACATTTTTTTTAGACTTATCTAAAGTTCCCACATTTTTGGGATTACTGTAGTGGTCGATTACTTTATCTGAATATGCCATAATGATTCAAAATTTAAAATTCAAAATATGTTTTATATTAAAAAGTTAAAATGAATGGATAACAGTTTTAAAATCTATTATATACTTTTTACTTTTTAATGGTGTGCCCATTCAATCTTGTCCATATCAACCCCTTCTTTGAACATTTCCCATAGTGGGCTCATGTCGCGCAATTTCAATACGGTTTTACTAACGGCATCAATAGTATAATCAATTTGCTCTTCGGTAGTAAAACGACCTAATCCAAAACGCAAAGAGCTATGTGCTAAGTCGTCGCCCAATCCCAAGGCTTTTAACACATAACTTGGTTCTAATGAGGCAGAAGTACAAGCAGAACCTGAAGAAAGAGCAATGTCTTTATTAAAGCCCATTAATAACCCTTCGCCTTCTACGTATTTGAAAGAGATATTGGCTACATGAGGCAAACGGTGTTCTTTGTTTCCGTTAACATAAGCTTCTTCAAGCTTAACTAGTGCGTCTTCTAATTTATCGCGTAATTTGCTCAATCTAGCTGCGTCTTCAGCCATTTCTAAACGTGCTAATTCACAAGCTTTACCAAATCCTACAATACCTGGTACATTTAATGTACCGCTTCTCATACCTCTTTCGTGGCCACCGCCATCCATTTGCGCAGTAACTTTTACACGTGGATTTTTGCGACGAACATACAATGCACCAATCCCTTTAGGGCCATACATTTTATGCGCTGTAAATGCCATAATATCTATGCCATCTTTATTTACATCAACTGGAATTTTACCCACAGCTTGTACTGCATCAGAAAAAAACAAAATACCATTATTCTTGGCAATAGCAGCAATTTCACTCACAGGTTGTATTACACCAATTTCATTATTGGCGTACATGATGGCTATTAAAATAGTGGTTGGCTTTATGGCAGCTTCTAATTCTTTTAAATCGATTAGTCCATCTGGTTTTACCTCTAAATAGGTCACTTCACCACCTGAACGTTCTATATGTTTACAGGTATCTAATACAGCTTTGTGTTCAGTAGTGCAAGTAATAATGTGGTTACCCTTACTAGCATACATTTCAAATACACCTTTTATAGCTAAGTTATCTCCCTCAGTTGCACCAGATGTAAAAATAATTTCTTTGGGATCTGCGCCAATTAACTTTGCTACTTGCTCGCGAGCATAATCTACGGCTTCCTCTGCTTGCCATCCAAAGGGATGGTTACGACTAGCAGCATTACCAAAATTTTCAGTAAAATAAGGTAGCATCGCCTCTAAAACCCTCGGATCCATTGGGGTAGTTGCATTATTATCTAAGTAAATGGGTAACTTCAACATATAATTCGCACTTGTTTTTTGTATTAACGCAAAAGTAGTGGATAAGGTTCTATAAATTTGATGGGTTTACCCTTGTAGACTTGTTTTTCCCTAAATCGAAATTAAATATATAATTATTTGTTATGTTAAAAGTTGAGCATATCGGTATTGCGGTTAAAAATCTGTCTTCTTCAATAAATTTGTTCGAAAAATTACTCAATACAACTTGTTATAAAACAGAAGAAGTGATTTCGGAGCAGGTTGAAACTGCATTTTTTAAACAGGGAGAAACCAAAATAGAATTATTAGCAAGTACTGTTGAAAATGGAGTAATTGCCAAATTTATTGAGAAAAAAGGGGAAGGCATTCATCACATTGCTTTCGAGGTGGCTAACATACAGCTAGAGATAGATAGACTGGTAAAGGAAGGCTTTACAGTATTAAATACGGTGCCCAAAAAAGGAGCAGATAATAAATTAGTCGCTTTTTTGCATCCAAAAGGAACCAATGGTGTATTAATTGAGTTGTGTGAGGAAATTTCAACAGAAAATATGCTATAAACCTAATTTTTCAACAGCCACTTGAGCAGCTACCTGGCTAGCATCTTTTTTATTATTGCCTTTGCCTTGTGCAAATACTTCGCCATCAAGCACTGCATTCATGGTAAAAATCCTTCTTTTACCTTCCAGTTTTTCTTCTGCCAATTCGAAAGTGATCGTTTTGCCATTTTTATTTGCCCAGCCAATCAACTTATTTTTTAAGTTAATGTCTATAATTTCCAGGTCTTCAACAATTAAATAGGGAATCACAATTTGTTTCAGAATCCAGCTTTGGGTTTTAATATATCCTTTATCTAAATATACTGCTCCAATTAAAGCTTCAAGTGTATTGCCGAAAATTTGGCTTGCTTTTAAAGCATTGTCGAAACGATTGTAAAAAGTAAGTTTACGAAGCCCCATTTTCAGGGCAATGTCGTTCATTTTTTGTCGGTTAACCATTTTGCTTCTCATCTCTGTTAAAAAGCCTTCTCCTTTATAGGGATATCTTTTAAACAAATAGTCGGCAATTACTGCACTCAGCACTGCATCACCTAAATACTCTAATCGCTCATTGTTTTCATCGGGTGTTTCTTTAACTGAACGATGACTCAATGCACTTCTATACAGTTGAATATTGCCTGGATTAATACCCAGCATATCATTCAATTGCTTTTCGAATGCAGATGTTGATTTAGATTGAAATAGCTTTTTAAAAAATTGCACTATATTATATTACGCTTCGTATTTTTTTACGATGATACATGCATTATGGCCCCCAAAACCAAAAGTATTGCTCAATGCAGCTCTTACCAATCGTTTTTGAGGTTTGTTGAATGTAAAATTTAACCTTGGATCTAAATTTGGATCATCGGTAAAATGATTGATTGTTGGAGGTACAATATCGTGAATAACACTTTGAATACAAGCAATGGCTTCTATAACTCCGGCAGCGCCTAAGCAGTGACCAGTCATAGATTTTGTTGCACTTATGTTTAATTGATACGCATGTTCACCAAATACTTCGGTAAGGGCTTTGGCTTCTGCGCCATCCCCTATAGGAGTAGAGGTTCCATGGGTATTTACATAATCAATTTCATCTGGACGCATACCCGCATCTTTTAATGCAGCTATCATTACATTACGAGCGCCTAGACCTTCAGGATGAGGAGCTGTTAAATGATATGCATCTGCAGATGCACCACCTCCGGCTAATTCGCAATAAATTTTAGCCCCACGCTTTATAGCATGTTCATATTCTTCTAACACAACTACACCGGCAGCTTCACCCATTACAAAACCATCACGATCTTTATCGTAAGGGCGGCTTGCTGTAGCTGGATCGTCATTTCTTTCACTCATTGCTTTCATAGCATTAAAACCACCAACACCCGACTCGCCAATTACTGCTTCCGAACCACCACTTATGATAATATCGGCTTTGCCTAAACGAATCGTGTCAAATGCAGTAATCATACCATTTGTACTTGATGCACAAGCACTCACTACTGCAAAGTTAGGGCCTCTAAATCCATGACGCATTGAAATCTGACCAGCAGCTATATCCAATATCATTTTAGGAATAAAGAAAGGATTGAAACGTGGTGTACCATCTCCCTTGGCAAAATTCAGCACTTCTTCCTGAAAGGTGTTCAACCCTCCAATACCACTAGCAAAAATTACACCGATGCGATCCGCGTCCATCGTTTCTTTATCGATTTTTGCATCTGCAACTGCCATATCACTTGCCACTAAAGCAAGTTGAGCAAAACGGTCTAATTTACGTGCTTCTTTACGATCCATGAAATTGGTCGGATCAAACCCTTTTACTTCACAAGCAAATCTGGTTTTAAATTTACTAGCATCAAATAAAGTAATAGGCGCAGCGCCTGATACACCATTTAACAATCCATTCCAATAATCGTCGAGATTATTACCTATGGGCGTTAGGGTACCAATACCGGTAACAACTACTCTTTTCAATTGCATAAACTGACCAGTTTAAAAGTGATAATCCGCCCTATCGAGGCTAAGGCCGCAAAAAGGCGGATTAAAATTATTCCTTACTAAATGAAATTGCTTACTTAGCGTGCTCTTCCAAATAAGCTACCGCTTGACCAACAGTAGTGATGGTTTCAGCTTGCTCATCAGGAATAGAAATGTTAAATTCTTTTTCAAATTCCATGATTAACTCAACGGTATCTAAAGAATCTGCACCTAGATCGTTAGTGAAAGAAGCCTCATTGGTAACTTCTGCTTCATCTACACCTAACTTGTCAACGATGATTTTTTTAACTCTTGTAGCGATGTCTGACATTGTAAAAGTTTTTGATTACTGCCGCAAAAATATACATTTTGACATATAAGCAATGTTTTAAATGATTTTTGTTTCCACAGTTTTTACTTTTTTTATTGTAAAGACGGAAAAATGGGCAAATTCTGCTTATTAGTTTATAGTTTTTGACTATTTTAGACAATCTAACGATTTAAAAAAGCATCCATGGCGCTAAAAATGATTGATTATGGGTCTAAAGAGTATGATCAAATGGTTGCATTAAGGCATCAAATGCTTCGCAAACCTTTGGGTTTAAGTTTTACAAACGAAGAACTTGCCAATGAAAAATCAAATATTTTATTAGGCTGTTTTGATGATGATGTTTTGGAAGGATGCTGCATGCTAGTAGAAGCTAATCTAACCACCATTCGATTACGTCAAATGGCTGTTTTGTCGGGCCTTCAGGGAAAAGGAATTGGTAGGGTTTTAATGATTTTTGCTGAAAATGTTGCACGTGATAGAAGGTACCAAAAAATTATTATGAACGCACGTGTAACGTCTATCCCCTTTTTTGAAAAACTAGGCTATCATGTAAATGGAAGTGAATTTATAGACTTAACTATACCACATGTGGTAATGGAAAAAGAATTATAACTAAGCAGATTATTTGTTTGTTTTACTTATTTGCTTGTTCAATAAAGCCCTTAGTTCATGCCTGAAGGCGTCGGCCATTCCATCTTTAGGAATAAGAAAAAAAGATTTTTCATCGAAGTATAAATGAAAAAAATGAGGGCTTTCAAAAAAATGACTAAACTGATTCCATTCCCAATTAGTTTCACCTCTTAGGTTTTCTAATTTTATTGCAGATTCATTAAAATATATGGTAAAACTGTCATGAAATGTAGCTGCTTTTTTATACACGCTATTGGGTAAAAAGTACCAAAAGGAGGCCATTAATACCAACCAAATGCATGAACCTAGCAAAAAGGGTTCGGGTCGTATTTTTTTAGTATAAAAAAGTATGGCAGATGCTATTGCAAATACATTAACCAATATAATCAGTAACCGTATTTCTTTACGTTGTACAAAATGATAACGTAGTGCTTGAATGACTTTGTTTTTTGAATAGGAGAACTGATGTTGCATGGTTCAAAATTAACAGAAATAGTGTAAACTTTCACCTCTATGGTCAGACCACCGTCAGACCATGGTCTGACGGTGGTCTGACCATAGAGGGTTCTAAAATCTAAAAATTCATTTCCACCGCAAACGATTGCTAATAAAAACACCCCATTCTTTATAGTATTTTAAAAAATGATTTGAGTATTTTTAGAGACCAACAATTGCCATATGCTAATTTCTAAACCTCGTTTAAGTTTCCTGCAGATCATCAATATGAATGTAGGCTTCTTTGGAATCCAATACAGCTTTGGGCTACAACAAAGTGCTGTTAACCCAATTTATGATTTTTTAGGCGCTTCGCCCGACCAAATACCACTGTTAAATTTAGCCGGTCCAATGACTGGATTACTCATTCAACCAATCATTGGGATTCTAAGTGATCGTACTTGGCATCATCGCTGGGGTAGACGAAAACCCTATTTCTTTTTTGGCGCCTTGTTTTGCAGCCTTTGTTTGTTTATTTACCCCTTCAGCAGTACACTTTGGATGGCAGGTGGTCTATTGTGGATTTTAGACGCAGCAAATAACACTGCAATGGAACCTTATCGCGCTTTTATAGCCGATAAACTCCCGCCAGATCAACATGCAAGTGGATTTTTAACGCAAAGTTTTTTTACCGGTCTAGGTATTACCCTTGCAAATATTTCATTGTTTATTTTTCAGAAATTTATTCCTGGAAAGCATGGCGCAATTCCTTATTGGGTTTTTGGCTCATTCTTTTTAGGATCTATTTGCTCTATCACGTCTGTTTTATGGAGCATCTCTAAAACACCAGAAATCCCCCCTACCCAAGAAGAATTAACTGTTTTAAAAGCCAATAAAAAAGGACTACTAGCTCCATTTATTGAAATTGGAATTGCCATCATTGAAATGCCCAAAGTAATGTGGCAATTAGCTCTAGTCTATTTATTTCAGTGGTATGCTTTGTTTTGTTATTGGCAAAATGCTTCCAAAAGCATCGCGCAATCTGTTTGGAAAACCTCGCCAGCTGCTAACAAAACATTGTATGAAGAAGCAGTAGGATGGGCTGGCTTGGTTAATGGCTGGTATAATGTGGTTACTTTTCTTTCTGCTTTTGCATTGGTATACATGACCAAAAAATTTAGCCCTAAAAAAGTTCACATAACCTGTTTATTAATGGCAGGTATCGCTCTATTGGTTTTCCCTCAAATAGAAAATAAATACCTACTATTCGCTCCTATGACTGGCTTTGGCATTGCCTGGGCAAGCATGATGGGTGTACCCTATTTGATGGTTGTAAATGATATTCCTAAAGAACGATATGGGGTTTATATGGGTATCATTAACATGATGATTGTTATTCCAATGATTTTACAAACTACTACTTTCGGATTTATATTGAATCATTTCTTAGACAATAACTCAGGTAAAGCCGTCGAATTTGGTGGTATCCTTTTATTACTAGCCTGTGGTGCAACTTTTTTAATCAAAGAAAAGAAACCTGTAGAAGAAGAAATTATATTAACAAGTAGTGGACATTAAGGGTAAAAAAGTAAAAAAGCAAAAGTGAAAAGCAAAAAGTAAACACGTGAAATAGCCATCAGCAAGTATTGCATACCAACCAAAATGTTTATCAGGCTAATTACAGGTGACAAATAGAATCAATAAAAAACAAACACATGAAAATATTATGTATTGGTGAAGCTTTGATTGATATGATATGTACCGATAAAGGTAAATCATTATCAGCTGGCAATCATTTTCTAAAAAAACCTGGAGGTGCACCTACAAATGTTGCCGCAGCAATAGCAGCTTTGGGTGGCACTGTTGATTTGGCTGCTAAAGTTGGCAACGACCCCTTTGGCAAACAATTAATAGACGTTATGAATGGTTTTGGTGTTGGCACCGATTTTATGCTTACCGACAAACAATATTTTACCACATTTGCATTTGTGTCTTTGATGGAAAATGGCGAACGCGATTTTGTATTTAACCGCGGAGCCGATGGTTATCTTACCAAAGAAGAAGTTGATGCGATTGATTTAAACGAGGTGACCATCATTCACTTTGGTTCTGCAACAGGTTTTCTACCAGGACCTTTACAAGAAGCTTATTTGCATTTGTTACATAAAGCGATTCGCCTCAATATATCTGTAAGCTTCGATCCAAACTATCGTCATTTATTATTTCCCAATAATACCCAAACTTTTATAGACCAATCGTGGAACTTTTTACAACATTGCAACTTTTTTAAAGTGAGTGACGAAGAAGCAATGCTCATCACCCAAACCAACCATTTAGAGAAAGCTACTGAAATACTTCTTCAAAAAACAACTGCTGTTTTTGCGATTACCCTCGGAAAAGAAGGTACATTATTGGGTATTAATGGAGAGCAGCATATTATTGAAAGTATACCCATCACGCCTATCGATACAACAGGTGCCGGAGATGCTTTCGTGGGCGCAATGCTTTATCAATTAAGCCATAGAAGTAAAGCACAGATTAATGAATTAAATCCAAGCGATTGGAGAAGATTTATTGCCAATGCCAATAAAGCAGGTGCACGTACATGCGAATACCTTGGCGCAATGGAGGCCTTTGCCCACTTAAACAATCAAATATTTAATTAACGTTTTCAATTTTCGAACAAAGTGTACTCAATCAATCTGCAAGAACAAATAGATATTACTTGCAACAAGTATCAATTAAACACCAAAGGAACTGATCAAGCATTTTACAATCGACTCATTGCGAACATCTCTACCCTAGGCCATTTATTCGCCGAAATTTATGAACACCATCCGGCATGCATACCTAAATTTATTGCATTAATAGACATGCTTGTTCGTGTACACAAAGAAAGACCTGGAACATTAAAGGAGAAAGATACATACAAACTTTCACAGGGAAATTGGGTATTGAGCAATCAAATTACTGGAATGAGTTTGTATGTAGACCGCTTTTGTGGAACTTTGAATAATTTGCCAACTAAACTTGATTACCTTAAAAACTTAGGTATAAATTTTTTACACCTAATGCCAGTATTCGAAAGCCCACTTGGCGAAAGCGATGGTGGTTACGCTGTTGCTGATTTCAGAAAAGTAGATGAACGCTTTGGCACCATCGATGACCTAAGATCTGTTCAACAACAAATGCAATCAGAAGATATGTATTTGATGATTGACATCGTTTTAAATCATACATCTCATCACCACGAATGGGCGAAAAAAGCAAAAGCAGGCGAAGCTGTTTATCAAGATTATTTTTATATGTTTGATGATCGTTACTTACCCGATCAGTTTGAACATTCCATGCCCGAAATTTTTCCTGAAAGTGCACCAGGAAGTTTTTCATATGTACCTGAATGTAATAAGTGGGTTATGAGTGTATTTCATCATTACCAGTGGGATTTAAATTATACCAATCCGGCTGTATTTAATGAGATGCTCGAAAACATTTTCTTTTATGCCAATTTAGGAGTAGATATTTTACGAATAGATGCACCTGCTTTTATTTGGAAACAGTTGGGTACTACATGTCAAAATTTACCACAAGCGCATAGGCTCCTTCGTTTAATTAAACAGTGTGTAATGATTGCTGCTCCTGGAATGGCATTATTGGGTGAAGCAATTGTAGCCCCCAAAGAAATTATGAAATACTTTGGCACTAACGAGTTCACTGCCAAAGAATGTGATGTTGCATACAATGCTACCCAAATGGCTTTGCAATGGGACGCGCTGGCAACCGCCGATACAAGGGTAATGCTCGCAGCGCAACATGAACTTCTTCAAAAACCATTTGGCACTACCTGGATTACTTATACTCGATGTCACGATGATATTGGTTTAGGATATGATGATAGCATGATTGCAGCTGCTGGATTTGACCCCTATCATCATAGAAAATTTTTGAAAGAGTACTATGCCGGCTCGCATGAAATGTCTGTTGCAAATGGCGCTTTGTTTTCTGTAAATCCAAAAACACAAGATGCTCGCATCAGCGGCACCCTTGCCTCCCTGTGCGGTTTAGAAAGAGCAATACAACACAATGACGAGAATGCAATACAACAATCTATTGCAAAAATTATTTTAATGCAGGCGCAAAGCATGTTTTTAGGTGGGATTCCAATGATTTTTTATGGAGATGAAGTTGGCTATACCAACGATTATTCTTTTCAACAAGACCCAGGCAAAAGTTATGATAACCGATGGATGAATCGCCCCATTATTGATTGGGATAAAAACAATAAAATCTATTTAGACAATACAGTTGAACAACAAATTTTTACTGCTACTCTACAACTCATTCAACTCAGAAAAAAAATATTTCTTTTTGGCGATTATAAAAACATCACTTGGCTTACCCCACACAATATTCATGTTGCCGGTTTTGTAAGAGCATACGAAAACAAAAAAGTTTATTGTCTATTTAATTTTAATAAACAAGCTTCCTATCTAACCTGGTATATTTTTAAAGAACATGGTCATCATCCTGCAGAACTTTTTGACCACTGGTTAGGTTCAAAACATACGGTAGGGCCCGATAACGAATATTTCATCATGGAGCCCTACCAGTTTTGTATTTTAGAAGCAGTTGTTTAGTAGTATAGAATTTATAATTTTATACTACAACCTATATTGATTAAATAGTCGGCAAATGCTGCATCACCCTGTGCATAAACTCCGGTAAGATTGGTTCTGATTTTATCGGGTACACTCTGTGTTCTATTACGTGTGATCGCTATAGGTAAATAGGCATAAATATTCATTTTTTTAAACATGTAGTTTACCCCAGGCTCTGCAGTTAATATTTTACCTGGTCGTCTAAATCCTTCACTACCACCAATTAAATCATTAACCGGTATACACTCATAACGAAGTCCGCCAGATAATGTCCAATTATTTACTTTATAATTTACTCCTCCTCTTAATAAATATTGATCCGGAACACTCATCAAATCAGAAGTATAAGAAATAGCTGCAGCTGTTGGAGTAACTCCTCTTGCAGTAGACACCCCATTTTGTTCTCTTGGATTAATTAAATAGTAGGCATTGCCATATAAATTTAATTTATGTGACATTTCATAGTACAAATTCATTTCTGCAGTAATGCCTGTGCCACCATCACCTAATTGTATAGATTGGTCTACAGGCCCTGAAATAGTTGTACCAGTTGAAGTATAAAATCGATCGGTATATTTATAATCTCCAGTAGCCAACTTTATGCCCATTCCTGCCTGAACAGTAAATTTCTTAAACTTAGCTGGATCTGTTAACCAAACATAACCAGCCACTCTGATATCGCCCAAACCGAAAGACTTTGTAGTATGTCTGGCAGTTCCGCCATGTTCATACAATGATGACCGTGTATTGGCAATAATAGGTACATATACAGACATACTCCATCTTTTATTCAATACCTTGGTTAATCCCAAGTCTGTACTAAAAGAATGATTAATTACTTGAGTGCCTAATTCAACCCTTTGTTTCTGTTCTACAGTTCCAACAAAATGTCTGAATGAATTAAAATATCTTGTATTAATGCTCAATGTAAATCCAGTAGTATCATATTGATTCCCATGATGCATCATTCCACAAGAAGGTCCACCTGCACCTCTTACAGCCACACAGCCTTGTGCATTTATATTAGTGTTTAGGCAAAAAACTGTTAATAGAAGTATTGAAAAATATTTCATGTGTTTATTTTTATTGATTTTATTTGTCACAAGGAATAAGCCTGATAAACATTTCGCGTGGTATACAAACCTTGCTTATGGCTATTTCATGTTTATAATTATTTTGATAACTTGAATAAAAAGATGTTACTTATTAATTTTTTGATAAATAACTAGTTTTCCTGTTTTTTCATCTTTAATCGTGTTGCAATCATTCCACCAACTTTTCGTCCAATATCGGTACTGATAATACAAGAGTTATGGAAATGCAAACCACCATAAAAACGAGCCCAGTTGTTTTCTTCTGCAGCGTGCCTAAATGATTTGAATGAGCGGCTTTTGATACCAAATTCAATCTCGGTAGAGTCGGTATATTGAAAGTTATCGCCAAATACACTTGTAAGGGCTTCAGCAGCTGATGAAGAAATAGTTGAATGTCCGCATGTGTATTCAGGAAAAGCCGGTGTTTGTAAGTATGGTCTCCAATTAGCATCGATGTATTTATTGATTACTGACTCAGGACGAATGGTGTTGTACTTATATTTTACATACCAACATTCAATAAATGCATCAAAAAGTGCGATGGCCGTTTTAGCGGTAGCATATACAGTAGTGGCATAATCGGCTTTTGCTTTTTGTGCAGCAATTCCTACCACACTCATCCAATGACCGGGAGGGGAAAATTTTTTACTCCCAAACATAACATGCCCAGTTACATTCATTTTAAACGGATTATCGTCCCAAAATTCAGCCATATGTTTTTGCGCTGGTGTAAGACTATCAATAGCATTTTTAATAGCCAACACTTCATGGTAATATTTGCTGGTTTTGTCGGTAATATTAAATGCTGGAGGCGGAGCGGGTTGAAAAATACCAGCACTATCTATTACCATTGGCCTTATTTCCATCCAATGTGGTTCGGCAGCAGAGGCATACATAGGTGGTGTAGGAACCCATCTTCCCGGAATATCTTTTACAGTATATTTTTCGGCGCCCCTGGTTTGCAAATAATTATCTTTCTTGCTCCAGCGAATAATTTCTCTCCCAACACTGTCTGCAAAAAAACGAGAAGCTGCTTCTACTTTACTACTCAAACCTTGGTGTTTGGCCAATTGTATGATGCTATCGCGATAAATATTCATACTGCCCTCCGGAAAGGTAACTGCCTCCCCTACTTTTATATACGCCAAAAGAGCAGCCAATTCAACATCGACCTCATTGGTAATTGCAGGTGCATGAACAGTACTTAACCCATTTAATTGCCCACCCAATGACTGATATTGTTGAGGATAGGCCGCTGCAATAACTTCATAGGCTGCAATTGCTGCATAAACATAATTTCGAGATGCAACCATCGGAGGAAAATTATTCCCCATCACAACCGTGTTTAGTTCATGCACAGTATTACTAAACAAAGCTGGACTATGTAAAAATGTTTTGTATTCGTTATTTGGCTTACAAGCAAATAAAATTAATGCCATTGATAGGCCAAGAATATATTTTTTCATTTGAGTATCTTTTATGTGTCTGCTAAGTGGCATTATTTTAGTTACATGTAATAAAAACAATAATAAACTTAGTTGATATTCAACACTAGAAAATGCGCTTTGAATACACTAAATAAATATTACAGCACTAAAAAACCAGTACCAGCTATTAGAAAAATGATCAATAGTATTAGGCTAGGCCTGAGGAGGGAACTCTACTAACCGAGAATAGTCTGCACCCAATAAGTTACGCACCAAAGGCCGTTTTAAGCTTACAGTAAATACACCACTAAACTGCCAGGAAAAGAAATGATCTTCTGTAAAATCCTGAACGGAAAACTTTGTGGCATGAGGGTGAGTGTTATTGTTCTTTTTGGTAGTTGTATTGGAAACAAAATCATTGGCTAAACGAAAGAAATCATCACGAGCACTTCGTATACCGGCTTTTTCAGCGTTTGGCATACACAATAACTCTAAAGAATCCTTGAAAAAACGACGTTTTACATAAGAATAAGCAACTCCGTTTATTTCAATATTGCCGTTGACTCTCTCATATTTTTCCGAGTTAGTTCCGTAGGGTAATACCGCTGGTACTTTAATATGCAAAAGTGTAGATTCGTCATAAAGATCCTGATCTAATTCTGCAATAAGATTTTCCTCTGCTTTTGTCTCTAAATAATCAGACAGCATTCTGTATCCGCCGAAGTTAAAAAGCAGAATAGCAAGCATCAGTATGGACAAAGCATTTTTCACCTAAATCGAAAATAATAAATATTTTTAGACTAGAAAAGTTTTCATGTGGGTTCTCCTGCATAAAATAGCAAGTTTATGCAACAAAACCCGAATTATTGCAATTGAACACTCTTTTCCATCTATTGAAGCAGCTTTAGATGAAGTTGGATTAAGTAGGCTTTCTGGTGGAATATAATTTACGGAGGCATTAAAAAAGTAAAGGTCAAGGAAAAAAATCGGAACTTTGTATAATACTTTTATTAAATAATTTAAATTACAATTAGTCATAATGAAAAAAATATATTTAGCATCCGCACTACTTATTGTGATTTTAGGTGTTTACTTGTTACCCAATGAAAAGAAAGTTACACAATACGCAGTAGCAAATTGTGCTATGGATGCAGTGCTTAGAAATATTGGTACACCAACTAATTGGACAAAATGGTGGCCTGGAAAACAAGTAAATGATAGCACGTACACTTTATTAGCTAAGCATATTATTGTTAGAGATATTTTAGTTAACGGATTCAATGCTACAGTTGAAAACAGTAAAACCAATACTACTTTAAACTTTCAATATATTCCCATAACCACCATAAAATCAAAATTCGAATTGACCAGTATTTATCATTTTTCGTCAAATCCATTCAGAAAAATGTATGAATATATTGTCTATCTAAATGAAAAAAATGAGCAAAAATACTTATTGGCAGCAATAGAAAACCATTTTAATTCTATAGAAAAGGTATACGGATTTAATATTAAAGAAGATAGAGTAAAGCATGCATTTCTAATGACAGCAAAAAAAGTAAATGCGACCTATCCTACAATGGAAGAAGTATATGCCTTAATTAGTGAGCTTAAGCAATACATTAAAAGTAAGAATGGTATTGAAAAAGATTTTCCATTATTTAATGTTGTGCCCTTAAACGCTAATCAATTTGAATATATGGTTGCCATTCCAATAAATGGAGAAATTGCTGCAACTAATAAATTCATTATGAAAAGAATGATACTTGGCAATATACTTGTAGCAGATGTAAAAGGAGGCAATGCTAATATTGAATTGTGCAAAATCGAATTAGAAAACTATTTACGAGACCATAGGAAAATATCACCGGCGATGCCTTTTCAACAACTTATTACAAATAGATTAACAATAAAAGACAGTTCTAAATGGGTAACAACATGGAATTATCCCATATTTTAGTTGCTGTTAAAACTTTACCAACATTGCTTTAGCATTATTGCGTATGATGAGATATGCTTTAGTTTGATTTAAATGTATTGGCATTAATTGATTAACCTGACCTTGAACATGCATTCCACTAAATGATTGAATCGTTTTACTATGCTGGTTTTCCAACTGAATAAAAGTTCCAAAATCAGCATCTTGTCTCCCTAATTCAACATTATAGTTGTAATAATTACCCATTAAGAGTACTAAAGGTAAGTCACTATGAGATTGCGTTACCTGCAGGGCTTTTTTATAGGTAGTAAACTGTGCTTCGTACGGAAGCGGTATTTGTGAAAAATTCATTTTCCCATCATTGATTAAAACTACATTTTCAAAACAATCTGCCGTTAATTTTAATGCTTTATTGAGTTTGCTTTTACCAAACAAATCCTGCAAAGATGCTTTTGCAAAATTTTCTGCATACAAATATTTTTTCTTCAATAATGGCATTTGTTTTTCTAACTGTATTTTGCTAGAAAAAGGCGTTTCAATTCCTCCTACATAATAAGTCATAATCTGTTCAATTCTACCATTGTCATCAAAGTCGTTGATGTACATAGTAACTGGTTTGTTGGGACTTGCCTTTAAACGACTATTTAATCCTAAATTACCGGCAATAATATCTAAATCGCCATCATTATCAATATCTAAAGGATAAGCAAACTGCCACCATCCATGTTGTTTGGTTATATTATTGGGAATAAATTTATTGCCATCTTTAACAAACAATTCAATACCACCCCAATCAAATGTTAGTAACAAATCATTTTGATGGTCATTATTTAAATCAATCCATTTTGCAGATGTAATCATCCCTGGTGTAACGAGCGCAGGTGCATATTCTTTTGTAACATCTTTAAAATGACCAGTTCCATCGTTTTGTAAAAGGTATGATCTTGGCGAAATTCCATACTGCCAAGGAACAGCTCTGCCGGCTATAAATAAATCCGGAAATCCATCTCCATTAAAATCGTTAACTGCAACCTGACTTTGTGTTACATAAATATCTGCAAATGCATCTTTAAGTCTTGTTAAATTCCCTTTCCCATCATTTAAATACAACAGTGGCAGCAAATGCTCATCCGCTCCATAATATTCATTGCCGCCAGTAGCAATCACCAAATCTACATTAGAATCATTGTTAACATCTACCCATTGAGCATCTACATGTTCCCACATCGAGTCGGTTTTTAATGCAGGTTGACTGAGCGCTACAAAACGATTGTTTTTTTGTTGAATATATACAACAGGGTGATTACCCTTTGAAGCGCCAATAAAAATATCTTCTAATCCATCGTGATTAATATCTGCAACTGCTGTGGCTGGCCCTTCACTAGCATTCATGTGCGGAATTAATGGTTCTCTATCAAACTCATTAAACGGATTTTCTTTGTGCTCATAATCAATACCCGAAGCAATTGTAATGTCTTCCCAACTAGCTATTTTGTTTTTAGTATCAGTAATTTTACTAGTAAATATTTTATAATCTAATTGTGGAAGCGTTGCATCATACTTTATCGTTTGTGTTGTGTTAGTAATTAACTCGATTTTTTGAAAACGATTGTTGGGCCAAATTAAATAAGTGGAATCTACTATAATATTATTCAACCCAACTAATAAGGGCTCATCCATACTAGATAAAAAACCATGCACAGGATTCTTTTCATATAAATACCTTTTTTCTTTCGAAAATACAACCAGCTTGGTACCGATAGCATTTGTGTTATTTGGAAATCCCTTGGGATTAATTTTTACAAAACTTGATTGTTGATTGGTATTGTTTCGGTAAATCATTACCGGGTCATTGATATTATTCACCACAATGTCTAAATCACCATCATTGTCTAAATCCGCATAAGCAGCACCATTTGAAAACGTTAATGAATTGTTTGAAATACTATCGGTATAATTAGAAAATTTTGCATTTCCTTCATTGATAAAAAATTGATTGGGTATTTTAATCTCCGGAAATTTATTAATTAGTGTTAAGTCTTTATTTTGTAATGTATTACTGGCTAATTTTTGTTGAATTTCTCCACCAGAAACAAAATTAATATAATCGATGTCGTTCATTCTTTTGGGGATTCCATTGGAAATAAACAAGTCTTTTTTTCCATCATTGTTAAAATCCATCCATAAAGCTGCCCAACTCCAATCGGTAGAATAAATGCCTGCATACTGACCAATTTCACTAAACAATCCATTGCGTCTGTTAAGCTGTAAATTGTTTCGAGCATACTGGTATGAATAGCCGTATGCTAATTTATGTTGAAAGATATTATAATCATCTTCAGAAATAGAGCGCTTTAACATATAAGACTCATAAGGAAGCATATCCATAGAAATGATATCCGGAAATGCATCATTGTTAATATCAGCAGCATCTACGCCCATACTAAATTGACTAGTATGCATTAACTGATGCTCACTCTCATCTTTAAAACTGCCATTTTTTTGATTGATGTATAAATAATCATTTTCATGAAAATCATTTCCCACATATATATCAGGCCATCCGTCCATATTTATATCCGAAACAACCACACCTAATCCATAGCCAATTTTACTAGAATGAATACCTGAAGACTTTGTAACATCAATAAATTGATTGTTGTCGTTTCTATACAACCGATGTCCGGCTAATGAATCGAACGTGTTCAAGAATAAAGTTCGTGGGGCATAATTTCCATCATGGTTTACAGAATGGTTCAATAAAAACATGTCTAAGTCGCCATCCATATCATAATCTGTAAATACAGCTTGGGTACTAAATCCTGAGAAATCTAATCCAAACTTATGAGCCTCTTCTTTAAATTGAGGAGTCCCTTTTTCATTTATTCCTTGATTTATGAATAGTTGATTTTTCCCTTTTAAAATTTTATAGTTACCTACTCTACAAATATAGATATCCAATTTTCCATCATTGTTTATATCTACCACAGATACCCCAGTACTCCAGGCACTGTCATTAGTAATATGCGCTAATTGGGTAATATCTTCAAAATGCATTTTACCTTTATTAAGGTATAACGCGTTGCCTCCCTGATTGGCTGCAAAAAACAAATCAGTTAGACCATCATTGTTAAAATCACCTGCACCAACACCTGCACCATTATAATAATACATATATGAAAACAAGTTAAAGGCAGCAGTAGGCTTTAATTGGTTACTAAAATGTATACCGGTTGAGTCATGATTTAATACCTGGAATAAAGAATACTGCTCATCCTTACTCTTACAGGCCACAATCTGAATAAGAATAATAATTATCAATAAATAATAACGAAAATAATTCATGCGTTTATGTTTTTCTCTAATCTTACCATTACGTCGAGATTGATAAAATTTATACAGCGCTTATCAATTTTAGCTTTTAAATTCAACTTTTGAATTTTTATTTTTTACTTTTTAATTTTGACTTTTGACTAGTTAATTGGTTGATACTGTATAATATTGGGACGTCGTTATTTTGCAAAAACAAAATATTGTTTGATTGATTGATTTTAATGCTTACAATGTCTCTTATTTGTTTTTGTAAACTCAATCCAGATTCGGCAGATGTTAACAATGTATATTTATTGTTGCCCCTATTGATTAAAACATTACCCCAAGATGCGTCTACACTACAAAACTGCGGCAATAAATCCGTAAAATTCCCCCCTGCAATGACATCCAATAATCCATCATTGTTTAAATCTACAATGCTACTCGCATTGATGGAAGATAGCTGCATTCCAATAGGAAGAAGTTGTACATCAAATTTACCTTTGCCATTATTCAATGCAATGATAGAAGAACTAAAATTTATAGCTAATTGTGTAGCCTGTTTAATTTGATCTTTAAATAATTCCTGAATGCTTTTTTGTGCAAATTCTGTATGTTTTAAATTGCCTTTTTTTAATGACGGAATCTGTTCTGTAATTTCTTTTTTCAGAAAAACAGATACGTCTCGATTGTTTAATGTTTTACTAAATATTTTATCGATTGCTCCATTTTGATCAAAGTCGCCGATCCATAGTTTTATAGGTTCTTGCTGTGTAGGTTTTAGATAAAAATTCTCACCCATATTGCCTATTAATAAGTCCAGGTCACCATCATTGTCTAAATCTGCTACATTTAAATGCTGCCACCATCCGTTGTAATTTTCAAGACCATTTTGCTGAAGCGTCATTTTGTTACCGCTATATGCAAATAATTGAGGGCTCATCCAATCTCCCACAACCATCAATTCTTTATGTCCATCTCCATTAAAATCGCTCCAATTAGCTGATGTTATCATTCCTAATTTTTTAAACTCAGGTGCAACAGTTTGAGTAACATCAGTAAAAATACCATTTCCCTCATTGTGGTATAAAAAGCTTTCAGGAATTGCGCCATAATTTTGTGGTACACTTCTACTGCCTATAAATACATCGAGCTTTCCATCATTGTCATAATCTATAGGAATTGCTGTACCACAATTTGTATTGCTTAGTGGAAAAGTACCCGCTTTTAGTGAAAAGTTACCTTTCCCATCATTTACATATAAATGGTTTTGATAAACGCCTGAAGCAACTTGTGCAAAATTTCCACCACCACCAATAAATAAATCTAAATCGTTGTCCTGATCTGCATCAAAGAAAAATGTTGCAGTAGCTTCAATAAAAGAAAACTGCTCGAAATCTTTATTCGTTTTTTTCAAAAATTTTCCGGCATTTTGTAGATACAATTGTCCGGGTTGTTTAACGGCACCACCAATAAATACATCATCTAATCCATCGCCATTCACATCTCCCACAGCTGCTTTTGGTCCTTGTTTCGACAGCATAAATGGAATATTTCTTTCTGTATAGAAATCAACATAATCATCCTCCTGGTGCTTGTCGAATACACTAGGCACTTTTTGTAATACAGTTGCTATTGATAGGTCAGCAGCATAATTGTATGGCTTAGCGATTTCATTTGAATAATTTATTTTGAGCAGTTGATTGATTGCAGGCTTAAAAATAGTTGTATACTTTTTATTGGGCCATAATATTTGAATAGAATCGGGGATAGTGCCTTTACCTATTCCGATTGTTTGTTTATATTCGATAGAAGATTGGAACCCTTTACTGGGTATTAACTCACGTGAAATGATTTGATTATTTTGAAACAATTTAATTACAGCGCCAATAGCAAAATTATTAGGTGCTTCGAATTGTAATTGTATTGCAACATAATTACCTGCATTGGTTTCTCTTGTATTATTGCGATATACAGCTGCTGGTTGATTTACATTATTAATAACTATATCATAGTCTCCATCATTATCTAAATCAGTGTAAACAGCCCCATTTGAAAAAGAAGGCTTGTTGAGTCCCCAATGAACGCTTTCATCTGAAAAATGAAGATTGCCCTGGTTCCGGAACATTTTATTAGATACAGGCACGGAAGGCATTTTATCTATTACTGTTTGTATTTCTTCTTTTTTTCCTGAAATGGTCATTTGGTTAACTACGTCATTGGCAAAGAAATCAATAAAGTCCTGATCGGTAACGTCTCTGTAAATTCCATTGCAAACAAAAATATCAGACCATCCATCATTATCAGCATCAAACATCAATGCGCCCCAACTCCAATCACTGGCTGCAACACCACTAAAATAAGCGGTTTCTAAAAACTTCCCTTGGCCATTATTTACTTGTAAAGAATTTTGGGTGAATTGGTTATAAAATCCCTTTTGTTGTTTAATATTAAATATTTCATACCCTTCAAAAGAGGTATTGGTTTTAAGCCGATAGTCGTCATCAGGAAGCATATCGGTTGTGAAAATATCGGGCTTTCCATCATTGTTTATGTCTTGTAAATCGGCCCCCATGGAAGAGAAACTAATGTGCTGTGTTCTGGCTTCAATTTCATCTTTGAAAGTTCCATTTTTTTGATTGATGTATAGATAATCTTTTTCAAAAAAATCGTTTGACACATAAACATCTGGCCAGCCGTCTTGGTTTACATCACCTACTGTAACGCCAAGACCAAAACTAATGATGCTGCCGTAAATACCAGCTTGTTTGGTTACATCCACAAATTTTCCATGGTCATTTCTGTATAAATGGTCTCCTCCACCTTTTAGAAATTCTGCGAAAGGGGCATTTTCTTGCGGTACATTTCGCATATTTTCATAATTCAGGGTGTTTACAGGAATTGGACTATTATTCACTAAAAAACAATCTAAATCACCATCTAAATCGTAATCGAAAAAAGACGCCTGGGTAGAATATCCATCATTATCCAAACCATATTCAGCTGCTTGCTCTGTAAAAGTGAGGTTGTGGTTATTGATAAACAATTGATTTTTGCGCAACGACTTATTTAACATTTGTCCTGCATTACAAACATAAATATCGAGCCACCCATCCGCATTTATATCCACAAACACTACTCCTGTGCTCCATTGATCTTTATTGGCAAATCCTGCTTTAATTGAAATATCTTCAAATTGTAAATTGCCTTTATTTAAAAAAAGTTTGTTTGCACCTTGATTGGCAGTGAAAAAAAGTTCAGGCAATCCGTCGTTATTTAAGTCGCCAGCTGCAACTCCACCGCCATTATAAAAATTACGGTATTTAAACACATTGAATTCTTTTGTTTCTACCAATGTATTTTCAAATTGAATATTACTATTTGTTACAACAGTAAAAAGGGTAGGTTTTTCTTCATTATTACACGAACAAAAGAAAGATAAAACACCCATTAAACCTACGATAATACAACGCTTATTCATATGCTAAAAGTAAGTAAATACAACAGTATAACACAAAAAAGGCTGCCTTGTTGGGCAGCCTTTTTAACAATTCAACTATATTGAATTAATAGCCAAAGTTTTGTTTCAAATTAGGATTTGAAGACAATGAAACTGTTGGTATTGGATATACAACTTTATGAGCTGCAGAAGCAGATGCTCTTTCCTCAACTGGATCATTGAACACACCAAAACGAATCATATCTGTTCTTCTGTGGCCTTCCATATACAATTCTCTACCCCTTTCGGCCAATAAATTTGTGAAATTCACTTCAGTTAAAGCAGTTGCTCTTCTCTTAGAACGAATATCATTTACAATTGCCAAAGGAGTTTCAGCATCTGTACCACCTCTCATAATTGCTTCAGCTTTCATTAAACGCACATCTGAAATACGTAAGAAAGGAAATTCGTTTGCACTACCCCAAGCACCATCTTTAACAGTAGATGGGTCTAACAAGAATTTGTTGAAACGAATACCGGTAGCTTCATTGTTAAAAGTTAAAGAAGCACGTTTAGTAAATACTAATGGGTTACCACTTCTGTCTTTTAATGCACCAATTGGGTCGCCTATTGCAGCTCCTCTTTTTGGATCTGGACTAACCGGACCATAAGCTTGGCCTACCAATAAACCAGCTGTTGCACCCATTAATGAAGTGTATCCAGCAACAGTATCTTTTTTACGTACATCAGCATCTTCAAAGCTATCATAGAATTGAGATAGGGCAACAAAACCATTCCATCCATCAGGAAGTTGGTTATAATGCCAGCTTTGAGATGTTTGCCATCTTAAAGCTGCTCCATTACCTGAATGATCATTAGGATCACTTCCATTGTGTCTAACAAAGATGTTTTCAGAAGAAGCAGTTCCATTATCCCATTTAAAGTTATCCCAATAATAAGAATCAACTTGTAATAATGTATTTGCAGAAACTTTATTGCAATACTCAATTACTTTAGCCATATCAGCTGGAGCAAATGTGTAAGGACCAGCTGGCTTTGTAGGATCTTGCTTGTAAACAGCTTTGTTTAAATAACACTTGGCTAATAAAGTCCATGCTGCTTCTTTAGTAGCTTGATTTTTATTTGTTCCGGTATAAGCAGGCAAATTAGTAACAGCTTGTTCTAATTCTGCAATGATAGAATCAATTGCTTCTGCCCTTGTTAATACTTTAGGAATTGTTTTAGCAGCTGCAGTTGCTGGTCTTGACTGAACCTGACCAAATAAATCACAAGTGATGTATCTGAAGAAAGCTCTTAAAAACTGACCTTCTGCTTTTGTTTGGCCGGTAGCAGTTTCAGCAACCAATGTTGTTTGAAACAATGCGCCATTCAATCCATTCCAGGTATCTCTAACTTGATTATGGTCACCATCCCAAGTATGTAAATGTAACCGACGCCATGTACCTAAGTCATCCCAGTCTGTGCCGCGGGTTGGCCCCATTACAATATCAGTTGAATGTTCTTCTAATGCAAACCAGTTGCTCTGTCCACCAGTTAATGTATTTAACTGCTCATAAACAGCAGATAATGATGGAGGTGTTGGTGCACCGCCTTCTTCTATTGTAGCAATTTCATTCACCCCGCCTAAAGAAGGTTCTAATTTGGTACAAGAAGATACCGTAAGTATGCCAACAGCGGCAACTACAGGTATTATATATTTTTTCATATTCTTTTTCATGTGTATTTCTTTTTATTAATTTCAATTGCCACATGGAATTTGCCTTATATTATTTTGCACTAGATTAAGCAAACTTTATATGAGGCTCATTTCATATTAGTATATGTTATAAATTCTAAAATTAAAACCCAACATTAACACCTAATGTTATTACTCTTGGTTTAGGATACTGCGTATAATCAAATCCACGAGATGGGATTCCATTAATGCTCTTATCTACATTCACCTCAGGATCGATTCCAGAATATTTAGAGAATAAAGCTAAGTTTTGACCAGAAGCAAATACTGATAAACTTCTGATTGCTTTGCTTTTCACATTAAATGCATAACTCAAATTCATATTTGCCAAACGAATGAAATCGCCTTTCTCTAAGAAACGAGAAGAAGGACCATTACCATTGAATGGATTTTCATTGCTGTTGAATACATCATAAGTTACGTTACGAGCATTTTTCAAGCTTCCCTTCAAGAATAAGGCATTTGCAGTGTTGTTGTAAATATAATGACCTGAAATTGCATTTAAGAAGACACTCAAATTCCATCTTCCATAAGAGAAGTTATTGGTTAAACCTGCAAACATTTTAGGCAATGCACCACCAACAATTTTACTTTCAGAATTTGAAGAATAACGGGCAATACCATTACCATCATATCCTAAGAATTCTGGTAGGTACCAAGAGAATATTGGAGATCCGCTTTTTAATACTTGAGCAAATGAGCCTGTTAAACCTTGACCACTTACTTCACCGGTATTGATTTTAATAGGTAAGCCTTCGATGTTATTTTCAACTGTTGTTAAGTTAAAGCTGAAATCCCATTTGAACTTATTGCCTTGAATAGCTTTGTAGTTTATACCTAGCTCTAAACCTTTGTTGGTTACTTCACCATCTAGGTTAATCCACCAATAACTGGTTGGAGCAAAACCACCCGGAGTTGGAGCGAAGTACAACATGTTTGTACGCTTGTTATTGTAGTAGTCTAAAGTAACAGATAAACGTCTGTTTTTTGAGGTGAAATCAACACCTACGCCTGTAGTTGCCACTTCTTCCCACTTCAAATCAGGGTTACCTTGTTGTACAAATCTTGTAACACCTTTATAAGTTTGTTGCAAGTTTAATGCAGAGTAAGAACCTAAGTTATCTTGGCTACCCAATTTACCATAGTTTGCTCTGATATTGAAGTCGCTAAATAATTTACCCAATGTATTTTGAGCCCAAGCTTCTTCCATTACGCGCCATTTGAAAGCAAAGGCAGGGAATGTAGCATATTTATTGTTGGTACCAAATTTAGAAGAACCATCAGATCTAACTGTAGCAGTTAAGAAATATTTGTCTTTGTAAGTATAGTTTACACGACCAAATACTGATTGTAATTCGTTTTTATCATAACCAGGTACATAATTTACATAGTTATTAAAGTTTGCATAATCTTTTACAAAAACATCAGAAGGAGTAGCTACGGCAGTTTTAGTTCCCCAGCCAGCACTTCCTGCATAGTTGCTTTCAAAACTTTGGTGAGAATAACCTGCTACCGCATTGATGGTATGGTTGTTATTGAAAGTTTTGTCGAAAGTTAAATACTGCTCAAATAAAGAAGATTTGTTTTCTAAATTTTGTCTGGTAACACGTCCTTTACCAGCATTTGCAGAACCTTGTTCTTCTTTACCAAATACGCTTATATTACCAATACCGTATACGCCGTCTGGTAAGCGTGGGTCAGCAAATGATGTTCTTTCTGTTTTTGTATTATCCATACCTAAAACTGCTTTATAAGACAAGTTTTTAGTGATTTGATAAGTTGCAGAAAGATTGGTTAACGTACGATTTACATAATCTCTATCGTCAAAATAAGCCAACATTTGCGCAGCATTACGTTGATTGTCATTTGTAAAGAATGAACCATCTGAGTTGTAAACAGGGTTAGTAGGGTTGGCTTTTAAAGCAACGCCTAACAAGCTTCCCTGAAAACCAGCGTTATTAGACAATGGTGCGTATTGATTTTTAGCATTAGAAGCGGTAATATTTGCTTCTAACTTTAATTTATCATTGAACATTTTTTGAGAAATGTTTGCACGGCCTGTTAATCTTTTTAATCCACTATTATGAATAACACCTTGCTGATCGTCATAAGAACCGCTTAAACGCATTGTAGTTCCTTTGGTGTTATATCCCCAACTTAAGTTATAGTTTTGAGAGATAGCCTGACGGAAGATTTGATCTTGCCAATCAGTATTTGTACCATTATCAATTGCTTTAACAGCTTCTTGAGCAAGTATTGGATCAGCACCTCCATCGATATTCGCTTTTTTAGCGCCTACAAGGAAATCTTCTGAACTCAATAAATTATAACGCTTAGCTGTATTTGCAATGCTGGTATTTGCACTGAAATTTAATTGACCTTTTCTACCACCTTTACCTTGTTTGGTAGTAATTAAGATAACACCATTTGCACCTCTTGAACCATAGATAGCGGCTGCAGAAGCGTCTTTTAATACAGTAATACTCTCAATATCATTAGGATTCAAGAAAATCAATGGATTTTTAGGAGTTGTACCACCTTCTACACCACTGTTAGAAGACAAAGTACCTCCTTGTTGCAATGGAACTCCATCAACAACATATAAAGGCTCCTGTGAACCACTAATAGATCCTGTACCACGAATGTTGATGGTAGCAGCAGCACCAGGCTCACCTGTTGCAGGAGTTACCAATACACCTGGGGTACGACCTTGTAACAATTGGTCAGGTGAAGCAATTTGACCTTTGTTAAAGTCTTTCTCTGTTACTTGAGCAACAGAACCGGTTACGTCTTTTACCTTTCTGGCACCATAACCAATTACCACTACATCGCCTAAGGCTTCAGCAGCAGCAGATAATTTAACACTAACTTCAGTAGCAGACTTTACATCTACTTCTACTGAACCAAATCCAACTGATGATACCACCAGCTTGGAAGTTCCCGCAGGAACAGTAAGTTTAAATGAACCATCAGCACCCGTTTGAGTAGCTGTTTTGGTTCCTTTAGCAACTACAGATGCACCAACCATTGGTGATCCGTCCTTAGCATCTGTCACTTTTCCTGTGACAGTTTTAGTTTGCGCATACGAAGCAATCGCAAACAAGCAAGCTAGAGCGCCCAATAATATGGGCTTGGCAAGCAATTTTAGATTCATAATTGGCAGTTTACTGGTTATTAAGCGTGTACAAAGTACACATTTTTACAACTAAAACAAATTTTTGTTAATTTTTATACAATTTTTTTTATTCTACATTAAATTTAAAATCAAATACTTTATAATTAAATACTATATCATTGATACAAAAGAAATTCATATGTATCATCATTTGGAAATACAATGAACAATTACAATCGGGGATTTAAATTAGTTGAATATTTCACAATTTTTAACTTCTAAAGGCAAGTTTAAGCATATTTTATCCCCGCAAAGGTTTGCGGAAACATTTGTTGTTGAAATGTTTTTACTTTGTACTAAACTGAATTTGCGTGAATAATACCACTTTGAAGAAAATTGCCACCACTTTAGGATGCAGCATTTCAACCGTTTCCAGGGCTTTAAAACACCATCCAGATATATCAGTAAAAACGAGAGAACGTATTCTTGAACTTGCCAATACACTTGATTATGAACCTAATGCATTTGCTGTTCACCTCAGAACGCAAAATAGTAAGGTGATGGGTCTGTTGGTGCCTGCTATTTCTAACTATTTTTATGAAAGCTTTATTGCCTCAGTTGAAGAAGAATGCCGAAAAAATGGGTATGCCCTAATGATTCTTCAAACAGCAAATAACCCTATTACAGAAACCGATAATTTAAAAATATTCCGACAAAATCGTGTAACCGGCTTATTTGCCTGTATTTCTGCCAATACCAACACATTAGCCGATTATTATAAATTAACCGACCAAAACATTCCCATCATATTTTTTGATAATGTTCCCGAAGAAAAATCACTGAACAAAGTTTGCATGGCCGATGAAAGAGCCGCTATTTTAGCTGCAGAAGCCCTACTAGCCGCTAACAAAAAAAATATTATTGGAGTTTTTGGAGATCCTCGTATGTCGATCACTCAAAAAAGATTAACTGCATTTGAAAATTACTTTTCAAACAATAATGATCAAACTACAATTACGATTATTCATGCAACCAATTCTGAAGATGCCGAAACACTAATCAGTAATCAATTAAATGATAAGAAAAAAGCAGATGCCATTTTTTGTATGAGTGATGAATTATTAATTGGGGCCATGAAAGCTGTTCAAATTAAAAAACTAAGCCTTCCCACTGATATTGGATTGATTGCTATTAGCAATGGGTTTGTACCTAAATTATATTACCCTACTATTACTTACGTTGAAACCAGTGGCCATAAATTAGGCAAACTGGCTTTTACGCATTTAATGGCTTGCATATCGGGCTCTACCGCTGTGAATGAATTAACCGTTGATTCGGTTTTAATTAAGGGCGGCTCTTTGTAATCATACTAATAAAAGGGGCGTATGATTTTTCATACGCCCCTTTTATTGAATCAGCGATAGAATAAATAAATACTCCATTCTTAATCTATCTTTATACCATGCTTGTTGGGCTATGGTATTAATGAATAGAATTGTTTTTTTAAAGCCACTAATTCATCTTCCAATAATACAATTCCTTTTTCTTGTTTCTCCGACAATGGCTCTATTGACATTGAAACTGCTAAATACATATCACTCAAGCGTCGTCTGTATTTAAATTCATCAAAGAATATTGTTTTCCGGTTGAGTTCAATTACCTCTCGCTTAAATGTATCTAATTTCTTTAATTTTTCTTTTACTGTTGTTTCAGTAGTATCTGTTTTACTCAATGATGTAATTGTCTTATTCAATGAATCTACCAAAACATACAATTGTTCCTCTAAACTGTGAAGGCGCATTGCTTGTTTATACAATAATGCGATGGATGCGACTGTTAATCCCTTTTGCGGATTAGCCTCAATTTGAATAAACTGTTCTTCTGTTTTCCCATCAGCTTTTACCACTATTTTATATTTTCCAATGGGTACCCTTGGCGCAATTAATCCTGCATATTGCACGCTAGATCCTGCAATAAATCCGCCTAATGCTACTTTGGGAGGGTTAATGGTTAAGTCCCAACTCACTTTATTTAAGCCTTTTAATCCTGTACCATTGAAATCTTTTATTTTACGATTTGTGGCATCATATACTTCAATTTTAACCGCATCATTGCTTCTTTGTTTCAAATAATAATAAATCGTTGGTGCTACTGATTTATTTTCACCTACCCATCCTACAATATTTTCTGCAGGTTGAGGGTATTGCGCACTGTAATTGTATTTGAAAGACTGGATAGGATACACTATAAAATCTTTACTCAAGTCTGATTGTACCATTTCACGAAGTGGCTGTAAATTGTCCATTATATAGATACCTCTTCCATGTGAAGCAATGATTAAATCATGTGTTTGCGGATGTATTTTTAGGTCTCTCACTAAATTATACCAAGGCATATTTTGGTATTTACTTCTCATCCAAGTATTGCCTCCATCTAAGGAAATAAATAAACCCATTTCTGTTCCTAGAAATAATAATTTAGGATTTACTATATCTTCCCGAATTACATGCGCAAAACCTGTAAATTCAGGAGAATTTAGTTTTGTCCATGTACTACCGCCATCATTACTTACAACTACATACGTTTTATTATCACCATACATATGGTTATCTAAAGTAACATATATCCTTTTATTATTGATACCCGATAATTCTATACAACTGATCCATGAATATTCAGGTATACCCGCTTTCCAAATACCGGCCGCTAAATTATTCCATGTTTTACCACCATCTTTGGTTAATTGCAAATTGCCATCATCGGTACCCACCCAAATAGTTTGCTCATTGGTTGGATCTTGTGTAATAGTGAAAATAGTACAATGGTTTTCTGCACTGGTATTATCGCCCGTAATGCCTCCACTACTTTCAGTTTGCTTTTGCAGCAATTGATTATTTGTAGTCAGGTCGGGAGATATTCTTTCCCAATTTCTTCCATCATCGGTTGATTTAAACAAATATTGGGCAGCGGTATATAAATTGTATTGCTGTTGACCGGATGAGTTTTTCTTTACAGATTTACCCATAACAATGGGTGTATTCCAATTCCAACGATGTTCGTCATCGCCAGCAATTTTTTTAGGTTTCACACCGTAAGACAAACCTGTTGTTAAATCTGCTCGTGTAATTTCACCCCCTTGTGATTCTGAAAATACAATTTTAGGATTGATTAAACTTGGCTGAACCCAAAATCCATCGCCACCACCAATTGCTCTCCAATCTGTTGCTGTAACGCCGCCAGGAGAACTATTAGGCGCCATCCAACTATTGTTGTCTTGTAAACCTCCGTATACATTATAGGGCACCTGATTGTCTACACTTACATGGTAGAATTGCCCCACTGGCAAGTTATTTAAAAATTGCCAGCTTGTACCTTTGTTCATGCTTAGGTAAACACCACCATCTGTCCCCAAATACATAATATCTGTATTTGTTGGGTTAATCCATAATGCATGATGATCTGCATGTGGATTTACCCCACCAATAATTGTGTTATTCCAAGAATATCCGCCATCATTTGAATATGCAAAATCAAAAGCTGGCCGATACACTTTTTTAGGGTCTTTGGGGTCATAAACCAGTGTACTAAAATAAAATGGCCGGGCGGTAATATTTTCAGTAGCTGCAAGTTTTTTCCATGTTTCCCCTTCGTCATCTGAAATATATAGTCCTGGATCTTTGGCTTCTACGATGGCCAATATTTCACTAGGCTTTGAAGGATTAATGGTGATCACTATTCTACCCAAATCCCCCTCGGGCAATCCTTTTGTAATTTTATTCCATGTTTTACCACCATCGGTAGTTTTAAATAATCCACTACCCTTACCACCGGAGTTAAAAGCATAAGGCTTTCTTCTAAACTGCCACATTGCAGCAAATAAGGTTCCCGTTTTTTGAGGATGCATCGCAATATCGGCACAACCTGTTTCATCATTTACATACAATATTTTATCCCATGTTTTACCACCATCGGTAGTTTTATACAAACCTCTATTTACAGATGATTTCCATAATGCACCAGGCGCTGCAACATATAATGTTTTCTTTTCGTTAGGATCTATGATGATTTTACTGATGCGTTCTGTACTATCTAACCCGATTTTTTGCCAATTATTGCCACCATCTGTTGTTTTGTAAAGTCCTTCACCAATAGAAACAGAGTTTCTGGTATTACTTTCACCTGTACCTGCATATACAATTTTGGCATTCCCTGGCTCTATTGCTAAAGCACCAATCGATTGGCAATATTTGTCGAAAATAGGATTGAAGGAAACGCCTCCATTTTGACTTTTCCAAATACCACCACCTGCTGTGCCCACATATAAATTTACTTGGCCATCGGCAGTAATTCCTTGGATTGCTGTGATTCTTCCACTCATTGTAGAAGGTCCCAATGCCCTGGCTCCCATTACCTGAAAATAGGAGGAGTTGATGGTGGTTTGCGCTGATAATATTGTTATTGACAAACACAACAATATTACCCATTTAAATTTTATGATCATAATACATGTATTTATTAAAAAAAACTGCTCTTTCACTGCTTCGAGTTTTCGAAAGTAGTAAAAGAGCAGAATAGAATTATTTTATTCAATAACTATTTTCCAGAAAAAATAGTTTCGTCAATTACCGGATTAATGGTGATTTTTTTATTTACCATCATCATCATTCCCATATCTTGCTTAAAAGGTATTTTAACACCATAATCTACTGTTTGATAATCTAACAGTTTCATTGCTACTTTCATTTCTTGACCTTGTTGTGTGGTGGTAGACTCTACTTTATACACTAGATAGCTTTTGGTATCGAAGAAATAAGTTTTTTCGTTTTTATTTTTAGTTGTGATTTTAACTTTAAAATATTCATTCCCATCTTCCTCATCCTTTCCTAAAAATTCTACAGAAGAACCTTTTTCTTTATAATTCACAAAAGGATCCTGAATATCTAAATCATCTTTTTTAGTTTTTAACTCTTCATCAGATAATGGTGATAGAGTAGCTTTACCAGCTAATGGATTTTGAGACCAACCTTGAGTGGGTGTTACAATATCAATTATTTTGTTTCCTTGAAATTCTGCATCTACACGCATCCCTTTGAAATGAACACCTTGCATTGTGTAAGGAATAGCCAAGCCTTGTACCTCAATCTGACCCTCCATTTTAATTGATTGAACTTTTGCCCATTTTTCAGCACCACCTATAGCAGTTACATATTTGGCAATGATTTCATCTGCTGTTTGTGCTTTTGCAGAAAATACAGCAGCTGTAAGAATTGATAAAGTAAATAGAATTTTTTTCATTTTTAAAATTTTGTAGATTTATTGATTTATTTGTTGATTTCCTTATGCAATATATTCCTTTATAGTTGAAATACTTGTCTAAATCTTGTATAAATAACCCAAAAAGGCAACATTTAACAGAAGTTTAAAAGCTTTACCAATGACGGTGACCACCCTCCATATTTCTACCTCTACCTCTTTCAAACCTTCTTTCTTCTCCTCTCTCCTCATTTCTTTCTTGCTTTCCGTAATTATACCCATATACATCATCTCTTCGATTATAATTTCCTCTTTCCATTCTTTCCTCATTTCTATACCTATTATCATACCCAAATTGGTTGCGACCACCCCATCTACCAGGACGATTATACCTTGCCATAATTTGGTTGTGAAATAAATAAGGACGTGGCTCATTGATTATTACTTTATAAGCATTGAACAAATTAATTCTACCAAATTGATAAGGCAAACTAGATGCAAAAATCCAATCTCGTCCACCCCAAAATATAAATCTAGCAGAAGGAACATGATAATACACTTCATATTCGGGCATATAATAGTATTCTGCATATACACCTTGTGGTCCCCAATTTGGATGTAGCCCAATGTTTACATTTAATCTTACCTGCGCCTTAGGTTGCTCAATAATAAAATTACTCAACAGCAAAAAACTTAACATCATTAGCTTGTTCATAACGATCATTTTTGGTTCATTTAATTAAAACCAAATATGATGCCAATTTTTTAACCCGATATATTTGTACATTGCAACTATGCGAAAATTATACCTCATTTTAACATTTGCAGCCTGCAATATTTCAAGTGAAAATTTTGGGCAGAATGATACAGACACTTTATTGTATAACCTACTTCAATCTAGCGTTAATACAATAACCAAAGGAGTTATAGCCGATCCACAGAAATACCGCTGCCAAATAGTTTACACCCAAATCAATCGAAATAGCAAAGGAATTCCTTCCTTTAAAAATTATTATTTTAACAATAATCCAGCCTTGTATTTTAATCCGGCTTCGATGGTTAAAATGCCTTTGGCCTTCCTTTCTTTGGAGAAACTCCATGAAATGAATAGTACAGGTGTCAATAAATATACTGCCATGCAATTCGATAGCAGTTACGACAAACAAGTAGCCCTAAAAAAAGATACTACTTCAGAAAATCAACTTCCTTCAATTGCCCATTTTATAAAGCGTGCTTTTTTAATCAGCGAAAACGACCCCTATAATAGAATGTACCAATTTGTTGGGCAAGAAGCGATTAACAATAAACTCCACCAAAAAGGTTATTCAACAGCTAGAATTACGAGGCAATTTATGGGCTTTACAGAAGAACAAAATAGGCATACGAATGGTATTCAATTTAAAGATGAAAAGGGAAGATTCATTTACCAACAACTTCCTGCATATAACAAGGAGACTTTCGATTTTTCTCAAACCATTAAAATTGGCAAAGCTCATTGGGACAGAAATGATAGCCTCATCAATGAGCCATTTGATTTTACTAAACACAACAATATTACGCTTAAAGATTTTCAGCAAATATTGCAATCGGTACTTTTTCCTAATTCTGTACCTCCTAATCAAAGATTTAATATAAGCAATGATGATCGATTATTTTTATTGCAATATTTGTCACAGTATCCATCAGAAACGACTTATCCTAAATACGATAGTTCGGTGTTTTACAACAGTTATGTAAAATTTTTCTTTAGAGACAGCACGCATAAAATACCCCCACATATACGCATATTTAATAAAGTGGGTTGGGCATATGGCTTTTCTACGGATGTTTCTTATATCGTAGACACCAAAAACAATATCGATTATATGCTTGCAGCAACCATTTATGTAAATAGCGATGAAGTGGTAAACGACTCTAAATACGACTATGAAACCATTGGGCAACCATTTATGTATGATATTGGTCAAATAATTTATCAGTATGAACTAAATCGTAAGCACATCTATCAACCTAAATTAAATACGTTTAATATCCATTATGACCGCAGAGATTTAAATGATAAAAGTCCGGTTATTAAAGAAGTAGACAATTAAAAAGTAGAAAGTAAAAAGTAAAAAGCGCCGTATTGTAAACCGGCGCTTTTTATTTAGAAGTTCAATTGAAATATTGTATCGATATCATCCGTTGTAATACCTGCCAAAGAAACCATTACACCATTATCGTCTTGATTGAAATTAATTTTTTGTTTGGTACTGTATAATGTAATCGATTGAATTTTTTGTTTAATACCGGGTATTAAAATTATTTTTCTATTATCTGATTTTAATAAATGTACAAATAAAGCATTTCCCTTGGAGGTTACTGTTCCCCAATCTTGTGGAGGAATTACTCCACCTCGTGTACCATAAATTGTTTCGCCATATTTTTTAGTCCATTTACCAATTGCCTTTAATGTATCAATAAATTCAGGTTGTATTTTACCGTTGGGCATTGGTCCAATATTTAATAAAAAATTGGTATTTAATCCTGCAGCATTTACTAAATAATGAACTAAATCTTTTACCGACTTATACGACTCATCGGTAATATTAAATCCCCAGGAATTGTTCATCGTTTCACAAGTTTCTAATGGCAATGCCTCCGATGCTTTTTGAAAACTTAATCCCGACTTGTTTTGTCCAGGCAAGTCTCTTTCAAACATCTGGAAATCTTCTCCGGGAATTGGACTTAAATGATGGTTATTTCCAATCATACATTTGGGTTGTAATTGATGAATTAGCGAATAAATTTCATCATACTTCCAATCTATTCTAGAAGACCTATCGGCACTACCTTCTACATTGGTTTGATCCCAATGACCATCAAACCAAATGGACATTACATCACCATACTTGGTAAGTAATTCTGTTAACTGGCTTTTCATGAATTTTAAGTACGCAGCATAATTACTTTTTCCAGTTCTACCCGTTCCTTGTCCGGTTCTACCCGTTTCACGTGGGTAATCGTTTCTATACCAATCTAATGTAGAATAATATAAGCCCAATTTCATCTTTTGTTTTTTACATTCTGCAGCTAATTGCTTAAGTACATCTTTTTTATAAGGTGTATTAGTAATCTTCCAGTCAGATTGTTTGGTATCCCAATTTGAAAAGCCATCATGGTGGCGGGTAATAAATACCATGTATTTCATTCCAGCATTTTTTGCAGCAGCAACCCATTCGGCAGCGTTAAATTGTTGTGGATTAAATATTTGTTTTAATCGAGTATAATTCTTCACTTTAATATTCCTGTTATTCATTACCCACTCTCCATCACCCAATACACTTGAGGCTCCCCAATGAATAAACATGCCAAACTTATTGTCCTGAAACAATTGTCGGGCAGCAATGTTTTCTTTGGTAGGCTCATAGGTTTGTGCTTGAATACCTACACAATTCAAAGCAATTAAAAAGGTCCAATAAATTTTCATCATGATAATTATATAATGTTAAAAATATTAATTACTCAATGGCATTATAAAAATATTGAAATTGAATAAGTTAATGAATTTTTCTGTGAATTTAGTTCATTTTCTTCACGAAAATTCTTAAGCAGATCAGAAATTTACACGGGGGATGAGATTGCTAACAGTGTATTTAATTCAATGCCCACTATTCATCAAATTTGATAAGCTCACAGGTAATAATGATGGAATTAATTATAGTGATACTTCTTATAAAAAGAATGCATTAGGATAATATGCGGAAGACTTATGCAAGCGAGAAAAATAAAAAAATGGGGGTAGAATTGTTCTAACGGAGCAGGTTGCAAGTAATTAGCACTATATACAATAAACATAAAAACTAATACAGCGCCAATGGTAAATGGCATGGCTTTTTTAAAAAGCGCCCAATGTTGTATGTTTAATTTACTGGAGATATGTTTCCATGCAACAGCACTATGTTGTCCAATGAAATAAGCACCAAACGAAAAAAGTAAAGGCATTTTAATTCCGATCAATAAAATAATCAATAAAAATGAGTTGATCTTTTTTAAATAAACGAATAATAATAAATAGATAGATGCTGCAACAATAATTATAGGTAACTGATATGCATTTAAAAAGAGGGTGTAATTTTTTACAAAATAAAGACCATTGATATTTGTAATCACACCAATTGATTCATTTAAATGAGTGAAAATAATGAATAATAGAATAGCAATTCCAATTAGAAAAGAGGCGATAAGGTGAATATAAGGAGCTATGACTGTATTCATTTCTTCGAGTTCAGATTCACCAAAATGAAAAGCAGCATATATGATGAATATAAAAAGGGATAAGCCTGGTAAAATTTGCCACAGCACAAAATATACACACATGATCAATACATATTTAATCAAAAAGTCGATCAATTTAAAGCTGGGGTTCTTCATCAAAAGGTGGTCTACAGCACCATGTGGTAAGCCAATCAGTAACATGCCAATAATCATTGTACTATTTCCAAACAATGTTGCAAATTGTGGGATAAAAGATTGCAACATCAGGTAAAAGCTACAAAGTAAAACAGTTATTAATTGATTTTTGGATATAAACTGCGACATATATATAACTAGTGCTTTGATAAATGGAAGGATGGGTAATTTAGCAAAAATTTTTATTTCATCTAATAGATTTGTTTTCTCATCTAAAAATAAAAACACTGTTTTTACAGATTGATTTTTAAATAGCGACTGAAAAATAGTTTTACCCCAATAAGGCCATTTGAATAAGATAATTAACAGTAAATGATCATATAATTTAAACCGGAATTTACTATTCAAATGCAATTGATGGAGTGTATTGGTTGGATTTTTTTTTAAAGAATGGGTAATGCGTTCTGCAAAGTTGTACATATTTTTAAATCCATAACCTGTACTTGGTTTGATTAAGTTTGCTCTTGCACCAGTATGAATAATTCCTTTAAAAGGCGACTTCTCTGTATGTATGGTTGTCATGGGTATGCAACCTATTTCTTCTGCAATTACTTCATAGTTGCCATAATTTTGTTGAATGTATTGATGTAGTATTTTTTTTCCATAATTGATGTCCATTTTATCTACCCCAAATCTGGTAAATTCAACCAAAGCTTCATTTTCAGCATAAGGTAAAGTATAAACAAACTGGGTATATTCATTTTGTTCAACATCAAAGTTCATCATATTAAATACATCAACCGGCAATTTGTTATTTATTAACTTAATGTGCAGTCCATAAAAGGATTGATGCAAAAAAATATCACTCTTTTTTGTAAGATTTAATGAAGGTGGGCGGCTATCAAAAATTTGATTGGCAAAAAAAGTATCGGTGTTAGTTATTAGTTTGTAATGAGGTGCTATTTCTTCAATTTGATCAACGGTGGAAATAATAAAAGGAATATTGTTTTGCGCTATTTGTTGCAGTACTGCATTATATAAGTCAATACTTTTAATACAGTAATAGGGTTGAGTTGAAATATTTTGGGCTATTCCATTATCTATTTTTGCAAATTCGTAAGTATAACTAATTAGGTGTTTTAGATCTTGGTGCATATCGGCACCATTATCAATCCAAAAGCAATAAGTTTTATCATTATCCTTTTTATTGTTGCTGTCTATGATTGCAATTTTTTTATCGACCATTATATTATTTTTAATGATTGATAATAAGATTAAACAATTACTTGCCCCTAAACCAATAAAAACATAATCAAAACAATTGTTCTTGGCAGTAGTGTTGTGCATGGTTGCAGAAAAGTAATTGTTGCTAAAATCTACTATGTCTAGACTACTCATAGGAAAAGAAAAAATGAATGGCTTAGAAAGAAGAAAGCGAGATTTATAACTAAATCTCGCTTTCAATTCATTAAATTAAATAAAAAGGGAATAATTAATCTTCGCTTCTACTTAATGCATATATCACAAGACCAAATCCAATTTTATTAATTGCATCCGCAATGTTATAAACTATATCCATAGCGTGTGAAGCAGCTGCAGCATCGCTTACTAATTGGATTCCAAACAAGCCACCTGGCGTGCCTAGAATATAACCTAGTGGATAAATTGCCCAACCTACTAAAACGAACCAAGCTAAAATCTTAGTTGCTTTAGCAACTTGTGTTCCAGCAGTTTGTGCAAGTTTTGCAACTTCGCCAAACCATACTAAATAAACAATGTAAAAATAAGCGGCACCAGAAATTACACCCCATAATACGCTGTTAGTGCGATCAATGGTTTCTCCAAAGTAACCTGTAACTAGCATTACCAATGAAGCGAAAATTAATTTCCAAAGTAACCCTTGTTTACTACCTGCTTTCTTAGTAATCAAATAAAATTCAACACACATCAACGGAACAGTCAATATCCAGTCAACATATCTGAAAAATGTAGGTGAATCTCCTGTTTCTAAATTGTACCCTCTCATGTAGTAGTAGTGTACTGCTGCAATGAAAGTAATTAGTCCAGAAACAAGTACAGATGTACGCCACTTAGATGAAGTGTTTCCTAATTCAAAGAAAAAGAAAACAGAGGCGGCCATCATTGCCATTGTACCAATGAAAAACGTAAAAGCTACGTAGTTATCGGCTGCGATTTTTAAATGTTCCATAGTTATTGGTTTTTTTGTGAATTTAATTTAACATTATTTTTTAACTATTGTTTGTTTTTTTTAAAATAATATTTTAATATCCGCAACGACTTTTTATATAATATATTTTTTAATATAAATTATTTTAATAAGATTGATGATATTTTAAGCCAAAAAGATAAATAAAACTCATTTTTATATAACAAATAGGTAATAAACAACCATTTTTGAAAAAATATATGACACAATAAATTATTAAATATTTAATGTATATATTTTTTGGGGTAGATTTTTTGTATAAAAAAAGTAAAAAAAACAATAGATTGTATTAATAAAAGTGATTTTGAGGTGTAAAATAACAAGCAATAGATTTAGTAAAGCGTTAATTTGGAGTAGAAATATTAGTAAATTTCATAAATCATCGCTGTTTTTTCAAGCACTAGGAGTTCATTTTGTGTATTAATATATTCTACAGTTAGTGGGTTGAACAACGTGGATTTATGCTTCAATATTTCCGAGAATTTATTTAAATCTATTTTTACAGGTCGATTGTTTTTATTCAACACTACCATTACTGTTTTTTCTTGATTGTATCTAAAATAAACATAAACACCAGAAGATGGTGCAAAGTGCAGCGTTTTCCCTTTATGTATTAC
>CANGCK010000015.1 GCA_947452295.1 Sphingobacteriia bacterium
AAAAATACTGCTCATTTAATTCGTATCCATTCTTCAAAATGAATAACACGAAATAAATTATACATCAACTGCCGACCTATACGGTAAATACCTGTTTTTGAGGGTTTTTTAACGGTACCCGTCAGACCATGGTCTGACGGGTACCGTTACTTTAGATTTTGAAATAGAGGAGTCTTTAAGACTATATCTTAACAATGAGAATTATTCCGTACGTCAATAATGCTGCTGAAACTATTAGCATGATGATAGGGTACAGCATAGGTGTACTTATCATCAATAATGCACTCTGTAGCTTGCTCTTTATTATAAATGATATTAACCTCTGCACCTTTTTTGTATATGCCAGGTACAATGCCCGTTTTGCTAGTAACAGTAATCCATTCACTATTATTTGTTACAAAGCGTACTATTGGAAACGTTGCATTTATAGTAGAGGTTGTTCCACTTTGTTCTAAATCAAAAATTATGCCTTTGGATTTGCTCCCAGTTTTAGCTATTTTATTAATTTGAACTAGTTGAAAAACTCCGATAAAAAGCACTGAAGCTGAAACTACGAGTAAGACTATAATTGTAATCATAGAATTTATTTATGTGTTTTTTATTATAGAAAACCAATACTTTTTTAGCTTTTAAGTAACTCGTCTCAAAAAAAATACAGGCTAATTAATAAATCCTGGAATTGGTTTACAGTTCTTCATCTATCCTACTCATAGTTGGTACCATAAAATGCATGATTAACCATGCAGAAATATAAGCTAGTCCGCATACCAAAAACATAATATAATAGGCTACCTCTATCTGACCAATAGATCTATAATGCACAAATAAATTTTTCTGTACAAACAACGATAAAAATATACCACCAATTGCGCCAAACATACCGCCAATGCCCGTTACAGACCCTACAGCAGACTTAGGAAACATGTCGCTTACTGTGGTAAATATATTGGCACTCCATGCCTGATGCGCTGCAGCGGCTAGCCCTATTACTCCTACTGCCAACCACATATTTATACTACCCAGATACTGAGCAAATAAAATAGGTAGCACTAATATGGCATACAATAACATAGACGTTTTTCGGGCTTTAAAATTTGCCCAATGATGTTTTATTAATTGTAACGGCAACCATCCTCCACCAACACTTCCAAAAGTAGAAATTGTATATACAACCGCAACTGGAATTGCCATAGCAGCCCCTTTTACGTGATATTGACTCTCTAAAAAATCGGGTAACCAAAATAAGTAAAACCACCAAATAGGATCGGTTAATAATTTGCCGATTGCAAATGCCCAGGTTTGCTTAAAACCCAGCAACTGCATCCAGCTAAATTTTTTAATGCCAATTTCGTCCTTTAATTCATTAATCGATTCTAAATCGCTATTGATATAATCGTATTCTTCTTTAGATAGTTTTGTATGATGTTTAGGTGACTTATACATCGTCATCCAAAAGAACAACCAAACAAAACCCAGCACTCCTGTAACGATAAAAGCCCATTGCCATCCAAAATTTAATGCGATGAAAGGAACTGTTAATGGCGCAACAATTGCTCCAATATTGGCTCCCGAATTAAAAATACCTGTTGCCAACGCCCTTTCTTTTTTAGGAAACCACTCTGCAACTGTTTTAATTGCCGCCGGAAAATTGCCCGCCTCTGTTAAACCCAATGCCGCTCTTGCAACGCCGAAACCAAATACCGACTTTGCAAAAGCATGTGCCACGGCTGCTATACTCCATAATCCCGTTGCCCATGCATATCCTTTTCGCGTACCCATTTTATCGATTATTCTACCTGCTAAAATCAAGCCTATTGCGTAAGAAATTTTAAAGGCTATTTCAACATTAGTATAATCACCATCATTCCAATGCATTTCAGCAGTAAGTGTACTTTTCAATAAGCTTATCACCGCCCTATCGAGATAATTGATTGTGGTAGCAAAAAAAACCAATGCACAAATTGACCATCTATACTTTCCAATCGTTGTTTTCATTTGGGTATTTTTAATAGGTATGCTTTTTGCAGTTATTTTTTTGATAACATGCGCTTATGTAAAAAATGTGAAGAGTAGTTACTGCCTTTTTATTTTTTGATCCGTTAATAACTGCTGTGTTGTTTTGGTTAATTGAAGATAGTTTTTTTCTGCTAATACTTGTTTGGTTATCAATTTACTTCCTAAGCCAACCCCGGCTGCGCCGGCTTTTAGCCACATGGCAATATTGTCTGAAGTAGCATCTACTCCCCCTGTAACTAAAAAATGAATGCCGCTAAATAATGGTTTAATTGCTTCAATAAATCCTGCACCCAATACATTTCCCGGAAACAGTTTTATGATATTACAACCTGCTGATTGTGCAACATGAATTTCAGTGGGGGTCATACAGCCCGGAATCCACAATATTTTATTAAAATATGCGATATCTGCAACAGCACTATCAAATACCGGGCTAATTAAAAAATCGGCTCCGGCATCAATATAATTTTTAGCATCTTCTGCATTTTTAATTGTGCCTATACCTAATAGTAAACCGGGTAAGGTGCTTTTAAGCGCTTGTAATTGCTTAAATACGGGCAAAGCATTTGCCCCCCTGTTGGTAAACTCTATCGTTCTAACACCTCCATGATACAATGCTTTTACCACTTCTTCTGCCAACTGCTCATTCGCTTCATAAAACAATGGAATAATAGTTGCCGATAAAATATGTGCTGAAACGGTATCTATGTTTTGCATAATATATTTTCTTAAAATCTGTTGTTGATTTGTGCTACCGACTGTTGCGTACTATCGCCTTTTTCTTGTAATTTACCAAAAGCTGCACTTGAAGCAAAATTGGCTATTTGCTGTAAATCCCATTTTTGTAATATGCTGTAAATTAATCCGGCCATAAAACAATCACCACTACCTACTTTATCCACTACTGTTGTTACATATTGTTCAAACGCAACAACCTGGTTGTTCGGATCTGCAACTGTTGCATAATAACGCACTGCATCATCCTCTGAAAAACGAAAAGTATTGGCTACCAAATTACAAGTTGGATAAACTGTAAAGATTTCCTTAGCTGTTTTAGCAGCATGTTCGGTATAAAAACTTTTATCGCAATTGCTTTCCAATAATGGGTCTAAAACGGTTCCCAAAAGCTGATGTGTGCTCCAAATATTTCCCATAATCACATGGCAGTATTTAGCCAATGCCGGCATAACTTCTACAGGATTTTTACCATATTGCCACAACTTAGCCCGATAGTTTAAATCTAGCGAAATGGTCATTCCTTTCTTAGTAGCTGCTTGAAGTGCCTCTTCACATACTTCAGCAATTGACACACTTAAAGCTGGACTTATAGCACTGAAATGAAACCAATCATAACCATCTAATACCTTGTCCCAATTGATGGTTGCTTTAGTTAACGAAGCAAATGCTGAATGAGCTCTGTCGTAAATTACGCCTGCATTTTTTAAATCTGCACCCATGGGTAAGGTATAAGTACCAATTCTTTCGCCCTGGAATAATATATCAGAGACCACTATCTGATCGGCATTTAGTGAGGAGATGATTTCTGTAGATAAATAATTATTGGGTAATGCAGTTACATATTTTACTGGTACATTCCAATGAGACAATGCTTTAGCTACATTTAATTCTGCACCGCCTACAAATACAGACATTTCATTTTTATTGATCCACTCCTGCTGAAGTGCAGGTGAGAACCGAAGCAATAACTCCCCAAAACAAAATACTTTTTTACTCATTATTTTAACGTATTAATGGGTGCCGGATCCATATCGGTATACACTAAATTTTCACCACACATGCCCCAAATAAATCCATAGTTGCTGGTGCCGCATCCAAAATGGGTGCTCCAGGGTGCAGATATTACCGCCTCTTGATTGGCCATCACAATATGTTTGGTGGCCTGTGGCTCTCCCATAAAATGAAACACCCTATGCTCTTGAGGTATATCAAAATAAAAATACACTTCCATTCTTCTGGTATGGGTATGAGGTGGTACAGAATTCCATACAGATCCTTCTTCCAAAACAGTAATACCCATTACCAATTGACAGCTTTGCAAACCTTCTAAATGAATATATTTATATACCGTTCTTTTGTTTGAGGTATTGGCAGCTCCTAATTCTATTGGACTTGCGGCTTCCTTCTTACAAACAGCAGTTGGGTATGTTTGATGCGCGGGACAAGATAATAGATAATACAATGCCGGCTGCGCCGGATCCATCGATATAAAACGAACTTCTTTAGCACCCTTCCCTATATACAAACAATCTAATTTAGATAATGCATAATCAACTCCATCAACCACTACTTTACCGCTACCACCTACATTGGCAATGCCCATTTCTCTTCTCTCTAAAAAATATTTCGCTTTTAATTCTTCGGGATTATTTAATTCCACTGCATTTTTTACCGGCATTATTCCACCAATAATCATTCGATCATAGTGAGAATACGTCAATTGAATTACATCTGATTGAAATAAATCCTGAATTAAAAAATGATCTCGTAATAAATCAGTTTGTAAAGTGGCCACTTCTTGTGGGCTTTGCGCAAATCTTATTTCCATAATAGTATTTTTTTATCTGGCCATCCAACCACCATCTATCAACAACATTGCTCCATGCATATAATCAGATGCTGGAGATGCAAGAAAAACAATGGGCCCTTTAAAATCATCCGGCACACCCCAACGTTTAGCAGGGATGCGTTCTAATATTGATTGATTTCTTTGTGCATCTTCTCTCAATGCTTTGGTATTATCAGTTTCAATATATCCCGGAGCTATACCGTTTACATTCACGCCTTTTGATGCCCATTCATTGGCAAAGGCTTTAACTAGTCCGGCCAATGCAGATTTAGCAGCCGTATAACCCGGCACATTAATACCTCCCTGAAAGCTGAGGAGTGAACAAGTGAAAATTATTTTTCCATTACCTTGCTCCATCATTTTCTTAGCGATGGCTTTAGAGAGTATAAATTGTGCGTCTAAATTTACGGCCATTACAGCATCCCAATATTCATCCGAATGTTCTACAGCAGGCGCTCGTTTAATGATGCCGGCATTATTAACCAATATATCTATCTGCACGTTATCAATAGATTGGATCAATTCATACAACCGATTTCTGTCTCCCAAATCTACCTGATAATACGTAAATGATTTTCCGAGGGATTGAACGGTAGATGCAATTGCTGCAAAATCGCCCCCACTCGAAACACCAATAATATTGGCACCTGCTTCTGCGAGTGCCTGCGTCATAGCAAAACCAATCCCTTTATTACAACCGGTAACCAATGCCGTTTTACCGGCTAAACTAAAACTATTTAATACGCTCATAATGCAATTTTACAAGGGTGCTTTCCAACCAAAATATTCATTGGCGTTATTAAAGCAAATATCCTGAATTAATTGGCCAATCCAGGGAATATCATTCGGCAATTCTCCTTCTTCTATCTCTGTACCAAATATATTGCAAAGAATTCGTCTGAAATACTCGTGACGTGGGTAAGATAAAAAACTTCTCGAATCAGTTAACATTCCTATAAACCTACTCAATAATCCCATATTGCTTAATGCATTGATTTGTTTAATCATGCCATCTTTCTGGTCTAGAAACCACCATGCGCTGCCAAATTGAACTTTACCTGCAACAGAACCATCATTAAAATTTCCTATCATCGTAGCCATTACTTCATTATCGGCCGGGTTTAAATTGTACACAATGGTTTTAGCTAACCGATTATTTTGATCTAATTTATTCAAGAATTTTGCCAACGCCGCAGCTTGAGAAAAATCACCAATGCTATCCCAACCTGTATCTGCCCCTAATGCCTTCATCATTCTAGCATTATTATTCCTCAATGCGCCTAAATGGTATTGTTGAATCCATCCTTTTTCACAATCCCATTCTGCAAACTGAATTAACATAAATGACTTGAATTTGCGTTGCTCCATTAATGTTATATCCTTACCACTATTTGCTTTCATAAAAATGGCATTTATTTCAGACTCCGTAAATTCATCGGCATATATTTCTTCTAATCCATGATCGCTTACTGTACAGCCCATGGTTGCAAAAAAATCGTGCCGTTGTTTTAATGCAGTTAAATAATCTGATAGCTGTTGAATAGATTTATTTGTAACAGCTTCCACTTTTCTTACATAGGCTGCAAATTGTTCGGCATTATTTACTTCCATCGCTTTATCGGGCCTAAAAGCAGGATATACTTTTACTTCAAAACCAGCATCTTTTATTTGTTGATGATATTTTAGCGAATCGATAGGATCATCGGTTGTACAGATAACCCGCACATTCATTTTTTTGATTAATCCTTGTGTACTGTAGGAAGGCTCTTGCAACATTGAAGAAGTAGTGCGGTATATTTCCGTTGCACTATTAGCATTTAAATGAGTAGTCACATTAAAGTAGCGCTGCAATTCTAAATGCGTCCAATGATACAAAGGGTTTCGCATGGTATATGGTACTGTTGCTGCCCACTTAGCAAACTTAGCTTCATCGGGTTGGTTGCCTGTACAAAATGATTCATCTACACCATTGGTTCTCATTGCACGCCACTTATAATGATCGCCCGACAACCAAGCATCGGTAATGTTTTTGAAATGAATATTTTCTGCGATCTGTTGTGGTGATAAATGACAATGGTAATCTATCAATGGCATTTTACTAGCATACTCATGATACAATATCTGTGCGGTATTTGTTTTCAATAAAAAATGCGCATCTAAAAATGGTTTCATACTAACTACTATTTTTCTTTATAAACTCACTCCACGTTTCCACGGAATAAAATCGTCTTGGTTTAATAATACAGCTTTAGGGATTACTTCTCCACTAGCTGCTTTAATACAATAAGCTAAAATTTCTTCGCCCATTTCAGGAATTGTTTTGAGCCCATCTATTACAGAACCTGTATCGATATCAATGATATCGGCCATTCTTTTTGCTAAAGTAGAATTGCTGGATACTTTAATGGTAGGACAAACCGGGTTTCCTGTTGGCGTACCCAATCCGGTTGTAAATAAAATCAATGTAGCTCCGGCTGCTGCTTTTCCGGTTGTTGCTTCTACATCATTACCCGGTGTACATACTAAATTCAAGCCCTTTTTTGTAGCCGGCTCTGTATAATCTAATACATCTACAATTGGTGCATTACCTCCTTTTTTTGCAGCACCGGCCGATTTAATTGCATCGGTAATTAATCCGTCTTTGATATTGCCTGGTGATGGATTCATGTGAAAGCCTGAACCTACATTTACTGCAGATCGACTGTAGCGCTGCATCAAATCAATAAATTTATTAGCTGCACCTGCATCAATAGTTCTATTGATTAATTCTTGCTCTACTCCACATAATTCGGGAAACTCTGCTAACAATACGGTGCCACCTAAAGCAACCAATAAATCTGCACAATACCCAACCGCAGGATTGGCAGATATTCCACTAAAACCATCACTACCGCCACACTTTACGCCCAATGTTAATTTACTTAATGGTGCAGGGGTTCTTGTAAGTTCGTTGGCAACTTTCAATCCTTCAAAAGTTTGTTGAATCGCTTCGCTGATTAATTCCGGCTCGCTTTTCGATTGTTGCTGTTCAAAAATATACAGCGGCTTGTTAAACTGCGAATTGCGTTGTAATATATCTTGTTTGAAATCTGCTAACTGCAAATTTTGGCAACCTAAACTTAATACAGTTATACCAGCAACATTCGGATGATCGGCATAAGCAGCCAATAATTTACTTAATACAGCTGCATCTTCCCTTGTGCCTCCACACCCCCCTTGGTGTGTTAAAAATTTTATCCCGTCAATATTTTTAAATACACGCGAATGAATATCTGCACCGGTTGGCAACAATGAAACCTTTGCTGCAGATAGTGGTTTGCCTTCTTTAAATGCGGTTACTAATTGGCGGGTATATTGTTTGTATTGATGAGTTACTGCATAACCCAACTCACTGTGCAAAGTTTCTTTTATGATTTCTAAATTTCTATTTTCGCAAAATACTGTTGGTATAAACAACCAATAATTAGCTGTACCCACTTTCCCATCTGCTCGTTGATACCCTAAAAAAGTGCTATTTGCATACTTTGCAACATCTGGAGCATGCCATTGATAATTATATGGCTTAAATACATAAGGTTCTGCCGCATGATGCAAATTATTTACCGACAATCTTTCTCCAGCCAATACATCTTTTGTTACTTTTCCTACTAACAAGCCATACATTTTAACAGAACTGCCCATTGATAAGTTTTGTAGGTAAAACTTGTGTTTTGCAGGTATGGTTTCTTTTAATAGAATATTTATTCCCTCAAATTGAATTAATTCATCAGCTGGCAAATCTTGTAAGGCCACCAATACATTGTCGTCGGGGTGAATGCTTAAAATTTTCTGACTCATATAGCTAAACAATTTTTCATTCCATTGGCATTAATTTCATCGATTGCACTTCTTACCTGAGATGTAAAGATTGAATCATCAAAATAATCATTCATATCAATTGTTTTATGATGATGCTTTTTCATATAAATACAAAATGCTGCAAAACCCAATGACATAAATTTAGATGGGGTTTTACTGTTTTTACTATAACGCTCAATTAAAAATGAGTTGCGCATTTTCATTTTGTCTTCAAAATTCATGGCAATACTACTCCACTGATGTTGAATAAATTGGTTAGAAAATCGCTCTATCACGCTATTGGCAAACTTAGTAGCTTCTGCATGCGTAATACTTTCACTCACCAATGCTGGTATTAATTCCTTATTTAATAGATTTTGTATAAAATTTGTAAATGCTGCATCACGCATTGCTTCTATAACTGTTTCAAAGCCGGACAGCAATGCAACAGCACAACAAAAAGTATGTGTTCCATTTAACAGTCTTAACTTAAGGTCTCTAAATTTAACAATAGATGGTGCAATTACCACACTTTCGTCTACATGAGAAAAACTTAGTTTTTCAATGCTTGTTGGTCGCCTTGCCTCAATTGCCCAAAGTGCAAAAGGCTCACTACTGATCAATAAATTATCTTGATACCCTAATTTATCTGACATAATTTTTAACTCTTCTTCATTTAATTTTCCAGGAACTATGCGATCCACTAAAGTGTTGCAAAACTCGTTGGCAGCCATTAACCATTCAATAAAATGATTGGGAAGCTGATTTGCTTTCGCTAATTCAACTACAATTTCTCTCAATAAATTTCCATTATCAGGCACTAATTCTGTTGGTAATATAACCCAGCCTTTTGTTACATCACCATCAAAAAATTTCCATCGTTCCAATAACAACAATAATAATTTTCCAGGAAAAGAAGAAGGCACCGAATTTTGCAGCCGATCATTTTTATCTAATACCAAACCCGCCTCCGTTGTATTTGAAATAATGATCTCAACTTGAGGGGATTGAGCCATCGCAACAATAACAGGCCAGCTTTCTTTTGCAGATAAAACACATTCTATTGCATTATTAATAAAACAAGTGTCAATGTTTTTTCCGTCAATGATGCCTCTTACACAATGTGTAAACAATGCATTTTGTTGTTCAAACTCACTAACATCTCCTTTATCGGTAGATTTAATTACAACAATTTTGCCATTAAAAATGCCTTGTTGGTTTGCTTTGCAAATAAAATAATCAGGTAATCCTCTTAACAGCACCCCTGTTCCAAATTGAATAACTTTAACGGGTAGCTCTTTTTGCTTTCCTGTTTTGTTTTCAACAACTTCTTTGTTTAAAATCGGTAAATCCATGTTGCTTTTTTATTGTTCAACTGCGTTCCATCTATTTTTAAAAACCCAATTTGCATTAAAATGTAATGCTTCCGGTAAGTCGATCGCTTGATCGATATTATTTTTAAAAAAATTATTTGTAGTGCCTGGTTTATCGCAGTTATAATAATAAACCCTGCCTGGCCAACTTAAGGTATTATTGGTTTTAACTTGATAAATGTTTTGATTGGCCATATTTTCAGCAAAGTGGCAGTTGATGATGTAAAACTGTGCATCTCTATGAAATCGCCCTAACTGAAATTGATCGAATCCATTAAAAGTACAATTTACCAATACTGATTTTGCATCCTCATGTAAAGAGCCATCGTGCCAAATTGCTGCCGGGCCATTGTGCGAATAAAACTGGCAGTTTTCTGCGTAAGCCCATCCTCTTGGACAATAAAAATCTACTCCGCCCTCTAACACACAGTTGTATAAATAAAACATACCATCCGTTGTATTCCAAGGGCTCATGGTATCGCCTCCTTTAGACCTGAAATAACAATTAATGAATTTTAATTTTGTAGCGTAAAAACTTCTAAACGCCATTTGGTGGCCTGTACTTTGTACTATTTTAATTTTATTAGTATCTAGGGGGCAATTAATGGTTTTAGTTTCTAATTGATTAAACCCATATACATTTTCGATTGTAAGATCTCTAAAATTTATACTACTTGCCGAATCTACATTAACTGTTGCAACGCCCCAATCATCGCCATGTTCACAACGCCATTCATCTCTTGCAATTGATTGCGTAATGATGGTTTTATTTATGCCTGCTCCTACCAACTCAAAATTGCTTTTTTTAATCAACAATTTTTCTGCGTATACGCCCGCACTTATTTGAATAGTAATGAATGAATGATTGCTATTGGGGATATGATCAATTGCAGTTTGAATAGAAGTAAACTGTTCTGTTCCGTTTAAATTAACCTTCCATACAATACCCTTCTCCGATGCAAATAATGTATTAATCGGTACCAATATCATTAACAAAAATATTATTTTGTTTATATGCATATTTTAATTGATTGGGGTTAATTAACCTGTTCTTTAATTATTTATTTTTTAAAGACCAGTTTACCAATTCTTTTGCAGCTGCATGATTATTAAATTGATTAGGTAATTTTCGGCCATCCACATATTCATTGTATAACCAAGGATCTCCAATGGCCATCACATATCCTTTACCATAATTAGCAACCCCAATTACAGCCACATCACCATTGGTTGCTACTTCTTTAGCAGGTAATTTTATGTTTAAAGCACAAACTTCTTTCAAATACAATTTATTTTGTTCAGAAAAAATTCCATTTCCTTTTATTGGAAAAACGCTGCCTGTTTCTAAGGCATTTCCCTTCACCATATTTACAGATGTATTAGTAAATTCGAAGCCAAATTTTTGGGCCAAAATATTTAAATGACTCAAGTCGCAATTTGAACTATCATTAGCCATAATAATCAATACACCACCTTCTTTAACCCAATTAGCAATAATACTAGCCTGCGCTGTATTCATATAATTAGGCGTTGGGTTGTCTTTAATATTATCCGGATCAATAATAATATAAACTGCTGCACTTTGTAATGCATTAGCAGTTGGTTCTTGCATAAGTGTACTTAACAATGCACCTTTGTTTTCATATAAATGTCCCAACACGCTAAAGCCGCCGTTACTCAATTCTTCCCAAGCATAATGCCAACGAACCTCATGATTAAAAGCATCTTTTTTTATTTCATTGTTATAAAATGCATCCAGCAATACCACAGGATGCTTTCCTTTGATTGTAGTATTAGCAATACTAGCCTCAACTGCACATTGTATTGCGGCACCCATTCCTTTAGGGTCATTGGTTACTACAGGCTCTTTAAAATAGTAAGTTAAACTACCATCTCTATATGGATTTCCACCTAAGCCCGATACACTTACTGTGCCAATTAAATTGGTTTGATTGTTATCTGTTTGAATAAACAATTGATTAATTCCTTCGTAAGCTTTGTTGGCATTCAACAAAAAACGCGCTGGCAAATAGCCTTTTCGAACAGCTTTGTACAACACGCTTGTAAACATTGCAGCAGCAGATGCTTCTTTATAATTTCTTGTATCGGTAGGCGCATCTAATACATCATACCATACCCCGGTTGCAGCGTCTTGCACCAGTACAATTGCAGTTGCCCATCTATTTAAAATATCTATTAAAGTAACTCTTCCTTTATGATTAATTGGATAATAATCTAACGCATCTACTAATGCCATTCCGTACCAACCCATTGCACGTGACCAAACATGTGGCGATTTTCCGGTTAATTTATCTGCCCATTGTTGTTGTTTACTTTCATCCCATGCATGAACCAGTAATCCTGTGTTTTCGTCTCTGGTATGTTGCTCAACCAAAATAAATTGTTGGGTAATATCTTCAAATGCAGCTGTGTCATGAAATACGGCTGCGTACTGTGCATAAAATGCAGCACCCATATACAACCCATCTAACCACATTTGATTGGGATAAATTTTTTTATGCCAAAATCCGCCAACACTATTTCTTGGATGATTTACCAATTGCGAATGCAATAAATCAATGGCTTTTTTATATTTTTCTTTACCAGTAACTTGGTATAAAGTCAACAATAATTTTCCGTTATTTAAATGATCAATATTAAATTCATCGGGCTTATAATCATATATAGTACCATCTTCTTTTACATAATAGTCCATAGCATGCTGCAAATATTGAAAGTAATTTGCATCACCAGTTAAATGCCATAGTGATTCTATACCCCGTAAGATGACTCCCTGGTCGTAGCTCCATCTTGCTTTGCCACCCGGCTTAACACTAAATGAATCGGGCCATAAATGCATAGCTGTTGCTGCCAACTTTTCAGCTAAACTAGTAACACTGGTCTGTTGTAACTTTTTAATAGCAATGGTATCAATTGAAATATTGGTTGCATTTTTTAATGTAAGTACGGGTGTACGATCTGTATGTAATATCGTTGCGCCAGTTATTTGAACACCCTGTGCCTCTTGTAAATAAATGCCTGCGCGGGATTTTATAAATACATTATTAAGCGTAATATCTTTTACCGGCATTTCAGGTAATCCTCTTACAAATAAGGCTTTTGCTGCTCCATCACACACTATATTTGTAAAGTTAAAGTGCTGAAATTGAGGCGTAGCTTCTGTTACAGGGAATTCTTCTTCAACCAATACTTTAGCACTGTCTTCTGCATTTATTTTTACAGGATCAACAGCAGCATAATACATGTCAAACAAAATTGCTTCGCCAACAATATCTTTCATATTAATATTGTTCACAAATATGTTCTCCACCATTCCACCCCTGCCTCTAACTGTTTTAAAACGTAACCCAATATCTGAACCAATGAAATTACAATCGCTTACATAAATATTTTTTACACCACCACTCATTTCACTTCCTACAACAAACCCTCCATGTGAATGATAAACTGTACAGTTTTTTATGAGTACATTTTGTGTGGGTTTCCCTCTTTTTCTACCGTATTCATCTCTACCACTTTTTAAGGTGATACCATCATCACCAGTATCAAAAATGCAGTCTGCTACCAATACATTTGAACAACTTTCCAGATCTATCGCATCGGTATTTGCACTCCACCATGCATTTTTAACTTTCATGCCTTTTACCGTAACATCAGTACATAATAAAAAATGAGTTGTCCATGCCGGTGAATTTTCAAATGTAACTCCCTCAATCAAAACCTTTGTACAGTTGCTGATTCTTAGCATATTAGGGCGTAAAAAATCTTTGATATTTTCAAAATCGCTTAATTTTTTACCCTCAATTAATTTGCCAATATCCTTATTCTTAGCCGCTTCAACAGCTGCTTTAGATGGATACCATGTTTTTTTATCATCAGTTAATGCGCCGCCATAAGTTAGTAAATGCCTTTTCCATTCTGCTTCTGAGAGTTTATCTTTTTTTAGGGGTCGCCAAAACATGCCATTCCCATTAAATACCCCTTCACCTGTAATGGCGATATTTGATTGATTTTCGGCACTAATGGGCGATTTGCACCTGGCTGCTTCTACTCCTTCAAATGAAGATACCACCAGTGGATATTGATTAAAATCGGCTGTAAATTCTACCAACGCACCTTTTTGAAGGTGTAAATTAATGTTGGAAAGCAATTGTATAGGACCTGTTAACCACAATCCTTTTGGAATAAGCACTACACCGCCTCCTTTTGCATGTAATTGTTGAATGGCTGCATTTATAGCATACGTATTTACATAATCGCCGTTTGCAATAGCCCCCATTGCGCTAATAGCAATCGTATCTTTTTTAAAGAATGTACCAGCTACCTTAAAATCGGGTTGCTTTTGAGCCCAGCCAGCCAAAGATAAGATTGGTAATACTATTGCTATGATCAATCGTTTCATTTAATTATTTTTTCAATTTCAGTTACATAGATTTTTACTACTCAATAGTTTGCGTCTTATTCAACTTTTTTATAATCTACTTTTTGACTTTTTACTTTTGAATTTTGACAGCGCGTTAAATTTAGAGAATTAAGCAATGTGGATGCTATAATTCAGTATGAAATAGATACTAATTTACGCAAACGATACCGGTTCATTTTAATTAAAAATATATAACTTCACCCTATTAATTAAGGTACATTCATGAGATTCGAAGCCATTACCATAAAAGACATTGCACTTGCATTGGGGCTATCTACCTCTACAGTAAGCCGGGCTCTTCGCGACAGTCATGAAATTAGTCCGGAAACCAAAGAAAAAGTACTTAGTTACGCCAAAGAAAACAATTACAAGCCTAACCCTATTGCCCTCAGCTTAAAAGAAAAAAGAAGTAGCTCCATTGGCGTTTTAGTGAGTGAAATTGCCAATAGTTTTTTTTCGCAAGCCATTAATGGCATTGAATCGGTAGCTCAAGAGAAAGGGTACAATGTTATCATCGCCCAAAGTAAAGAGTATTTCGACAGAGAAGTGTCTTCTATGCAATTTTTGGCATCCAGAAGTGTAGATGGAATTTTATTTTCAGTATCTGCCGAAACTTCCGATTTCACGCATATACAACAATTGTATAATAGGGGTATGCACATGGTTTCTTTCGATAGAACAGTTAGTTTTGGTGATATCCATAAGGTTAGCGTTGATAATTTTAAAGCTGCATACGAAGCCACTACACTACTTATTAATAATGGATTTAACAATATCGCTTGCATAGCCAACGCTTCTTTTTTATCTATTACCATGGAAAGAGTGGAAGGATATAAAGCAGCCCTTAAAGATCATTCTATTCCTATAATTGAGGAAAACATTGGTTTCTGTTCGCATGGCGGACTAATTTATGAGGAAGTAGAAGAAATATTAAATAAAAAAATGCTGGGCATCCATAAACCTGATGCCATTTTAGCCTGTTCCGATAAAATCACCACCAATACTATGCGGTATTGCCAAGTACACAAAATTAGCATCCCGCAAGAAGTTGGTTTATTGGGTTTTAGTAATCTCGATTTAACCGATTTACTATCCCCATCACTTTCTGTTGTTCGCCAACCTGCATACGAAATGGGTAGAATTGCTGCAGAATTGTTAATTAATCAAATTGCCAGTAAACGACCGGTTACGCAGTTCAACAATGTAGTATTACCTGCTGAACTGCACCAAAGAGATTCTACCAGAAAAAAATAAACTAGGCTTTTACAGCTTGGCGTACCAACAATTTCCAACTGCTTCCCTCTTTTTGAAATACCAACAACACTTTTAGTTTAACATTGCCCGGCTTACCATTGTCATTAGTAACAGCGGTAAGCACATGACGCACAACTGCAATTGATCGCACTATATCAATTGTCTGTTCGGTAATATCTATCGTAACAAAATCAGATTTGCCACTTGCTATTTTTTCTACAAAATCTGTCTTCCCTTCTACATGTCCGCCAGAGTGCCCATAACTTAAATGATCAGAAGCTACCATAGCCAACTGTTCCCTATCACCATCAACCATTGCTTTTGTTAAAGCTTCTACAGCTGTTTTAACTGCATTTTCTTTCTTAGACTGAGCTTGAGCAAATACAGTCGTTAATACTAAACAAATGAGTAGATACTTTTTTTTCATATTATTTATTTTTCAATTTTAAAAGATGCTACTTCCAACCATCCCGCATCATTGGTGGTTTTTATGCTACTACAAAAAGTACCGATTTTACTTCCAACCCACATTCCCGGTTCTGCCTTAAATATATTGGATATTGGTATAAAATTTTGTCCATCTAAACTATAACTAAATGCTGCTAACCCACCTTTATTCATTGCAATTCGTCCAAACACACTATTCGGAATATTTGTTGCAATCAATGATTTTTTTTCAACGCCTTTTTTATTGGCATTGTTACATTCAATGTATTGCAAATTCAATTTATTACCGGTAAATTCTAAACACAATCCTGCATAACTAGTTCCAAAAACAATGAAACCTGCACGTTCGCCTTCTTGCAAAGATTTAAAATTTAATTGTGCTGTAGCAACAAATTTTTCTGCTGGTAACTTCCGCAGGTGCAATGCCGGAAAATTCCAAAGATTTTGTATACTATCGTTATTGAGTATGGCGTAATACCTATCAATGCCATTATACTCCATTTGATAGTTCGGTTCTGGATTAGCCGACCATTGAAAAGCCAATTTTTCTTGAATGGTTATGTTGCTACTTACTTTAGCTGGCTGAATAATATGTTTTGGCATATCATATTCTTCAACAGGTTCTCCAATGCCATTCCCTTTATTATCGACTCCTATTATGGGCCAATTTTCTTTCCATTGCATTGGCTGAAGATGCACAATTCTTCCATACGCTTCCTTATCTTGAAAATGTACAAACCAATCTTCACCTGTATTGGTTTGCACCCATGCACCCTGGTGTGGGCCATTTACAGCTGAATTACCCTGTTCCATCACTACCTTCCTTTCATAAGGCCCCATTATTTTTTTTGCACGCAATACAATTTGCCAACCTGTTGCTACTCCGCCAGCCGGTGCAAAAATATAATACCAACCTGCTCTTTTGTACAGTTTGGGGCCTTCTACTGTTGGGTCTATCCCATGCCCATCATATACCAAAATTCCATTACCAATAAGTTTAGTACCATCAATCAACATCTCCTGCAACGTCAATACACTTTTTATTCCTGCCCTGCTTCCTGCATAAGCATGCACTAAATACGCTTTTCCATTATCGTCCCAAAACGGACAAGGATCTATCAATCCTTTACCAGCTTGCACCAAAATAGGCACACTCCATGGGCCTTCAATTTTTTTAGATTTAATCAAATAAATGCCGAAATCTGGATCGGGGTAGTAAATATAAAATTCACCTGCATGATACCTAATACTAGGTGCCCAAACTCCAGCACCATGTTTAACTTTTTTATAGTGCTCAATGGGCATATTTTGCTGCAATGCATATCCTGTTAACGTCCAATGCACCAAATCGTTGGATGATAAAATGGGCAAGCCGGGTACATAATTAAAACTAGAGGCAACCATATAAAATTTATTGCCAACACGTATTACATCCGGATCACTGTAATCTTCATGTAGTATAGGGTTAGTATATTTTTGCGCTGTAGCTAAAATACTCAAAAACATAAAACCACTTACCCAAGCATATTTTAAAATATTCTTTTTGAAGGTTGCCATTCACCTAAGATTTTTTGGTTTGTTAGATTTGTCGCCTGCTCCTCACTTAGTTGTTTACTCCATGCAACCCTTTTAGCAGTGTTTCCACCGGGGCCTTTACTGTTAAATTCACTATAACGCGCAGTAAGTTCATTTGCTGTGTTTTTCCAATTATTCCAACCTTCTTCAATAATATGTTTACCCATCCAACAATTTATATATATTACACTGGCAGTTGGGCTCCATGGCCTTCCTAAACTTACTTTATTAATTAATGAGTCGGCAGTAAGTGTACAGTTTCTAAATACAAAACCAAATGGAATAATACTATTGGTTGATGCTGCTGTTACGTGTGAATTTTTTTTACTGTTGATTTTGCAATCATCAAATATTGCTGTTGCGGCACCAAATATAAAATCGGTAGTTCCTTCAATATAACAATTACTAAAATAATGCTTTACGCCGTTGCCACTTAAAAACAACACATCCTGAAAACCAAGCATGTTACAATTATAAAACGACGCCCTATTTCCTTCTACCCGCAAAGCAACTGCCTGACCGGCAGTAAACCCAGCCTGATTACTAAAACTAATGTGCTGTGCCTGAAAATCATTCCCATAAATAAACGCTGTAGCACATGTCCAGGTATTTAACGTGTCGCCATTTGTTAATTTTACCCCTGCATGGTTGTTATACTGAACAATGGTATTTTTTTCATCTTCTCCAATTAATGTGATATTCGATTTACTGGCATCTACCACAATTACTTCTTCGTAAATACCCTTTTTGACAAATATAGAAACTGGTTTTATATTTCCGGAGGGAATTAAGTTAAGTACTTGCTGTATAGATTGGTATTTACTTGAATGGTCTTTTGAAACTACAAAATGATACTTAGATGTTCTTTTTTGCGCAACTAACCAATGTGGAACTACAATAAAACAAATTGCCAATAAAAATAATTTTTGCATACAATGATGTTGATTGATGTTGCTAAAATGATTGCCCGATGATTATTTTCATTGATAAAAAATAGTATCAATTGCTTGTGTTATGATTTGATTTTAGGCACACGAATATGCGTATTCAAAGGAGTATTTAATTGCTTCAACTCTTGTAATACTAACTGAGCAATTAGCCGCGCACCCAATTCATTAAAATGGGTATTATCTATTTTCCCATCAGGATAGTTTGGATGTTCCCCTGGTTTTAATTGTAAAAACAATAAAGCAGAATTTTCTTTTCCAAATTGTTGATACAGTGCTCTACTTTTTGTATCTAAATCAATATAAGATACATTCTTTTCAAGTGCTACTTCTTTTACTAATTCTGTGTATACCCTATGTGTTTCTAATACATTGCCGAGGGTATCGAACTTTCTTCTGGATACCGGAGTTAGCAAAATTGGAATGGTTTTTTTGGCCCTTGCTTCTTCAACAAATCTCGACAAGTTGATTTTGAATTCATCGGGGGATGTATATCTTTCTTTCTTTTCTTTCGATTCGTCATTGTGTCCAAACTGTATCAATACAACATCTCCTTCGGCAGCGCCATCAATTACTTGTTGCCACAATTGTTCGTTAATAAATGTTTTAGTACTCCGGCCATTTTTGGCCAAATTTTTTACTTGCACACTTGAATCCCAAAAATATACAAATGGCATACCCCAGCCTGTTTCAGGATAAGCAGTTGTAACTTTATTAGCAATGGTACTATCGCCACAAAGCCAAATAGTAAGTTTTTGTACTGGTGTAGCAGCAATAAATAATACAGCAATAAAAAAGATTATTGTAGTGCGTTTCATTAAATTTTATTTTAATTGATTACAGATCATTGAACACTATAATTATTCTACAATGCTGTTTAAATATACTTCAATATTGGTATAATTAGCTAAAATAGTTGTTTCATTTGCATCATTCAACTTTGGATCTAGTCCATTGGCTTGTTCCCAATTATCGGGCATTCCATCATTGTCTGTATCTTTCAAAACATTAGATGCACGTAAGTATGGCCAGGCATTAATGGTTAACATAAAATCGGTTCCATGTAAAAAGCCTCCTTGCACATCAATTATTTTTCCGGTTCTATTCACAACGTCTTTAATAATTCTTGCATCTAACGTATCTCTTTTAAATGAGGCACCCACGCTATTTAGAATGGTTAAATATGCCTGCTTTGCTGGTTGAACATTTATAGGAATGGTAGCAAATGACTGGTTGGCAATAGCTGCAAGTTTTTCGGTTTCTGTAATTTTTTTATCGAAATGCATACCTAGTAAATTATTGTTGGAAACCATTTCATTGTCTTCCACCCAATTACCTGCTACATAAAATTTACCCAATTGCTTTACTGCATCCGAAGTAGGATTCACTATTCTGCTCTTTACTAGTTCCGAAGTAGAAGGACCAGAACGGTAATAGTTATTCACTATATTATAGGTGCCATCCTCTCCACCATACACACTGTTGTGTTGCCAATTGTAAATTAGGTTATTGGTAAAATCTACAAATTCTTTATTCGCGCCTAATCTAGCTCCATTAAACCGTGGGTTTCTACTCACACAATGTGCAAATAAATTATGGTGTGCAGATAAATGTTCGCCACCCCATATTCCACCATATCCATGGTGTTCAAAATCTACATCGCCTTTTTCAAAATGATAAGAATAGTTTAAAGGTTCCGAAATTAAATTCCATTGAATTGTGGTACTATCTCCTCCATAAATAGAAAATACTTCATCATTACTCCAGCTCATACTACAATGGTCAATCACTATATTCTTCCTTTTATTACCACCAAATGCATCATCGCCACCGTTACCATCAATCATTTCATTTCGCTGAAATTTATCGCCTAATCTAAAACGCAGAAAACGGACAATGATATTATTACCTGCCAATCCAACCGATTGATCGGCTATACATATGCCATCGCCTGGTGCACTTTGCCCGGCAATAGTAACATTAGCTGAAATAGCTAATTTGGTTTGCAAATGAATCGTTCCTGCAACTTCAAAGACTATAATGCGCGGGTATTTCTTTGTACACGCATCCCTAAAACTACCTGGGCCACTGTCATCTAAATTTGTTACTTTGAGTACAATACCGCCCCTGCCTCCTGTTGTATATTTACCAAACCCTTCGGCACCAGGGAAAGCAATAGTTTGCCCTTTCAGCCAATGAAAACCAATTAATAACAAGTAGAGTAAATAATTACGCATTCTGTATAAAAAAACAAGGCAGTAATTAATACTGCCTTGTGTAATTTTTAGTTATAGTTAGGGTTTTGTTTCAACCGAAAATTCACATCTAATATCGGCTGTGGTATTGGCAGCAATTCAGATTTTCCGGTTGTGAATCCGGTTGCATACCTAGACAATGATGTAGTGCCTATAGTAGTACCCATCCATGTTACTTTGGTAGTTCCGGTAGGAGTACTTGAAGGTGCAGCCTTATAAAATGAATTGCTCCACAATGCCTTATCATCGGCAACAGAATTGTTCTTATAATACATTGATTGTGGTAGATTAGCGTAACTGCCTAATCTGTTCGACATACTATCTAATGTTAGTTTAGTAGCAGCTATAGTACTTGCTAATTTATTCCATCTGATAAGGTCGTATTTTCTTACCCCTTCACCGCCTAATTCTAAAGAACGTTCTTTAACTACAGCAGCAAAGAAATCTGCTTTACTTAAACCTGCTTTTAGGTCCACTTTTGCGTCAACCGCATCAATAGGCTTTCCATACCCTCTTCTACGAACCTGATTAACTGCTTTATAAGCATCGGCAGTTGGACCATTAATTTCATTCTCTGCTTCTGCAAACATCAATAACACATCCGAATAACGAATAATTTGCCATTTCAAGCTCATATATTGTACCGCATCGGTTGGTGCAATTACCGGATTAGAAACCCAATCTCTTCTATATTTTCCATCATTTATTGCAGTTATTGCAAGACCAGTTTTCGTAGCGCCATCAGCACCCACATTATAAATAGCACAAGTTACATCTCTTCTTAAATCGGTAGAATCAAATGCATAAAAATAAGAAGGTAATACGTTAATAGAAACATTACCAAATTTGTTTACACTTGGGCCGTTGTAGTAACCTAGTTTAGTATCAGCTACACCATTTCTTCCTATCCCACTAGCCTGGAACATTAATTCACCATTTGGATCGGCCGACACGTGTGCACCTACTTGATCTTTCCATAAAGCCCTAAAACTTGGATTTAATGAATGTTGACCAGAGGCAATAATTTCAGTACACTCATCAAGTGCAATTTTATAATACACAGAAGCATTAGACCCCTGCTCCATCGTTTTACTTGCATTTCTTAAAGAATAACCACCTCTAAACAATGCAATTCTTGCTCGTAATGCTTTAACTGTTCCTTTGGTAATTCTTTCATCGTTTGCATCACCAATAGCCGACAAATCATTTCTCCAAGGAACCAATGTTGATGCCTGTTTTAAATCAGCCAATAACACATCGTAAATAGAATCTCTGTTGGAAGCAGTTGGAAATGGATCTGCTACAGCTAAATTAGCTGCAGATGTAAAATGTGCCGGCAAATCGCCCCAGTTTCTAATCGCTTCTAAATAAAACTGTGCCCTTAGTGTTAATGCCTCACCATATAAACGTTGTAATTGTTTTTTCTCCGTTTCTGAACCTGCAGTATACATTTTCATTTTAGGAATATTGTCGATGCAATTATTGGCAAATTCAATTCCAGTAAATAATTGATTAAATGGATTGGTAATTTGTGCATTGGTAGACACTGCATTGTAGCGGGCAATATCTCTACGATCATTGTCGGATGCACCTGTTGGCCCCTGCATTTCATCATTATCTACCGGATAGTATAAACTTAAACGAATACCATAACCTGCATCTCCCACTAAACGGCTATAAACAGTAGCAACGGCTTTCTTAGCATTTTCTACATCACTAAATACCATATCGGTACCTAATTCAGTAATCGGCTGTTGGTCTAAAAATTTCTTACATCCCAATGAAAGCATCATCGCAGGAATTAAAAACGCTGCGAAGTATTTATACAATGTTTTATTATTATTCATCATAAATAAAAATTTAAAATTGGTCAATTAAAATGTTGCATTTATTCCAAAAATGAATGATCTGCTTTTTGGATATGCAGAATAATCTAATCCCGGAGTTAAACCACTATTGGTAACACTTACTTCAGGATCATACCCAGAATATTGTGTGATGATTGCCAAATTGTTTCCGGTTAGATAAAAACGCAATTTGCTGATTTTTAATTTTGATAATTGAAGTGATCTAAAAGTATGGCCAATGGTAAGATTGTTTACTCTTAAGAAAGATCCATCTTCTATTGCCCATGAATGTGTGTAAAATGCACCATTACCAGATTTTATAGGCATCCATGTTGTTGCAGTATTATTAGCTGTAAATAATGATACCGGATCAATCCCTATCACCTGGTTACTTCCATTTACATATTGCAAAGTTTTTCCTTCTGGTGAAACTGTTTTCCAACGTGTAGCCATAATGTCTAACATATTGGCATTATTAGCATATCCATTGGTCAATTCAATTTTATTGGCATTGTATACTTGGTTGCCGTAAGAAAAATTTAAGAACAAGCTTAAATCCCAATTCTTGTAAGTGAATTGTTGGTTCAACCCTCCAGTAAATTTAGGTGTTGGATTACCAATGATTGTTCTATCATTCGCTAAATCAACTTTATTGTCACCATTTAAATCCTTAAACTTTATAGAACCTGGTTGTACTGTTCCTATTGCACCTGAATTATCAACAACTCCTGGTCTAAGTGTATACACTTTTGTTGTCCAGTTGTAATCAAAATCATATGGCGTATAAAATCCATCAGTAATAAACCCATACATCGATCCTACTGGTAGGCCAATTTTAGCTATATAGTCTGTTGGCTGACCAGATACACCCCAGCTGGCTGCTGGATAAAAAAAGTTCTGATTAACACCCAATTCTTCAATAGTATTTTTATTGAATGAAATATTGAAGTTGGCATTCCAATTAAAATCTTTCTTATTCGCTAAAACTGCACTTAAACCAATTTCAATTCCTTTATTAGATGTTCTTCCAATATTTTGTAATTGTGAATTGTACCCATAAGTAGAATTAAAAGGCACATTCAATAATAATTTATTGGATGAATTGTTATATAAATCAATGGTTAGATTTAGATTTTTAAATAGGCTGATGTCTAACCCAATGTTACGGCTTGTTGTAGACTCCCACACTAAACTCGAATTAATTAAACTTGCAGATGAATACCCATAAATAGTTTGACCACCTAAGCCATAAAAGTAAGAGCCATTATTGTTATACGTATTTAAATATAAGTAATCTGCAATTCTGTTATTCCCAACAACACCATACCCTACTCTTAATTTTAAATCAGAAATGGCTTCAACATTTTGTAAGAATTTTTCTTTTTTAACTCTCCAAGCAAATGACCCTGAAGGGAAATAACCCCATCTGTTGTTTTCAGCAAACTTAGATGCACCATCTGCTCTTAAATTTGCAGAAAATAAATATTTGTCTTTGTATCCATAAGACAACCTTCCGAAGAACGACATATTTGTGTACTTCGTTTTATTTAGTTTAGGGAAACCAGCAAAAACAGTACCCGCTACATTTTTGGAATATGCATCATCAAATGAAGTTCCATTAGGATATAGTTTATATAAATTATTTCCGGTTTGTGTTTCTAATTGAAAAGTTTCTTCACCCACTAATACAGAAAAGTCGTGTTTGCCTTTATAATCATTAACTGCGTAGGTTAAAACGTTTGAATTGGTTAATGTTTTTTTATTGATTGAATCAACCCCTAATATTGGTTTTCTAGAGCCTTGAATAATAGAATAAGAAGTAGAAGAATCGCTGTATTTTCTATCAACTAAAGAAAAATCATCATAACCCAATGAAGAAGTAAAGGTTAAGTTTTTAACAATACCATAGTTAATGTTGATAGAAGCATTTTTGTCTGTAGTAGATTTTCTACGAAACTCCTGATCTGATAACTGAATTGGATTAATTAAGTTTAAGCCATTACCTACATTTAAATCTGCCAAAGGATCTGCATCATCCAACTCTTGATTGGCAGATAAGAATGGACGATATTTTACAGCGTTTCTTAATCTATTATATGATATACCTTTTTCATCCGATACACCTGCGCCATATACATCTTGTAAAGTATATCTTGTAGAAATGCCAATTTTTAAGTTTTTAATTGGTTGTAAATCAACTTTACCAACAAATAATTTTCTATTGAAACTAGAATTTCTAACGATGGCTTTATCGTCGTTAGAAGTAAATCCAAAATTGTAAGAGATTTTATTATTACCACCGGTAAGGTTAATATTGTTCATTTTAACGATACCTTGGTTGCCAAATATTTCTGTTTGCCAATCTATAGGACTTGCATTTTTATAAACAGATAATGTATCAAATGTTGATCCAAAGTTTTTAGCAAATGCTGAGCTATCAACAGAACTACCCAATGCTCTTTCATATTGATAAAATACATAATCATAAGGTGATAGTACGGCTAATTTTTTTGCCAACTCTTTTACACCCAAAAATGTGTTATACGACAATTGTAATTTTCCTTTTTTGGCAGACTTAGTAGTAATTACAATAACACCATTAGCACCTCTAGCACCATATATTGCTGTAGCTGCAGCATCTTTCAATACGTCAATCGATTGAATGTCTTGAGGAGAAATTAAATTAAGTGCATTTTCAACTTGCACCCCATCTAAAATATACAATGGTGAATTATCGCCGGTGATAGACATACCACCTCTTACCCTAATTCTAATATCGGCATCCGGTGATCCTTCTGCAGTTGTTGCAGTAACACCAGCCAAACGACCATTTAAAGCTTCTGCAGCAGAATTAACAGGAATATCTTTTAAATCTTTTGCACCAATAGATGCTACAGATGCCATCAAATCTTTTCTTTTGATAGATTGGTAACCAATTACCACTACTTCATCTAAGTTAGTGGTACTTTTTTCTAGTTTCACCAATACAGTTTCAGCAGATTTAATGAATCTTTCAACATTTTTGTATCCTACATAACTAAATACTACTACATCACCCGCAGCAGGAATAGCTATTTGGAAAGCTCCTTCTTTGTTTGTTTGAGAAGAAATTCCGGAACTTTTTAGTTTTACAGTAACACCAGTTAATGATAACCCGTTTTCATCTGTTACTTTACCACTTACAGTAATGTTTTGAGCATACATACCAACCCCAAGTAAGGCCAGTAAAAAAACAAGCAGCAATTTTTTCATATTGACTTATAGTTTAGCAATCAAGGCCATAATGGCCGCAATAATGTCTACAAGTCTATTTATATTAACTTAAATTTTGCATTTATTGAGTGCATTTATTTACGCAAACGATACCGAAATGCATAATTTCAACTAGCTTTCTCTTTCCTTCCACAATTCATTAAAAGTTTTGCTGCTAAAATCTAATTCGGCTCTATGCGCTGTCCAACCTTTAAACACTTTATTTACAATCCAATTTTTTAATTTTCCACTTCCTTTATTCATCATCCCTCTATTTAAACTAGCTGTTTTCCAAGCTTTCCAGGCCAAGCGTTCGGCAAGGGTACTATCCCCATGTTTAACTGCTTCGTGCCTATTGTCGAGCAACAGTTCATGGAGATTAATTCTAACCGGACAAACTTCTGTACAATTGCCACATAATGATGAGGCATAACTCAAATGCTTGTATTCATCTAAGCCACGCAAATAGGGTGTAATTACTTTGCCAATTGGCCCACTATAAGTGGTTTCGTAAGAATGACCACCGATGTTTTTATATACCGGACAAGCATTTAAACAAGCTCCGCATCTGATGCAATACAATGCTTCGCGCGCAACAGGATTGGCCAATAAATTGGTTCTTCCATTATCGAGTAAAATCACAAACATTTCCTCCGGTCCGTCTGTTTCATTTGGCTGACGGGGTCCAGAAATAATTGAATTATACACTGTAACTTTCTGTCCGGTTCCATAGGTTGCCAACAATGGCCAAAATAATGGCAAGTCGTTAACAGAAGGAATTACCTTTTCTATTCCTACCACCGCAATATGCGTTTTGGGCCAAGCACAACTTAATCTTGCATTGCCCTCATTTTCTGTAATCGCTATCCCCCCAATATCGGGCAGAATAAAATTGGCACCTGTAACACCTACTTCTGCCTGCACATACTTTTCTCTTAATTTTTTTCGTGCAACAAGGGTTAATTCTTCCGGCGATAATCCAGCAGGTGTGCCCAATTTATTTGCAAATAACCGAGCTACATCTTCTTTGCTTTTATGCATTGCCGGTGTAACAATATGATATGGTGGTTCACCATCTAACTGTTGTATATATTCACCTAAATCTGTTTCAACACTTTCTATTCCCCGCTCTTCTAAATACGTATTTAAATGAATTTCTTCGGTAACCATGCTCTTACTCTTCACCAATGTTTTACAGTTTCTATCGCTGCAAATTTTACCTATATATTCTCTGGCTTGTTCGGCATTTTCGGCCCACAAAACTTTAGCACCCCTTGCTGTTATTTTACGCTCAAACTCCTCCAAATAATTGTCTAAATTTTCAATGGCATTCCATTTCCTATTTTTAGCTGCTTCCCTAGTTTGCATTAAATGTGTAAACTGCTTTTTGCCTTCTTTTAGCGCAGTATTGTATTTGCCTATATTGAAATTTATTTTTCTTCTATGCTCTAAGTCGGCAGCCTTAATTGTACTCTTTGCGATAAATGATGCAGCTGTATTGTTCATTGTTATCCAATTTATTTTTTATTGATCTGCTCGGCGGTGGCAGATAATGTATTATAAAACTCTTCGCCATATTTTCTGATCAATGCCTCTTTCAAAAAAATATATACAGGAACTTTTAATTTTTTTCCCATCTTACAGCCACTTTTACAAAGATCTTCTCTTGGCTGGTAATTTACATATTCTACATCCGGATCTCTTTTACTTTTTCTCACTAAAATAGGAAACAAATGGCAACTTACTGGTTTTTTCCAATCCAGTTTGCCATCATTATACGCTTGTTCAACAGCACATTTAATAATACCTTGCTCATCTTTAAATCCATAGGCACAAATAGCCCCATTAATGGTTGGTGTTACCCAGCCAAATTCCTGATCAAATACATACTTACCTCCACGTTTTACTTCAGCAATTCCTTCGGGTGTCATGTAGGGTTTAATCACTTCATAATACTCATCTATTTTTTTCATCTCCCATTTTTCTATAGGAGCACCTGCATCACCATCTTCGCAGCATCCGCCTTTGCATTTGTTCAAGTCACATACAAACTGTTCTTCTACAACTTCATCACTAATTAAAATATTGTCTATTGCTATCATTGCTGCTTGTGTAATTGGTTTATTATAGGTTTAATAAAGTTATGTTTTTCCATTCGATTATTTGTTTCGCCATTTAAATGTACTAATCAAATGCCGAACATCTTCTATTAAAAAACGGTTCACTATACCTAAAGAATCTTCATTTGGTGTTGTATCGAAATATAAAGCACCTCTCAAAAAATGCTTATTGGTGTCTGTTAAAAAAAATTGATTGGCGGTAGCTACATCGCCGCCTACTAAAAAAAATACACCATGTACATTATTTGTAGTACTAATGATAGAGTCTTCTATAGAGTAAGCTTTTGAGGTATGTTTACCAGTTAGTGTAAACGCATGCTTCACCAATGTATCAAATTTATTCTTGCCAATTTCTTTGTAACTCACATAAATCCTTCCGCTGAACTGAGGGAAATCTATATTAATCCACCATGGATTTTCGGTACTTCCACCAAAATAGTTGGTGTCTTTAACAATAGTAGCATAAACTGGATAATCAAAAGTATATGGATATCCGGGTTGATCAAAAGCCTTGTATTTTTTAACCGGAAATGGTATATTAAAATAACCGGTTGGCTTAGGTGTAAAAGAACTGTTGCACGATAAAATACCTCCAAGTGTTATAGCTACTGCTATGATAATGATGATATTTTTTAATCGATACAACATATTTTTTATTTTAAAGAATGAAGTTAATTCTCGTGTTTAAAATCTTTGATCGTTACTTTAATTTTATTGATTCTATTTCGCTCTACTTCTAAAACTGTAAAATCAAAATCACCTGCTGTTACGATCGAATTAACTAAAGGTATTTCACCCGCTATTTCTAATACCATGCCTGCCAACGACTCACTTTCACCTTTTACTTCCTCAAATGTATCTGATGCTAAACCCATCGTTTTACACACATCGTTAATCATTGTTTTCCCTTCAAAAATTACATTCCACTCATCTATTCTTTTATAGCCTGCATCCTCATCATCAAACTCATCTTTAATATCTCCAATAATTTCTTCCAACACATCTTCTAAGGTAACTATTCCGCTTGTTCCTCCAAACTCATCTACCACAATAGCAAAGTGAATGCGCTTTACCTGAAACTCATTCAATAAATCATCAATTAATTTTTGCTCATGAACAAAATAAGGCGCTCTAAATAAATCGTTCCATTCAAAATCATCCAAATTATTTAAATAAGGCAATAAATCTTTTGTATGAATCATTCCCACAATATTATCCAAGCCTTCTTTAAATACCGGAAACCTGCTGTAATGCATGTCTTTAACAATTTCCAGCAATTCATCAAATCCAATAGAAGCATCTACACCATGTACATCAACACGTGTAGTCATAATTTGTTTAACGGTTATATTTCCAAACTTTACAATACCTTTTAAAATATTTTTTTCTTTTTCGGAAGCGGTATTGTCGGAAGTAATATCAATTGCATGGTCTAACTCTTGTAGGCTATAAGATCCATTAACATTGCTAGATAATTTTTTTTCAATGATATCCGAATATTTTACCAGTCTTTTACTTAGTCCCTTTGTTAAATACACAACTACATGAATCATACCACCAAAATCATTGGCAAATCGAATATTGTTTTGCGTGGCCATAACTTTTGGCATTACCTCTCCAACTAAAACCAATATAAATGAAACAGCCAATACCTTTATTGCAAACTCAATCCATGCAGCATTGATCTGGCTAAATTCAAATAAGTTATCTATTAAAAAATTGGCAATAATAATAATAGAAATATTCACCAAACTATTGGTAATTAATAATGAACCCAATAAAATTTTGGGTGCTTCTACCAATTCAACAATACGCTGATAAGAAGGTTGTTGCTTTGTTCTTAGTAAATTAATGTCTTTATGAGTAAGGGAAAAAAAAGCTACTTCAGCCCCCGATAATACAAAAGAAAAAAACATTAAAAATGAAAGAACTATAATTAATATAGTAGTTCCCTGCGGGGGAACAGCCAATAATTGAATCGAAGGAAAAAATGCGTGAACCGAGTGGTAATCCAAAATAGGGTAGTTTAGTTTAACAATAGATTGTACAAAATTATTATTTAATGTACAATTTTATAGATTCCTAAGGGGTAAAATTAACGCTTTTAAAAATACCAATTACGTATTCCCTTCTTCAAAATATGCCGTAATAAACCTTGGGAAAGCTATTTTTTTCATTTGTTGCGATTTTACCCAAGTTAAACCTTGTAAAGATGCGGAAATTTCGGGAAGATGGATGTGAATAAACTGCCCACTAATTTGTTGATGGGTAAGCTGCTGTTTACGAATGGGCGATAATTTTACTATTGTAGATTGATGGATGCCCAACTGATCGGATAGCCAATTTTGAATGTTACCGTTATTCCAGTTGAGCATTGTAGGAGATTCTACTAAATAAAATTCGTGCAAATCTTGCCAAATATCTTTATTGGTTCTTTTATTAATAGCAGTTAATTGTTGATGGGTAAAAATAAAATAATACATCCATCTGTTTTTTCGTTGTATGGCTTTTAACTTTACCGGCAACTGATGCACTGTTCCGGCTTTAAATGCAGCACAGGTATTATTAAGTATACAACTTGCGCACAGTGGTAAAGCCGGCTTACAAACTGTAGCACCAAAATCCATGATGGTTTGATTGTATTTACCGGGTTCTTTTTTATCAATTAATAAATTCGCTAATGCTGTAAATAGCTTTTTTCCATCGGCATTATCTGTTGGTTCATCAATGCCAAAATAGCGGGCAATCACCCTAAATACATTCCCATCTACAACTGCATAGGGTAAGTTATAGGCAAAAGAAGCAATAGCAGCTGCAGAATATGGTCCAACCCCCTTCAAAGCCAACAATTCGTCGTAGGTTGAAGGGAACTTCCCTCCCAATTCAAAAGCAATAAAACGAGCAGTGATCAATAAATTTCTACACCTACTGTAATACCCCAAACCTTCCCATAGTTTAAATACCGTTTCGTCTTTAGCATTTGCCAATGCAGTAACTGATGGATATTTTTCAATAAACCGATTATAATAGGCCAATCCTTGCTCAACCCTTGTTTGTTGAAGAATAACTTCGCTTAGCCATATTTTATAGGGATCGCCTACTCCTTTCCAGGGCATTTGTCGATTATTATGTTGTTTATTCCAACGCATTATCGTTCGAGTAAACAATTGTTGAACCGATTTCGGGGTATTATCGAGGATTTTAGATGGGGCTTTTATCAAAGTATAAAATTGTTTTACAGGATATATAAAATCTTTGTTTTATCTGTAACTAGTTGAATTATTTAACGAATAAGCGATAAATTCATAAAAATAGTTATGTATTGTTTGTGTAATTCAATCTTTTTGATTTACTTTAAGCTGTCAATCAAATCAAAACCATATCTAATGAGAAAATCTGATCTCATCAACAACATTTCCGATAAAACTGGCATCCCAAAAGTAGATGTTTTAGTGACTTTAGAAACAATGTTTAAAGAAGTTAAAGAAAGTCTTTCACAAGGGCAAAATATTTACATCAGGGGCTTTGGTAGTTTTATTACCAAAAAAAGAGCAGCGAAAATTGGTAGAAATATTAAAAAAAATGTTGCAGTTGAAATACCTGAACATTTTATTCCTGCATTTAAACCAGCGAAAGAATTTATTAGTGAAGTGAAAAGCAAGCACAAGTAAGCTACCTTTGCCAAAAGTGAACCTTAAGTGAAAAAACAGCAAATTATACTAATTGCCCTATCTATAATGGCATGTGGAGCATTATATTTTGGAGGAAGAACCATTCCACTTAAATCCAATTCTGCACAAGCTGCCGGAAATAAAGAGGGTATTGCCCCTGAAAAAATAGATTTTAGGAAAAATATATTGGCAGAAGCCTATTCAAAAATTAAGCCTGAACAAGTTGAAAGACTTACTGCACTTGAGAATTCTGTATCGAGGGGAGATATAAAAGACCAGCAAATTCATGTATTTCATCAATTGGCTAAGTTCTGGAAAGACAGTGGTCAGTTGTTCGAACCATATGCATATTATACTTCTGCGGCTGCGAAGTTGGAAAATTCTGAAAAAAGCCTCACCTTTGCCGCCCGATTGTTTTTAAACAGACTAATGGCAACCGGGGAGCCTGCCATGCAAAACTGGTTGGCTAGCAATGCAAAAGTTCTTTTAGAAAATTCACTAAAACTCAATCCTGATAATGATTCTAGCAAGATTGGACTAGGTGCTTGTTACATTTTTGGCAACCTTGGAAGCAACCCAATGGAGGGCATTTTACCCATCAGGGAACTGGTTCAAAAGAACCCAAACAATGTATATGGACAGATGGTTTTGGGTTTAGGAGGCAAAAAAAGTGGGCAATATGATAAAGCAATTGAAAGATTTCAAGCTGTTTTAAAAGTAGATCCTACCAATGTAGAAGCAGTATTTCATATTGCCGAATCATTTGATTTAAAGGGAGACAAAGCAAATGCGATTGTTTATTATGAAAAAGCAAAGCAAATGGTAAATATCCCGGAAGCAAAAATTGAATTGTCTAAACGAATTGAAGAGCTCAAAAAATAAATTATTTTTTAACTATATAAAATATCTTGTATGCCTTGTGGTAAAAAGAGAAAGCGTCATAAAATCGCTACACACAAAAGAAAAAAACGTTTAAGAAAGAATCGTCATAAGAAAAAGAATAAATAGTTTTTTTTCTATTGCACATAATTTACAAGCATTGCACTGCAAAGAGCAATGCTTGTAATACTTATCTACATACTATCGCTGCATTCCCTTCCTGTTGCAACTTTACCTGTCCTCCTTCCTCCTGCAAAGCGATGATTTATAGTATAAGTAGATAAACACTGCCCGCTATTGGGACGGTGAATCTGTATTTTAAAGTTGCTATAGTGAACAAAGAATTAATAATAAACTCAACACCAACTGGGGTTGAAATAGCTTTATTGGAAGATAAAAAACTGGTTGAATTACACAGCGAAAGTTCCGATATGAATTTTGCTGTGGGCGACCTTTATCTGGGTAAAGTGAAAAAACTCATACCCGGACTTAATGCTGCATTTGTAGATGTTGGCTTTGAAAAAGATGCTTTTCTACATTATACCGATTTAAGTCCTTATGTTCGCTCCATTATTAAATATACCCAATTGGCTATGAATGATAAAGAGCCAAATGGATTTGATTTTTCTAAATTTCAAACTGAACCGGAAATAGTTAAAACCGGAAAAATTAATGAGGTATTAAATGGCAAACCCAATGTTCTCGTTCAAATTTTAAAAGAACCCATTGCCGCTAAAGGTCCGAGATTAACCTGCGAAATTTCATTACCCGGAAGATTTGTTGTAGTTACTCCCTTCAATGAAATAGTAGCCGTCTCCAAGAAAATACATTCTGGAGAAGAAAGAAAACGCTTACAAAAAATTGTTGAATCTATCCGACCGAAAAACTTTGGCATCATCGTAAGAACAGCTGCCGAAGGAAAAAGTACTGCTGAACTTCACCAAGATTTATTGTCGATCATAGAAAGCTGGAAAAGTATTCAAATCAATTTAAAAGGCGCAGTAGCACCCGTTAGAATTTTAAGCGAAGAAACCAAAACTACCAGCATACTTCGCGATTTATTAAGTGCAGATTTCAATAAAGTTGTTGTAAACGACAAAAGTTTATACACTGCAACTCAAAATTATATTCAACGCATTGCACCCGATAAAACAGATATTGTTTCCTTGTTTCAAAGTAGCGGATTGCCCCTTTTTGATCAGTATGGCATTACCAAACAAGTAAAATCTTCTTTTGGCAAAACAGTAAATTTGCCAAGCGGTGCCTATTTAATTATTGAACATACCGAAGCATTACATGTAATAGACGTAAACAGTGGCTATAAAAGTGTAAGCAATAACCAAGAAGAAAATGCCCTCCAAACAAATATGGAAGCGGCCGAAGAAATAGCACGCCAGTTACGCTTACGTGATATTGGCGGTATTATTGTAGTAGACTTTATTGACATGAAACTTCCTGACAATAAAAGAAAACTACAAGAAGCCATGGAAGAATTCATGAAAACGGATAGAGCCAAACATGCGGTACTTCCTATCTCAAAATTCGGTTTATTACAGGTTACCCGCCAACGCATGCGACCTGAAATGAGTATCAATACTTCCGAAGATTGCCCGGTTTGTAATGGTACCGGTAAAATATCTTCTACCCTTTTACTAGAAGATGAAATTGAAAAACGTTTGTACTATTTAAGTACCCATGCACACAAAAATCTTACTTTAACAGTCCACCCAATTGTATATTCTCACCTAACAAAAGGATGGTTCTTCAATTCAATCATTAAAAAGTGGAGTAGAAAGTTTAAAACAAAAATTCACATAAAATCTAATACCAGCTATCACATCATTGAATTTCATTTCTTTAATGAACACGAAGAAGAAATTAAATTTTAAACAAAAGGCGTACTAATTAGTACGCCTTTTGTTTATTTTACTACACCACATTTTACCATCTTTTTATACAAGGTTTTGCCATAAAGGCTTCCTATTGTTCTACGTATAACTACTAATTTAGATTATTACAACCATTTATTTATATATTATTGTAATTATTTAATTTATTTTAACATTATTTATCTATAAATAATAATAATTCGTATTTTTATAAACATTTACAAAAATATTAGTCTACTATTTTACAAGACTAATATATATTTGCATTCCTTATTTAAATATTAATTATGATTAGAAAAATTCAATTGCTCGTTTTAACGAGTTTGATTAGCTATTTTGCCCTTGCGCAAAAAGCTAAAATTACCGGAACGGTAACAGACAATAATGGTAAACCATTATCCGCTGCAACAGTGTCAGTAAAGGGGGAGAAAAACAAAACCTTTACTAATGCAGATGGTACTTTTTCAATAGAAACAGAAAATGGTGCTACTATTTTCATTAGCTACATTGGTTTTGACATTGCAGAAGTAAAATCTCAGGGAAATACACCTTTAAATATCCAACTAAAGTTAGCCAAGTCTAACTTAGAAGATGTAGTTGTATTAGGCTCTAGAGGCGTTGCTCGAACCAAATTAGAGAGCACAGTGCCGGTAGATGTATTTGATGTGAAAAATTTAATATCCGACATCCCTCAAACAGATTTAACAGGCATTTTAAATTATGTAGCTCCTTCTTTCAATTCTACCCCGCAAACTGTTGCAGATGGTACAGATCATATAGACCCCGCAACAGTTCGAGGTTTAGGACCAGACCAAACCTTGGTATTACTTAATGGTAAAAGACGATACACAACTGCTTTAGTAAACTTAAATGGTACAATGGGCCGTGGCTCGGTAGGTACTGATTTAAACGCTATACCAGCAGCTGCAATCGAAAAAATTGAACTACTAAGAGACGGCGCTGCTGCTCAATATGGTTCCGATGCTATTGCCGGTGTATTAAACGTTCAATTAAACAACAGCGTTAATAAAGGTAAAGCAACAGTTAGTTATGGCGCAAATAACACCACTTATGAGGCTTATACCAACGCTAATGCCGGGAATTTTGTAAATGGCGTAGATCCAGTTTATATCAAAAGAAAAGTTACAGATGGTCAAAAAATACAAGCTACCGTAAACTATGGCTGGCAATTAGGAAAAACCAAGGGGAGCTTTATTAATATTACAGGAGTGTTCGAAAAGCGTGAACCTACAATTCGTTCAGGCGAAAGAGCTGGTGATATAGACAATCGCGCTGGAAGAAGTGGTGATGTAAATAGTCAGTTTTTATTAGATAGCTTAAAAATTACCCGCAACGATTTACAAATGCGTGTCGGACAATCTCGTACACAAAATGTTCAAGGAGTAATTAATGGTGCATTGAAGTTAAAGAACAACAATGAATTTTATTTCTTTAGCATTCTTAGCCAACGTATCGGTAATTCTACCGGATTCTATCGCTTGCCTTATCAAAATAGCAATATACCTGCTATTTATCCAAAAGGTTTCTTACCAGAAATCGGATCCGTTATTTCTGATATCTCATTAGGCACGGGTTTAAAAGGAAAATTAGGCAGTTGGGAGTATGATTTAAGTAATGTATACGGTCAAAATGCATTTAAATTTTCGGTAGAAAATTCTTTGAATGTTTCTGGTTATTATAACAACGGATTAAAACAAACTTCATTTGATGCAGGTGTGTTACAATTCCGTCAAAATACTACCAACTTTGATTTATCTAAGAAATACAATAACACTTTAAAAACCAATTTAGCATTTGGAGCTGAATTCCGTTACGAAAACTATCAACAAAAAGCAGGTGAAGAAAGCTCATGGGCAAATTATATGCGCAGAACAAATGGAACTGTTGATATTTTAAATGGCGCACCTACAACATTAACCTTGGCAGACAATAAATCAGGTATTCCTGCAGGTGGTGCCCAAGTATTTCCTGGTTTTAGATCAGATAATACCATCAATGCAAATAGAACATCATTCGCGCTGTATAGTGATATAGAAATTGAACCTGCAAAGGGTTTATTATTGGATGGAGCAGTACGTTTTGAAAACTATTCAGACTTTGGAAGCAATGTTAGTGGAAAAATAGCGGCACGTTATAAAATAGATCAACATTTTAATTTGAGAGGTGCAATTAGCACTGGTTTTAGAGCACCTTCTTTGCAACAAAAATATTTAACTAAAACTTCTACTGTTTTCCAAGGTGGTATTGCGTATGATGATGCAACATTACCCAATAACAGTAAAGCTGCAGAATTATTAGGAATCCCTTCATTAAAAGCCGAACTAGCAACAAGTACCAGCCTTGGAGTTACTGCAAAGTTTGGTGGATTCTCTTTAACAGTAGATGGATTTAGCACACGCGTAAATGATCGTATCATATTAACAGATGCATTTAGCGGAAGTGCTACTGGTTCTACACAAGATCAAGCAATTTATAATATACTTTTAAACAACAACGCTTCTCGTGGTGTATTTATGGCGAACGCTGTTGATTTACGTACATCCGGTATTGATGCGATTGCAACATACAATGTAAGAGTACCAAAAGGCCAATCTTTGAAATTAGAATTAGCTACAACATTAACCAAACGTGAATTAATTGGTAATGTAAAAGCTTCAGACAAATTAGCAGGAAAAGAACATATTTATTTAAGTCCAATTAACAAAGCCACTTTAATTGAAGGTAATCCTCAGGTTAAAGGAAACTTTGGCCTTACCTATAAACTAAACAAATGGAGCGCTTTATTGAGAACTACTTATTTTGGTAAAGTAATTCATTTAGAGAGTACATCAGGTGGAAATTTAGTAGGAAGTTGGTACTATCGCCAAGAATTAGGTGCTAAATTAGTTACCGATTTAACCATTGGATATAAAGTATCCGATAAAATTAAACTATCAATTGGAGCAAACAATTTATTGGATGTGTATTCCGATTTGTTAAAGGCATCTGCCGGTACATTTCACCGTTTGGATGTAACTTCTACAAGTGCTACATATAATACCTTTGTAGAAACTAAAACAGCTCAGCAAGCAGGTTACACCAATAACAATGGTATTTCATCAAACAACCAGTTTAATTATTCAAGAAGAGTAACTCAATTGGGAATGAACGGTAGGTACTCATTTATTAAAGTGGAAATCAACTTTTAATAGAATAATAAAAGTAAAATAAATTAAGTGGTATTATTAAAAAATCCCGACTAACAATTGTAGTCGGGATTTTTTTTACTATTATTTGAAATTATAAAAATTAGCGCTATTTTATTTATTCCTCCATCTTTAATTATACTTATTATAACAATTGGAGGGTACAAATAAGTCGCTATGCCTTTACTTTTTTGAAAACTATTTTATCATTTTGCTTGGTTATAATCAGCGAAAAAAAGTCCCGAAGTGAATCATAATCATCTCGTGTATAATTAGCCTTATTTAAACTTAATATAGATTTAAATTGTATCATGCCATTATTATTAAAGATCAAGTATTCAAATTTTCCTTCATTATCATTATAGTTGTATCGAATAGATTTAGGCAACTCATCTATCACATATCCCTTAGGCACTTCCATATTTAAAGTAAAAACTTCATTTGATAGATATTGCATTTCAACCGGATATAGTCTGTTAGTAGATTTAAAAGGATTGTTTTTAACAAATGGCACCAAGAAAGGATTAAAGTAAACTATATCACTATTGAATTTATTAAAGCTGGTATATAAATCAATATTAATAGATTCATTAATAGTATTCAGGGAATCTATCAATAAACTATCGAGAGAAAAATCAGGTTCAATCTTTGATGTAAAATAATCCATCTGTTTTTTCTTATCGGTATGGCTTAAATTTTCTCGAATTTCTTTAGAACGGTAACATCCAAATTTACTAGAAATGGTAGCTTCAAATTTTTCTCCTTCATTGATAAATACATTGGTATAAGTTTTTTCAGTTAAAGATTCTGGGGAAAAAGTTAATGGAACTAAATCATCTTTGGTAAGAAGTCTTGCTTGACCATTATAACAGTCTAGCGGTAATATGCCAAACATTAAATTTGGTACAGAGGCATCTAAAAATACCGTTTGCTCATTGTCTAAATTTACTTGAGTAATCACATGGTTATACCTGCTGAGTAATGGGTAAAATTCATGTACTTTGCCGTGTGTTCTGGTAGATAAAATAATGGGCTGTGCACTGATGTTGTAATGACTTAATAATGCTGTTAATAGCAAATTAATTTCACTAGATGAACCGGATTTATTTTTGAAGATTTCTTTAAGAGAAGAATGTAAATAAAAACTATTGTCATTTTTTTTTGTAAAATTGTTTCTAACAAATTCAAATATCTTTTTGGCAACAAATGTTTTAGACATATTTGTATCTACTCTAAAGGGCAATAAGCCATCTATCCAATAATTCGCTTTATATAAATTAGCAGCAAATTCTTCATCATTATTCAATTCAACTGCAACTTTACTCCAGTTGTTCATAATATATTGAATGGGAGAGTTTGGATATTTAATGGTGTTCAGTTGAAATTCTACTTTAGCAATATGATTATTTATTGTAGTAGTAAATGCTTCTTCCTTTAGTGATGGTACATTTTTCATTACCCATTTATACTTTTGAATATCTACCGGTAATGTTATCCAGTTACTCGATTGACTTTGGTCCACCATTCTTCCCATGTCTTCTAACCGCTGTACAAAGTTTAATACAGTATTATATGAAGATTCTTCTTTTATATGAAATGGTTGATACCCTTGTGATACAACTACATAATTATAAAATTCAGGTACTTCTACATTGTATTCACTCCATAAGCAAGGATAATTTCCCTGGAAAGTCCAGGGTTGCAAATTGGTAAAGAAATCTGAATTAATTGTGTAATTATATTCAATGATACTACCTGGTGAAATATTCGGAAAAGTTATTTTTTTTAACACCCAATTTTTATTATAGTTCTCTACTATCATTGTACTAGAACTAACTTTAGTTTCTTCAACTTTACCATTAACTAGGTTATAGGTAAATGCCTTAAAGTCTTCTAGTTTTTCAGTGGAGTGCTCACCCTTATAGAGTGGAATGGTAATAGTTGCTGCATCAAATCCATTTGAATTAACCAATTTAATTCTTGAAAATCGATTGTGCTTTAAAGAAAGAACAGACTGTGGGCTAGTCTTAAAATTACTTTCCCCAATATCGGCAATTATAATTGCATTGGCATCTGAATCTGATGCAGGTGGCATTACTTTAAAATCTTCTTGACTAATTTTCCCGAATTTTACTGATGTTTTTTGTTGAGCTTTTGTTTGTAGAAATAATAAAAGCAATAAAACCATTAAAGAATTTTTCATGTATCTATTTATGTTTATTTTTTGATGAATACAATATTAGATTGATCTAATTTATTTTGCTTACTGATAAAATCTTTATAGGACTGTATCGCTGAAACCTTGTATGTACCTGCGTTTAAAGTGCTGATTCTAATTAACTCAATATTGCCATTTTTTTTATTGGTAATATCTAAGGAATAGGTTCCAAATTCACTTTCTATATGAGCGCCGTTTGGTATTGATTCAATATCATATCCATCTGGTATATTGAATGAAATGGTATCTATATTTTTAGTTGTATATTTTATTACAATAGGTGTTTTACGTTCAGTAGAAAAATTATATTTACTGGTTTTATTAAAGAAGTTAAGTTGTATAAATAATCTTTTACTATTTGCGATTACATAATTTTCACAGTGAATAATTAAATTTTCATTTATCGCTGGTAAATTTGGTTGAGGCTGTATATATTCACATTTACTTAATGTATACGTAGGTAAATTAACATGTGCATTTAAATAGTCAAGTTTATCTGACTGATTAAGTTGGTGCATAATTGAATGAGGGTACTCATAGTTAATACCAGAAAAGAAGGTATGAACATTTAATATGAGCATACCTGTATTTGTAATTGCGGCATTTACTTTTCTAATCTGCTCATTTTTTAAAGATAAAAAAGAGGGGGTTTGTACTAATTTTCCGCCTGAATCGGTAATTAATAATGCGTTTCTATTGCCCGTGAAAGTCCCCATATAATTGGGTGGAGAGGTTTGGCTGGTACATTCTAACCACATAGTATCTCCATTAATGGGTACACATGTTATTACATGATTAAAATAATCATAAGGTAGATCAGGAATTACTTTATTTGTATTTTCTTCACCAGCTGCAATAAGGGTATAATAGCTTTTTATACCTGCTTCTTTTAATAAACTAACCATAAAATTGCTGAGGGCTTTACAATCACCGTATTTGTTTTCTGCTACATAGGAAGCCGTATAGGGTTGTAAACCACCAATGCCCAATTGCACACTAACATATCGGGTATTTTTTTGTAGATAACTATATAAAATTTCTATTTTTCGTTTAGTGTCTTTTACTGTGTCGGTTAAAAGATGAACTGTATTTTTTATACTTAATGGAAGTTGATCTCGATCTTTATTTAGAGACAAAAAGTAGTTGCCAAAGTCAGTCCAAGTCTGCATTGAACCACTTAGATTTCCATATTCAAATTTTTGTGGAACAATAAATAATGAAGGGGTTAATTCATTTAATGTAGGGCCATTTGTTTCAGTCTGGATACTTGTTAAATGCTTAACAGACCAAGTGTATTTTTTTTGATTGGAGGTACTATCTATTTGAAGATACGGTTGAAATCGAAAGTATTTAGCTTGTATAGCATAATCTTGTGGTGCTTCTAATATATACCTACTCTCTTGTACAGAAAGGTATTGATCTTCAATTGGATTCCACAATGGTAAACGCAAAAATCCTTTCAACTCATCTTCTTCTTCAATTTCAACTGTAAAAGGGTATTGTTTAAAGTTTACATCATATTTTTTTACACGTGCACTTAAAGCAAGGCTATATCCATCATAAACAGATTCATCACTAAATTCACTCTTTTTTACCGATCTAATTAATTTGCCATTTGCATCAAATAATTTTACTTTCAGTTCATTCACTTTTTCAAAATCATCATAAAAGCATCTGATTTTTGTGAATTGATTGCCATATTCATTCAATATTGTATAAGCGGTTTTCTTTTTCACTATTGCTTTGTTAATACCAATTACCACTACTTTGGTCTCTTCAAGACGCTTAACAGTATTGGCATTATTGATTAAACTATCCGGAATAAAGAGTATTGAATAATTTTGAGTATTTGCGCTTAAGTGTAATAATGATAAGCAAATACTAAGTAGCAATAGTTGTTTTTTGCTGATAGAAGCTATCAATTTTATCTGCATGTTTTTGCTATTTAAATTTTTATTTTCAAGTTTTATATACTGCAAGATATTTCCATGTAAAATCCCACGAAAGGTATGTAGACCTTTCGTGGGATTTTACATGGAAATATTTTAACTAGCCTAAATGATATGCAACATCATTAAACTGACAAAGAAATACATGAAATTGTGTATACTATTAATGTAATTATTGGGCATTAAAAAAATGCCAATTAGATACATCGCAAAATAAACGATGAATTATAAAGAGGGTAAACAAATATAAAATATAAAAATAATTTAACCAAAATTTAGTGGTGGAATTATAGATAGAACAAAAAATCCTGGCTACAATTAAATCTAGCCGGGATAAAAACATGAATGATACAATATTTAGTTAGGATTTTTAACTGGAGCGATACCAGATGCTGGAGCATTAAAGCCCAATTCATGCTGGAGAACATCATGGCAAGAAGTGTAGTTGCAAATAATAGTAACATTGTTTTAAAATGTCTAATATAAAAAAGGACCCGATTATCAATGATAATCGGGTCCTTTTTATATCAATTTATGATAAGTTTAAATACCTATTAATAGTTAGGGTTTTTAACCTTAGCTGAACCTGTAGCAGGTGGATTTTTTTCAACTTCATCACCTGGAACATCCCAATAGTCCATGAAATTGTAATTAATCTTAGCATTGTTATAAATTGTACTGTTGAAAATAAGTGTTGCACCATAACGGCCACCACCAAGAGCAGTACCATATGTCCAACCCCATCTACGAGCATCATAATAAGAAAGACCTCTTAAAGCAAGAGAAGCATATCTTTCCATAGTTAACTCATTTAATGCTTGAGCAAGTGTTAACCCGGTTCCTGCAACTGCAGCAACTCCAGCTCCTTGATAATTTCTAACCGCATCTATGATTTTTAAACCGTCTTCAATTTTATTGGTTCTGATATACGCTTCAGCCAACATCAATTGAGTTTCTTCATAAGTTGGTCCGATATACAATTCCAATTCACCTACAGTACGAGTTCCATAAGTTTGGAAACCGCTTAATCCTGCATCCGCAGCATCAACTAAAGTGTAGCGAGTAGTGTTGGTATTTGCATCACCATAAAATGTACCATTAGCAGTAGAGAAGTTTGCTAATCTGGCATCACCTGATTTAAATGATTGAACTAAACGTTCACTGATTTTATAGGTAGTGCTTTGATTAGAAAAAGCAGCCATACCAGCAACAGAACCACCTGTAGCAGAAAAGAATGAGCTACTAGCGCTTGTTCTTCCGGTAAATACATTATCGCCTTTTTGAACACCAATTGTACAAAAATTGATTACATTTTGCCAATCAGCAGCAGTCATTACTGGAATAGATGCTTTGCTAATAGATGCATTAGGATCTTGATTAACAAAAGGTGCTAACTTATTCAATAAAATATTACGCGCTAATAAAGAATTAATTGAATTAGCAAACTGAGTTGTAGATGGTGCACCACCTAAGCCAACTTGGTTTTGAGTAGGAATTAACTTACTCATCATTGCTAAATAATCTCCTTGATTAGAAACGCTTTTTAATGTGGTTAATGCAAGGTTTAAGTTTTTATCTGACTCTTTGATGATATCAGCTTGTCCAACATAAGTACTAACTACTCCGCCGGCAGCACCAGATTTATCATAAATTAAACCAGAATAGTACAAAGTACCTATTTCTGCATAAGCAAATCCTTTCCACCAATAAGCCCAGGCTTTTACAGCATTCGCTTTATCTGCACTCAATGAAATTGCGCCAACGCGCTCTAATACCGTGTTACATGCATTTATCATAGAATACATACTTCTCCACTGATAAATCAATGCATTGTTATCATTGGTTGTAGCACCAGAGTTATTAAAACTTCTGATAATGCTTGATGCTTGAGGTGAGGCATTTTTGAAAACAGTAGTAGCATCTGCTAAATCAGCAATGAAATCATCAGGAACACCCATAGTGGTAGTTTGGTTGTTAGAACCTTGTCCACCGCCTATTGCATCACCCATTAATTCACGGTAACCCCAAGGAAGAGAAAAATAGCTATCGCCCAACCAGCCGTTGCCATAATTAAAACCGTTCCAATAAACACCGCCTTTAGCATAATCTGCTATACCTTGTTCAGAAGCTACATTCACGCCAAAGGTAGGGTCATTCGGGTTTTTAACATCTAACTCCTTCTTACAAGAAGAAATTAGCAATACAATCATAAAAAACCAAAGAAACGATGCTTTGTGTTTTTTATTAAAATGAATAATTGGTATATTTTTCATTTGAAGAATTTTTATAATAATTAAAATTAGAAGCCCAAATTTAAAGTAACTTGGTATGATTTCATATTAGGAATAGTGCTATGGTCAATACCTCTATCGAAAGCTGAGTTAGCAGTACCTGAACTAATTTCAGGATCCATTCCATCGTACTTAGTAATGGTCATTAAGTTTCTTCCGCTTAATACCAATTGACATTTTTTCAACCAGTTCTTTTTAGCAAATTTGGAGAAATCTATACCAACAGAAACGTTTCTCAAACGAACAAATGATGCGTCTGAATAGAAATAATCTTTAGTTACGTTGTTACCAACACCTTTTGCAGTAGTACCCAATGCGTAGTATGCACTCGCATAATAAGCACTCCAAGCACCAGTTTGTCCATTAATAGTTACAGGCTTAGCAAAGTCGCTGCTGATACCATCACGATACATCCACTCTTTAGTTTGGTTGTAAAGGTGAGCACCGCTGATCCAATCGAATTGGAATCCAAAAGTTAAAAACCCTTTGTAGTTAATATTATTGATAAATGAAGAAACCAAAGTTGGATTAGGATCACCTAAAGATTCAGCTTCATCAGAGAAGAATATTGCTTTAGTGGTTTTGTTCACTACTCTTCCTTCAACAATTTCATAATTACCTTGATTAGCAGATGCAATAAACAATGAACCATCCGCACGCTTTTGTGCTACATTGGTTAACGCTTTATAACCATAAATTTCACCAATTTTTCTTCCAGCAGTTAATACTAAACCAGTACTACCTGCAGAAGTAGCCAATGGAATATCTCCACCAACAACATTATCAATTACAGATGATTGGTGACTGAAGTTAGTTGTTAAATCCCAAGTAAGGTCTTTTGAAGTATATACCGGAATGTTAACGCCTAACTGCCAACCATTAGATGACATGGTAATTGCGTTGGTTAATAAACTTGTTGCACCAGTAGAAATAGGTACATTTTGGTAGAATATTGCATTATCGGTATGTCTTTTCCAATAGGTAAAGTTGAAATTAGCAGACTTCAACCAATTGTTTTTCTTATTAAGACTTAATGTAAAATCAGTACCAATTTCAGTTTCAGAAGAAACTTCCACATCTAAATTAGGATTGTTTAATTTAGTTTTATTGGTGTACGAAATTTCGTTACCAGTAGTTTGAGAGTTCAAAGTAGGGTATCTATCGAATGGACTAGGTTGTATACCTGCTTTACCATATGCTGCTCTAAATTTCCAAGCAGGAATTACTTCACTTATTTTATCCCAGAATTTAAATGATTGTAAATTTAAATATCCATTATAGTGAGGGAAAGTAAATGGAGCAGAACCAGCACCAAATGCTGATGAATAGTCTGTTCTAATACCGGCAGAAATACCACCATAATTACCAATATCAAATTTTTGATCTACTAAATAACCATAAGTAACAAATGGCTCAGAGTAATCCCAAATTACGTGCTGAGAACTAGTAGAATTAAAATTAAACGGAGGGTTTAATGGTAAAGTTTGACCCCAAGTATCGTATTCTTTGTAAACATTTTTTCTATAGTCGTAACCAACTAAAGTACTTGTTTGTAAAGGAAACTTAATATTAAAATCCTTTTCAAAATCAGTATTAATAGTTGCAGTAGCTAAGAAGTTTTGTTTAGTATTATTGTACTGGAAATTGTTCATCTCTCCAGTATTATCTGTACCATTGTTATAATAAGCCCAAGAACCATAGTCATTTGAACTTACGTTCTGCGTTTGGTTGTAGTAGGTCCAAATATCGTTTTCGTTTTTATAGCTAATACCATATTTAGCATTTAAAATTAAAAACTTATTGATTTTATAGTTGGCTTCTAAGTTTTGTATTACAGTATATTGCTTGCTATCTCCTTTATTGTATTGAATTTTATAATAAGGGTTAGAAGCGTTTACACTTAAAAAGCTAGCAATCTGGTATGCAGGATAAACACCACCGGTAACTGTATCTGTTAAGCTGAAGAAAGGTGAAGTGTTTAAAAAACCATATACACCATTCACATTTGCATTTTTTTCGCCTTTACCATAATATAAACCACCTGGAGCACCAAGCTCTGGGTGCATATCATTTTCTACATAAGCAATATTGGTTACAGAACGTAAAGTAAATCCTTTAAACAACTCTATACCCAAGTTAGCAGTAATATTAGATTTGTCTAACTTACCATTGTTTTTTAAGAAAGGAGAAGTTGTACGGTTGTTTGCAAAAGATAAATTAAAATCTATTTTATCACTACCGCCACTAATACTCAAAGAATTATTTCTAGATTGAGAACCAGTAAATACTTCTGCAAAATGATCGTGGTATTGTAACTTACCAACATAAGGCTGGTTGGCATTGTTTCTTGGATCTAGGATACCATAACGAGTATAGTTATTGGTTACACCTGGAATACCAGTTAAACCTGCAACATTAGCTCCATATCTATACGCTATAGAACTAGAACCCATTACTGAACCATAATCTGGATCGACAGTAATAGGATCTCCAGCATTAAAACCACCACTATTTCTAGCAGAAACGATATTACCAGCTGCGTCTGTTAAATAAGGATGCAATTTTGCTTTACCGAAATTACCTGAGTTGATGAAATCACTTTGTGCAAGACTGCTCGATAAATTAATATTGATTTTTCCTTTAGCACCTTTTTTAGTGAAAATTTGAATTACACCATTAGCACCCTGAGCACCATAGATAGTTGCAGATGCAGCACCTTGTACCACCTCTACTCTATCAACCTGCGTAAGGTCTAAAGTAGTTAAACTAGAAAAAGGAATTTCAACTCCATCTAATAGTATCAAAGGTCTTGTACCATTTTGTACAGTATTAATACCTCTTAATACTACGTTAACTTGGTCGCCAGGATTACCTGAAACTGATGAAATTTGCGCACCCGGAATTTTACCAATTAATGCCTGATCGATGGTTGCAGCAGGTATAACCGGCAACTTATCAGACTTAATTGATTCTACCGAAATACCTAACTTCTTTTTAGAAGTAGCCACACCAGAACCGGTTACTACTACTTCACTTAAAGCCTTAGTATCTGTTGCTAATTTAATCAACAAATTGGTAGCATTTGAAGAAACCTGTTGGTTCTCAAATCCAATTGCCGATACAACTAAATTAGCGCCAGTTTTAACTTTAATGGAAAATGCACCATTAACATCAGCACTCACACCATTTTTGGTGCCTTTTTCTAAAACAGAAGCCCCGGAAAGCGGGTTTCCTTTGTCGTCTGTTACTTTACCGGTAACAGTAGTTGTTTGAGCCAAGCCTGTTGCTAATACAAACAGGAAAGCACAAAAACTCATCATCAGTTTTTTTCTCATGTTATTAATTTTAGGTAAAAAGCCGTTTATCAGGCTATTTGACCATGTAAGTAACAATAAAGCTGCTTTAATTCCTTAAGACAAAGTTAATTTTAAGGTTTTTTTAAGGTTTAAGGCAGCATTATTAAGGATTCCGTAAAAAAAAGCGGCCTCAATTACTTGAGGCCGCTTAAAATATATAAATATTTATAATTTATTGCTGAATGTAAATATCAGTTAAATTGCGATAAGCACCTGTAAATGCTACCCAATTAACAACAAATTTATATTTGCCACCAACAACAGTTTGAGTGATAGTTGGCTGTGTAAATATAGAAATACCATTAGGGGTAAAATCTGCAGCTACCTGATCAGGATTGATTTCTACTTTAAAATTACTCAATACGCCACCAGTATTTTTAAATGAAATCAAATAATCTGGTTGTGAGTAGTAACCTGTAGCTACTTTAACAGTTGTAGTGTTAACAGGTATAAATGTAGTAGCTTCACCATAAAAAGATAAGCTGTGCGGTGCACCAGTTCCTGCAAGATTGTTGTAACGAATAAAATCCCATGAATAAGCACCAGCAATTGGATTACCTAAAGTATGGAAATAAATATGACCGTAGTTTTTACTAACTGTAAATTTATCAGCAGTAGAAGCTGTCATGGGTACCATGAAGTTCTTCTTACTATCTATTTTACTTGGGTAAAACACCACTTTAGCTGTTGCAGTTCTTGTACCAGCTTTAATAGTAACTTCTGGAGTTAACAACTTGTACAATGAATCCGGCATTTTTTCATACGTAATTGAATCATTAGAATAGTTGTTGTTTAAAGCAGTCCAATCAGGCGCTAAAGCAACTTTTAAATCAGCAGCCAAAGTAGCTGGTCCATTTAAAGTTACAGTAAAAGTTGCCGTATCGGAAGTATGTGAAGCAGGGTACAACAATGTTGATCCGCCAAAGTATTGTAAACCTGAGTTTACAGTTGAACCAGACCCAGCTTCAACCCATTCTAGTTGTAAGAAGCTGCCTGTTTTATTTAAATCACTAACAGCTGACAAACCTTCATTTTTAGAGCAAGACGTAAGTGTTGCCTGAAGGGCTGTAAAAAGTAGGATATAACTTAATATTTTTTTCATAATCTAAGTTTAAATTTTATTAATTACTGTGCCCAGAAGATTAATGAGGTGAAAGGAGAAATATTCTTAGGAACATTAGCTGAGTTATAAGCACCTTCAGATGAAGGATATACTATTCTTGCAGGTAACTTATCAGCTCTTGAACTTTCAGACACTGTTGAAGCAAATGTTTGAGTTGCAGTTCCGCCAGCTATATTAGTTGGGTACTTTGTTCTTCTATATTCGTTCCAAGCTTCTTCACTATTTACAAAATTCAATGCAATGTATTTTTGAGTAATAATTGCTTCGATTTTTTTGTCATCTGTTGTAGCCAAGTCAAAATTTACTAAATGGGTAGATGCATTGTTTGTCATGTAATCTGTAGCGCTCGTAGAAGGATCAAGATCATGAGATCCATCAGGATAAGCTAATACATAACTGAATGCAGCAGTAATACCATTGTTAAATAATGTTTTTGCATCTCCAGTTGCAATATTTCTAACTGCAGCTTCTGCTTGTAAGAAATAAGATTCTGCAGCAGTAATTAATGGATAACCTGCATCTGGTCCTTTTAAAGCTCCAGTAGTGCTTCCAGCAGTTTTACCATCTCTTACAGTACTTGGATACCAGAAACTTCCAGAAGGACAAGACTCTAAGTTATTAGATTCGATACCCAATTGGTTAGTTCCAGTTGTAGGGAACTTATAATAAGTTGCTTCACCTCTTACATTATCGGTTAATTTACCACCATTGTAGAATGCAAAAATGTATTTTGAAGGAATCCAAGCTTTGTTTGCATCACTACCAGTATAGCTAAAGCCCCATGTATTCCATTTAGGATTTTGCTTACCGTTATCGCGCGTATAACCTGGATTAATTAATGCATCTTCTTCTAGGAAACCATCTGAAGAGAAAGTAGTGTTGGTAAAAGTAACTTTACCACTTGCACGAACTATTAAACGTAATTTAATAGTATTAGCTAATTGCTTCCAGTAATCAGTATCTCCACCAAATAATACATCACTTTTTCCAAGTGGTGTAACACCAGTAGTTGTATCACCGGCATTGATAAGTGCAATCGCTTTATCTAAATCATCAGCTAATGATTTGTAGATTGTTGTTGCACTATCATATTTAGGATTTAATACAGCAGAACCTTTTAAAGCTTGTGAATAAGGTACATCGTTGTACGCATCAACTAATAACTGAAATCCTATAGATTTCATAATACGGGCCGCTGCATTAAAGTAACGATATTTCGCTTTTCCTTCTGTATTATCAATGATGTACTGATAATCTTCTAAATTGTCGTAGCTTGATGACCAACGACCTGCAAAATCAGAAGCAGTGAAATTATAGGTAAAAGAAGTACCAAATCCACCGTAACCTCCAGCATTAGCAGAATATCCCACCAATTGAGCACCATAAGAATTAAACCCACTTAAGTTAGCAGCAGTTGCTGTTAACGCTTGAGGTAAAACTAATTCGGGGGTGGCCGAAGTAGCACTATTTGGATCGGCATTAATATCAAGTTTTTTCTGACATGATACAACCAACATCACCAAACCTGCTACCAGAATTGTATTGATTTTTTTCATAACTATACTATTTTTAAAATTCATCATAGACGAATTAAATTAAAATTTAAATCTAACTGTTGCTCCATAATAACGAGAAGGAGGTGTTTGGCTTATACCTGTTAAACCAATACCATTGCTCGAATTTCCTGCATCACTATATTCAGGATCGGTATAATAGTTATCCTTCGCCATGAATACCAATAGATTTCTACCTTGTACACCAACAGTAATTCCTTTGATGAATTTAGACTTAGAAACCAATGATGTTGGAATATCATAAGTTAATGCAACTTCTCTTAATTTCCAGAAGTTACCAGATGTAACATAGTTAGATTGTACTTCTCTGTTGATACCATCTGTCCAGAAACCGTTGTTACCATTACCATTAGCAATAGAAACATTGGTGTTCTCTACATATTTACCACCATCTAAATACACTGAGTTAGGGAATACAAAACTTTTTCTATCATAGATAGCAGTTCTGTAACCTGTACCAGACCAATCCATTTCAGATCCCATAGAATGTAATGCTTGGTAGCCGCCTCTGTACTCAAGTAATACAGATAATTTTAAGTTTTTGTAAGCAACAGCTAAATCTAAGCCTAACTTATGTTTTGCTACTGCATTACCTAAAATAGAAATTGTATCTGATTTAGTTGGTAAGCCAGAAACTTTATCAACAATAACTCTTCCTAATGGATCTCTCTTATAATCAAATCCCATAATAACTGGGAATGCCTTTCCAGCAACAGCATAAGAACCAGCAGAAGAACCATAAGTAGCTAAAGCTAATTTAGATAAATCGGCACTGATGAAATTTACATTATTGTCTAAGTAAGTATAGTTACCACCTACAGTTACTCTCCAACCAGAAGCTGTTTCTATTGGAGTATAATGTGCAGTTAATTCAATACCCTTACTAGAAGTTTGTCCAGTATTGGTTCTTAAACTTGTGAAACCAGTTGTGTTAGATACCGCAGTATTAACTGTTTGGTTGTCGGTTGTTGTATTGAAATAAGTAAAGGTAGAAGTGAATTTATCATTGAATAAATTTAAATCGAAACCTGCTTCAAATCCTTTGGTTACCTCTGGCTTTAAGTTGTTAGATACCAATGTATTTCCAACCGTGTAGCCAGGTAATGAACCAAATGGAAAACCACTACCTGTTGAAAATGTAGGTAATAATTGGTAAGCACCAAATGTTCCACCTAAGTTAACCTGACCTACTTTAGACCAACCACCACGTACTTTTAAATAATTGATGGCAGTATTCTTTTTTAAAGAAGGCAAGAAATCTGTAACGATGAAAGATGCATCAACTGAAGGATAGAAAAACTTATTGTTTTCTTTAGATAATACAGACACTTGATCTTGACGTCCGGTAGCATGTAAGAATAAAAATCCTTTATATCCTACTCTGAAATCGGCATACACACCTTGTTGTCTGGCCATAAAGTTTGCTTCTGAAGCACCCGGAGTTCCAACACCATTGCTAACATTGAATAAATCCGGAATTACTAAACCTGCTGCAGAAACGTTTACAGATTTAGCTTGGTCTTGTCTCCATTGGAAACCACCAATCAACGTACCAGAGAAATCTTTAATTTTTTTGTTATACTGAAAGAATAAATCAGTTAATAAATTAGTAGTATAACCAGAACCATCAGATACAGTTGCAGCAATATCTGATTTAGAACTACCATCAGTATGCTTTGAATATTCTGTATAAATAAACTCACCATTCCAAGTTTTGTTAGATCCGTTTTTGGTAGTAATACCTTGACGAGCTACTAAATCTAATCCTGAAATTGGTGCATATTTAACTTCTACATTGGCAGTTAAATAATCATTTCTAACTGCTTGTCTGTAGTTGTCTGCAGTGAAATATGGATTTTGATACCATGGATTGTAGAAACCAATAGGGTTAGCAAACTTGTTATTTCTCCAATCTTTATAACGTGTAATATCTACGTTAGAAGGCATGTTTAACATGTTACCGTACATACTACCAGTTTGAGTAGTAATGTCATAACGGTTTTGTGTGTAACTGGTATTGTAAGAAATATTTACTTTATCACTCAATCGGCGAGTACCATTCACTCTGAATACAGTTCTGTTGTATTTATCACCAGGAGTTGTACCAGTAACATCTACATACTGACCAGATAAATATAAAGTAGAGTTTTGATCACCACTTGTTAATGAGAAATCTGTTTGGTTGGTAACACCGCGCTCCCAAAACTTCTCATGACCTGGGTTGTAAGCATATATAGAAGAATCTTGAGAACCATCTTCTAAAAAGTCTCCCAAAGGACGTTTAGTTCCGTCGAAAGCATCTCCGTAAGATTGGTTTTCTAAGTAACTGAATGGAGTATTGTATCCATAAGCAGTACCACCGGCACCAAATTTAGTTTGGAATTTAGGGAAGAAAGCTACGTCTTCAATTGTTACTGTATTAGCAAGAGACACAGCGTTAACGCCAGACTTACCTTTTTTAGTAGTAATAATTAAAGCACCATTAGATGCAGAAGAACCGTATAATGCAGATGCACCAGCACCATTCAATACAGTAACATCTTGAACATCTTCAGGATTTAGATTGCTTAAAACTTCACTAGGAACAATGATGTTGTCTAATACAATTAGCGCCTCATTGTTACCAGTTAAAGAACGTTGACCACGAAGTACAATTCTAAAATTAGGGTTAACACCACCATTGGTAGCATTAATTTGCATACCGGCAACCTTACCTTGTAAACCACCCGCAATAGTAACCGCTTTACCAGCAGTTAATGCGTCTGCCTTTACAACAGTACTTACGTTACCCAATTCTTTTCTTTTAGATTTAATACCACCCGCAGTTACAACTACTTCATCCATAATATTTACTTGATCTTTTAAAATCAAGTTTATTTTACTAGATAAGTTAGCAACTTTAACTTTTTCAGCTTTAAATCCTACAAAACTGAAATTAAGCACATCTCCTGCTGCTGCAGAAATGGTAAACTCACCATTTGCATTGGTTACAGCTGATTTTCCAGCTTTTCCCTGAATGCTGATAGAAACCCCTTCTAGAGGTTTGTAATTCACATCGGTTACTTTACCACTAGCTGTTGAAGATTGCCCGCTAGCCATGTTTAGAGAAAAAAACATGACTAAAAACATGTACAAAATTTTCTTCATGAATTTTAGTTTTAGATAAATCCACTTTAATTAGTATCCTAATTTAAAGTGTTAATAATTTGTGAAGTTACTACATAATTTAGGGATTTGTTAATCTTATGTTAGATAATAAAAATATAAATTTAATTAACATATATATAATTGATTATCTATTTATTATAGTGTATAAATATTTTAATTTAAATGTATTGCTACAAACTGGGTAATAAAAAGGCAGTGAAATGGTCTTTTTTATCAGATTCACAAGCTAAAAGTCATTATTGACTGAGATGCCTATTAAAACACGGGTACTTTATTAATATATGTTTAATTTTATATTACGTTTATTAATATGTGTAGTTTTTTTTATGTAAATTTTATTTTGCCATCTTACCTTTTATTGTAATTTAGTGCTAGAATTTAATGGGTTAGTAAGTAATGGGGCCAGCAGCAATGTTGGCCCTTTTGCTTTTAAGCATTCTTTTGAACAAATTATTATGAGTAAAACTAAAACGGCTTTTTTTTGCGGTAATTGTGGGTATGAAAGTACTAAATGGATTGGTAAATGTCCATCATGTAATGAATGGAACACTTTTACGCAAGAAGTAATACATAGTGGTGATGCAAAAGATAAAACAACATGGGAAGACTATCCCGAAACAAAAAGAACCAACAAAACAATTGCGTTACAAGATGTTACAGTAACTGAAGAAGAAAGATGGGTAACAAAAGATCCTGAGCTCAATCGCGTACTAGGTGGTGGAATTGTTCCCGGAAGTTTGGTATTGGTTGCTGGCGAACCTGGTATTGGTAAGAGTACCCTGTTTTTACAAAATGGGTTACTAATGAACAACCTTCGTGTGCTTTACATTAGCGGAGAAGAAAGTGAACAACAAATTAAAATGCGCGCCGATCGGTTAAAAATCGTCAACGATCAATTCTTTCTTCTAACAGAAACAGATACCAACATCCTCTTCAAGGAAATCAAAAAATTAAAACCTCAACTCGTTATAGTAGATTCTATTCAAACCATACAATCCAATTTAATTGATTCTGGTGCTGGCACGGTTTCTCAAATAAGAGAATGTGCTGCAGCTTTTCAACGTTTTGCAAAAGAAACCAATACTCCGGTATTTTTAATTGGGCATATTACTAAAGATGGTACCATTGCAGGGCCTAAAATTTTAGAACATATGGTTGATACTGTACTGCAATTTGAAGGCGATAGACATTACGCGTACAGAATACTACGAACGCTTAAAAATCGTTTTGGCAGCACAGCCGAATTAGGTATCTACGAGATGAGTGGTTCTGGAATGCGCACAGTAACCAATCCTTCCGAAATTTTAATAGCTCAAAGAGAAAATGGCCTTAGCGGAAGCGCTATTGCTGCTGCATTAGAAGGCATGCGTCCATTATTAATTGAAGTACAAGCCCTGGTTACCACCAGTATTTATGGCACACCACAAAGAACTGTAACCGGTTTTGATTTAAGGCGCTTGCAACTACTACTGGCTGTATTAGAAAAACGAGGCGGATTTCAATTTGGCATGAAAGATGTTTTTGTAAACATTGCCGGTGGTATTAAAATAGAAGATCCTTCGATTGATCTGGCAGTAATTTGTGCACTGCTCTCCTCGTATGAAGACAATCCATTGCCACAATCAATTTGCTTTGCAGGTGAAGTGGGTTTAAACGGTGAAATCAGGGCCGTTAACAGAATTGAACAACGCATTGCAGAAGCACAAAAATTAGGATTTGAAAAAATAATCGTCTCCCGCTATAATAAAAAAAGTTTTGACCCAAAAGCTTATTCTATTCAGGTAATTGCATTAAGTAGGGTTGATGAAGTATACCAACAATTGTTTTAACCGCTAAAAAACGGAGAATTATTGCGGGAAACACCTATAAATAAAAGTACTATGGCCTGTATTTTTATGCATGCAACGTACCATTCAATACTACCTCCAGGCACTTAATCACTTATTGTACCCACATGGCTGTGCAGTATGTGGTGCAGATTATATAAGCCAACAAGAATTTATTTGTATAAAGTGTAAACACCAATTACCGCTAACCCGATTTTTACATTTGCCCAATAACCCAGTTGAAAAAGTTTTTGCTGGAAGGATCAATATACATGCCGCCGGTGCTTTGTGCTATTTCACCAAACAAAGTATGTTACAGCACCTACTGGTTTTACTTAAATACAAAAACAGCAGAGCAGCAGGTTTATACTTGGGCAATCAACTAGGGGAAGCACTTAAAAGTACGGATAGATTTAATACAGTTGATTATATTATTCCATTGCCACTTCATCCTAAAAAAGAATATGCAAGAGGGTATAACCAAGCAGCAATAATTGGTGAAGGCATTCAGGCTGTATGGCATAAACCCATGCTAACAAATAGTATCATACGATTAATTAATACCAACACACAAACCCACGAAAATAGGAGCAGCCGTTGGCAAAACATGGAAGGAATTTTTCATGTAACACAGCCAAATCTATTACGCAACAAACATATCCTTTTAATAGATGATGTAATTACCACAGGTGCAAGTTTGGAAGCTTGCGGCGCAGCAATTTTACAAATACCCGGCGTTCAATTAAGCATTGCATCGGTAGCTTTTACCATTTAAATAATGGCTGGATGCAACTCAACAAAAGAAACCTATATTCGTTATTGAAATTCAAAAGTAAAAAGTTAAGAATAGAAAGTAGATAGACAAAATTCAATAAATATAACTACATGAAACAAATACTAACTCTAGCCGCATTGATTATTCTCAGTGCCTTTGCATTGCCCTTTGGCAACAGTATCCATCAATTTAAAGTAAAATCGATTGAAGGAAAAACGATTGATTTTTCATCTTTCAAAGGAAAAAAAATTCTCATAGTAAACACTGCTTCACAATGTGGTTATACACCGCAATATGATGCATTGCAAAAAGTATACGACCAATATAAAAGTAAATTGGTAATCGTTGGATTTCCGGCGAATAATTTTGGACAACAAGAGCCTGGCTCAGATAATGAAATACAAGAATTTTGTAAAGCACGCTTTGGTGTAAACTTTCCATTGGCAAGTAAAATAAGCGTAAAAGGAAATGACATGGCACCCATTTATAAATGGCTTACTTCTAAAACAGAAAATGGTGTGTTAGATGCTGAAATTAAATGGAATTTCAATAAATTTTTGTTAGATGAAAATGGCAAACTGCTGGCATACTTCCCTAGCAATGTAAAACCCGATAGTGAGGAAATTTTAAAATATATAAGGTAATCAATAAACGACTATTTTTTGCAGAAAGAGAATGTAACTTGCATTCTCTTTTTATTTTTACAGCTTATTAATACCTGTTATGCTATTTTCTGAAGTAATTGGACATGCCGCTACAAAACAACATCTTGCTGAGATGGTTGAACAAAACAGGTTGAGCCACGCTTTACTATTTTTAGCCAAAGAGGGAAGTGGAGGCTTACCGCTGGCCTTGGCTTTTGCACAATATGTGGTGAGTCTGCCGCCAGATGCACCTGTTGTGGAAGATCTTTTTGGTGGAATGACCGCATTAGCACCAGCTCCAACTTTTATTCACCCAAACGATATTGCAACTCAACCTGGCTATCAACGTGCCAATTTATTGCTTCATCCCGACTTGCATTTTACCTATCCTGTAATTACTAAAAAAACGGGAGAAAAGCCTATCAGCAACGATTACATAGAAGATTGGCGCACTTTCTTACAAACTTATCCGTATGGAAATGCTTACGATTGGTTACAAAGCATTGGTGCCGAAAATAAACAAGGAAATATAACAGCCGAAGAATGTAATCAAATTAACCGCCAATTAAGCCTCAAAAGCTTTGAAAGCAAATACAAAGTGTTGCTTTTATGGATGCCCGAATATTTGGGCAAAGAAGGCAATAAACTCCTCAAGCTAATTGAAGAGCCACCACCCAATACCATTTTTATTTTAGTGGCTGAAAATGAAGAACTCATATTGCCTACTATTTTAAGTCGCTGCCAATTGGTGAGAGTGCCAGCATTAGAAGATTCAGATATTGTAAATGCACTTGTAGAAAGATCTGGAGCAACGGTAGAATTAGCCAAACAAATATCCGCAATATGCGAAGGTAACTATAGAGATGCACTTCATTTATTGCAACATGCCGATGAAGATTGGCATAGTTTATTGAGAGAGTGGTTAAATGCCATGCTAAAAAGTGGGCCGGCTGCACAAGTGAAGTTTATAGAAGAAGTAAGCCGGTTAGGGCGTGAAAAGCAAAAACAATTTCTGCGTTATTTTAATCATTTACTAGAGCAGAGTATTAGGATTAGGGTATTGGGTGAAGAAAAGATAAAACAAGGTGACACTGAAAAAGATTTTGCCAAAAGACTTAATAAAATTGCATCAGTTAGCCAACAGGAGGCTATTATTGAAGAATTAGACAAAGCTGCATATTATATTGAGCGCAATGCCCATGCAAAAATGTTGTTTCATGCGCTAACTATTAAACTATACCATATCATTCAGAACAAAACCTTAATTTTGAACAATTGATCTTTTTTAAGCATATTGCTCAAAATTAAATCAACAATAGGGTGTGCAGTAAGAATTTATATATATTGATTGCTCTATTGTATTATTATTAACCCTCTTATTTAAATATATGGGATGTGGATCTTGTGGAACAGGTAAGCCAAATGGCTGTAAAAGCAATGGCGGTTGTAGTACCGGCGGTTGTAATCGGTTAAATGTACACGATTGGCTAATGAATTTGCCATTTAGTGACCCAGAAAGCAATTGTAAAATAGTTGAAGTAAGCTTTAAACAAGGCAGTAGAAAGGAATTCTTTAGAAATACTACTTTACAATACTTTGAAAAAGGCGAATATGTTACATTAGAAGGGGTGAATGGCTATGATGTAGGGGAAGTAAGCTTAACGGGTGAACTGGTGCGCATTCAATTAAAAAAGAAGGGTGTAGAAGAAACGAATGCAGAAATTAAAAAGATTTTACGAAAAAGTTCGGATAGAGATATTGAGACCTTTTTAATAAGCAAAGGTCGCGAAAAAGAAATTTTAGCACGCAGTCGAGCAATCTCTCGTTCACTGAATCTTCAAATGAAATTAAGTGAAGTAGAAATACAGGCTGATGGAAAAAAAGCTACATTTTTCTATACAGCTGATGACCGGGTTGACTTTCGTGAACTAATTAAAATATTTGCTACCGACTTTAAGTTTAAGGTTGAAATGAGGCAAATTGGCATCAGACAAGAAGCTGCGAAAGTAGGAGGTATTGGTAGTTGTGGAAGAGAACTTTGCTGCAGCACCTGGCTCAATGAATTTAAAAGTGTAAATACAACAGCTGCTCGCTACCAAAATTTATCGATCAATCAAACCAAATTAAGTGGCCAGTGTGGTCGTTTAAAATGTTGTTTAAATTTTGAGCTAGACACCTACCTAGATGCTTTACAACATTTTCCGGATTATGCAGATACATTAGATACAGCAATGGGCACGGCATATTTAATAAAGAAAGATATTTTCAAAAATTTGATGTGGTATACCCTACCCAACAATAGTAAACATTATCCCCTAACCATTCAGCGCGTAAAAGACATTAAACGCATGAATCAGCAAGGGCAGAAAGCCGATGAGCTACAAGCTGTTGAAATCATTAGCAACAAACAGAAAGAAGCAGAACCTGCATTTGTAGAATTGGTTGGACAGATTAGCTTAAAAACACTCGAGAAAAACGATCGTAGAAAAAGAGATCAACAGCGAAACAATATCCAACAACAACGCAATGATCGCCGCCCCGACAACCGTGGTGGAAATCAACCCAATAGACCGCAACAATCGAACAATCCTAATAATAACCCTCCACAGGGCGGAGCTAACAGAGGTCCTCAGGAACAAAGACCTCCACAGCAGCAAAGCGGAGAAAATAAAGGCCCTCAAAACCCTAACGCGAAACCTAATCCCAATAACCCAAATAGAAACCCGAATCACAATCGGGGACCAAGAGGAAATCATCGGGATAGAAAGTAAATGATTAAAGGCATTGGTAAAATAAGGGGAATATTGAAAACACATAACCTTTATTTACTATTGATTATCCTTGTTTTAAAAAATAATTATGATGATGCGAAATCTGAAAATATTGTCCTTTCCATTGCTTCATCATACTTATTTGGAACATGGGATGTAAATATTCGTTATAAACCATGCGGTTTTGTGAAAGAAAATGAAGTACAAAATTTACTGACTTTACTATACGTATCAAATGGTATTTTATCAAGGATAGAGAAGAAACATTAAATCTTGCGTTAATTCCTTTTTTTAAATGTTGTGCCGACTAAGGTAAAGCTATAGAAGACTATTATTTAGAAGAGGCATACCCAGGGGTTACTTCTACCTCGTATTTTATTACGGTAAAAGCAGCATGGATGGATGATCTTGGCCTCTACGAAATACTTGAATATATATTTAAACGGCTTTTTGAAAGTACAAGCGTTGAAACCAGAAAAAAAGTTTTTGGCATTCGCGTACGCAACAGCAGCATTGACTTACATAAACTCAAAGAACAAAATATTCGAAATAGTTATATGTATTAAAGCTCATCCATTTCAGTTTTTACAAACTCCATTAATTTTTTGATATAAGCAGGCGTTAAATCGAACGACAAACCAGCAGCTGCATATAATTCCGGTAATGTTTTAGTGCCGCCTAAACTAAGCGCATTGATATAATTTTGAAGCGCCTGCTGTGGATTTTGTTTGTACTGCATCCACAATCCAATTGCCCCTAACTGTGCAATACCATATTCAATATAGTAAAAAGGCACTTCAAACAAATGCAATTGTCTTTGCCAACCAATCTCCCTAAATGCATCTAATCCTGTGTAATCAATAGCAGTAGTAGAAAATTCATTTAAAATTTTCATCCATTCGGCAGTTCGTTCTTCTATGCTATGCTGTGGGTGTTCGTATACCCAATGTTGAAATTGATCGATGATGGCTATCCATGGGAAAATGGTAATGGTTCGTTCTAATTGATGTTCTTTGGCTCGTTTTAAATCTGCAGCATTGTCAAAAAACGCTTCCCAATGATTCATACTAAATAATTCCATAGCCATACTGGCCACCTCTGCAATTTCCATTGGATATTCTTTAAATGCGCTCAACGATAATGGATGTGCTAAAAAAGAATGAACAGCATGTCCTCCTTCGTGCACCATAGTGGTAACATCACTCATTTGTCCGGCAGCATTCATAAATATAAACGGTGCACCACTTTCGGCTAAAGGACAATTGTACCCGCCGGGAGCCTTCCCTTTTCTACTTTCTAAATCAAAATGTTTTAATTCATTCATTTTGCGTAAACAATCCGCAAAAAAAGGATTTAATTGATCAAAACATTGTACTGTTTTTTCGTATAAGTCTTTACCATCGGTAAATGGTTTTAATGGTTGAATACCTTCTGGCTCTGCCTCTGTATCCCAGGGACGTAGGTCAGATAAACCTAGTTTTGCTTGTTTTTTGGCATAAATTTCATTGACCAGTGGAATTACGTGTTGCTTCACCGCTTCATGAAATTGAAAGCAGTCTTCTTTGGTATAATCAAATCTTCCCAACTCTTTAAACTTATAATCGCGGTAATTATCGAAGCCTGCATTTAGTGCTACTTGATGCCGTTTAGCAATTAAAGTACTATACAATTCATGCATTGCTGTTTCATCTTGCTTACGACGTTCTTGAATTTTACGGTAAACATTTTCACGAATATTTCTATTACTGTTTTCTAGAAATTTAGCAGCTTGTTGCAATGTATATTCTTGACCATCTACTTCAACCGTCATTTTACCTGCAATTGCCCCATATTGTTGCTGTAAAACACTCAATTCTGCCTGTAAAGGGATGTTGGTTTCCCTAAAAATATCGATGCTTTTTTGCACACTTCTTAGGTAAGTATGGTACTGTTGAGGATCTAACTCGGCTGTAAATGGGCAGTTAACAAGTTTTTTATTGAGTTGGTCGGCATAGGGTTGCAACTTGGGTTGTATTTCCATGCAGAAATAGGTGAATGCTTCTTCGAGTGACTTATCGGTGGTATCACAAGTCATTTTAATTTGTCGCCAACATGCATCTTCGCTCACCACAGCTTCTAACTCGCTGATGTCTTTTAACCAATGCTCAAGCTCTTCCTTGCTATTGATGGGTCGATTGGCTACTTGCTGAAACCAAGGCGCTAATGCTTCCCAGTTGGTAATTTGGAAATTGGCGGGTAAAAAACTTCTGCGAATCTTCTCTATTGCTGCATTGGGTGCCATGGGGATAAATTTTAGGTGGCAAAATTAGCGAATGAAGAGTTGCAAATGAAAGAGTAATGTTATTTTTACAAAGATTTATATATTCAATAAAGCGAGCGTAAACGAAGATTGTGAGTGATATTATTCAATTATTACCCGATAACATAGCCAACCAAATTGCAGCCGGTGAGGTAATACAGCGCCCGTCAAGTGCTGTTAAAGAGTTACTAGAAAATGCAGTTGATGCAGGTGCTACCAAAATAAAATTAATTGTAAATGATGCCGGGAAGGCATTGGTACAAGTAATAGATAATGGGAAGGGCATGAGCGAAACAGATGCCCGCATGGCATTTGAGCGACATGCAACCAGTAAAATTAGGAATATAGATGATTTGTTTAGGATAAAAACCATGGGTTTTAGAGGGGAGGCATTGGCATCTATTGCTGCAGTAGCGCAGGTTGAGTTAAAAACAAAACGTGCAGATGATGAGCTGGGTACTTTTATTGAGATTGAAAATAGTAAAGTAATAAAACAAGAAGCTTGTGCAGCACCGGAAGGAACCAGCATTAGCATGAAGAACTTGTTTTTTAATGTGCCGGCACGTAGGAATTTTTTAAAAACCAACGCAGCTGAAATGCGGCAAATTGTAGATGAGTTTATTCGGGTAGCTATGGCCTTCCCCGATATTCTTTTTACATTAACAAGTAATGGTCAAGAAGTATTTCATTTAGAAGCAGGTACCGGTAAACAACGCATTGTACAAATTTTAGGCAACAGCTATAATGCAAAACTGGTAAGTGTTTCAGAAGAAACCGATTACATGAATATTGCGGGTGTAATTGGCAAACCAGAAACAGCACGTAAAACCCGTGGTGATCAATATTTTTTTGTTAATAACCGTTTCATCAAAAGTGCTTACTTAAATCATGCAGTCAATAATGCGTTTGATGGCATCATCCCAAAAGATAGTTTCCCCAGCTATGTGTTATATATTGATGTTGATCCTTCACAGGTAGACATTAATGTACATCCCACCAAACAAGAAATTAAATTTGAAGACGAGAAAATAATGTATGCGTTTGTGCAAGCTGCTGTTAAACACGCTTTAGCGCAATTTAGCATTGCACCTTCTTTGGATTTTTCATTAAATGCCGACATACAAGGACTAGATGCAGTGAGTAAACCATTTACATCAGATCAACAATTTGCAGCAGCTTCTTCAAATTTATACAAAACATTTTCACAAAAGAATCAGGCACATTTTATTGAGCCAAACAATAAAAGCGGTAGTGGAGAATTAAAACATTGGAAGGAATTTTATGCAGCCGCAGAACAAGAAATTCCTTCTGTTGGTAAATTTCAAGAGATTGGCAGTAGCGCAACACCAGTATTCGAATCGGTTCCGTTTATGGAAGATGCTGTATTGCAGATTCCAGATTATAAAGCATGTTATCAACTACACCAAACCTATATAGTAGTAGAAAGCAATGATGGCTATATTTTAGTGCATCAACAATTTGCACATGAGCGCATTTTATTTGAACAATACATTGCAGCAGCAACGAGCCAGCAAGTACCTACACAAAAAAGTTTGTTTCCGATAACGTTAGAATTAACTGGCACTGATGCAGTATTACTAACGGAGTTATTGCCCGACATGCAAGCTATTGGGTACCATATTGAGCCGTTCGGACAAAATAGTTTTGTTATACAAGGTACACCAGCCGACGTAATTAGTGGCGACGAAAAACATGCTGTTGAAATGTTGATTGAACAATTTAAACATTACAGTAGTGATGTTAAATTTAGTAAAAGAGAGAAACTCATTCGCTGTATGGCTCGCCAACAATGTATTAAAACGGGAAAAACATTAAGCATACTAGAAATGAGTACATTAGTAGCATCATTGTTTACTTGTAATACACCAAATGTATCACCAGGCGGCAACCCCACTTATCTTGAGTTTAAAGAAAACTATTTAACAAAAATGTTTGGAAGAGAGCGTTAATAGGTTTCTATAATATTACTAAGTAATTGTTCTATCGATTTACGAATTACACTTGCACTAGATTGATGGGCATTAACCAAAACAGAAAAAATCAACGATTTGCCTTTATTGGTGGTAATAAATCCACTGATTGCCACAGTATTGCTTAGTGTTCCTGTTTTTGCATAAATTTTACCGGCATAGTTTTTATACAAACCTGCCAAAGTTCCATCATCTCCTGTAGGAAAAATAGCTTGTATACGATCCCAAGCAAATTCATTTTTTATTTGTGTAAGCACCCATACAAAATCTTTTGGGCTCATTAAATTATAACGGCTCAGTCCACTGCCATCCACCCATTTTGGTTTTTGAGGTAAGTCTGCAAAATCTGATTGCAACAAATTGGTTATGATTTTATCATCATCCATTATACCAATTTTTTCATTGGCAACCATTAACAATGTTTGTTCGGCAAAAAAATTATCGCTTTCATGCATCATTTTTTTCAGCATGGAGTCGGTAGATTGAGCGTAGAATTTTTTCCAGCCGGCATTGTCATCATTAATTGCACTAGCAAATTGCAGGGTATGATGAATGGTATCTTCTAACAAATGCAGTGACACATCTTCTAGGTTCTTTTTAACGGTAAATGGAATTTGTACCGATGTGAATTTTTTATTGCTCTTTACTACATCAAAATAATTATCATTTTTATCTCTATTAATGGCAAAATCTCCTTCGGCAGTATTGGCAAAAATATTCAAAGAATCTTTAAAAGATTTAGGCATGCTTTTAATCGCATTACCTTTCCGTTCAAATGTAACCACATTGCCATAAATAGGCATGGCCGATCTTTCGGGCATATAATCAGCATCAAAATCATTCCATGCCCATCCATCACCAAAAGCTGCTGCATGCCAACGAGGGGAAACAATGGTTATTTTGTCGGCATTTTGTTGTAGATAATTATAAGCTGTCTGTTGTTTAAAATTATTATGTAGAAAAGTGGGGTCGCCAGTAAAACGAACAGTAATATTATCATCTCCCTGTAAATATTCGAATGCAACTAAACTATCTTTTAAATTTTTTAGTGCAGCATAGCAAGTAAATATTTTGGTATTACTTGCAGGTACAAAGTATTTAGTATCCTGGTAATTATAGATGTATTTTTTTTTGTCGTAATCGTAAATGCAGATGCCTACATGCGCAGGGGCAAAAGCACTTTTGTTGAAGATAGCCGCATTGGCTTTGGAAGCAATTGTTTTATCGGCTTTTGTAATTGCAGAAATATTAGAAGAAGTATTCACCACATCTTTGTTAGTAGGAATAGGCACTTCAATTACTGGAGCCACTGCTAGCGGTGGTACTTCGGAATTTGACGGAGAAGAGGATTGGATTGGTTTTTGAACCCTACAAGCAGCAGCCATCATTAAGATGGCTAATAATAAAAATAGCTGTTTTTGCATAAGTGTTGTATTAACTTCTTTCAACGGCGCGCATCCATCTTTCTGGAATATCGTTGTTGCAAGCGGTTATATAATCTTTATAACTGCAAGCTACGTATTTACCATCATGTAATTGCATCCACCATCGTCCTGTTCGTTTACTTTGTAAAAAAACAGTGTCTACTTCTGCAAAAGCCATGGTAAATTCATTAAAATCATTTCTATTGGCAATATCGGCTTCCTGCTTACCTCTATGAATACCATCAATTACATACCACAGCATGTGCGATTGTTGAATGGCAGTAAGTTGGTGTTGATCTTGCTGAGGTAAATAACCATATAGGCCAATGGTAGAGCACTTATTACTCATACCAGCATATTGCATAAGGGTACAGGCTTCTTCGCCATCAAATCCGTTGGGAGTAATAAAATTAGCTGGAGCATGTGCATGCTGAATAGCTGCAATATCAAAACTAAATAATTCACTATTTCTTATAGCAGGCTCCATTTCTACAATAGCTTCTTTTACGCGACCTACCCTAAAACAATCGAAGCCTAGTTTATTAATGGTTTCAAGCATTTGCGGGTGCATAAAATAACTCTGAAAGCCAATATGAGAATAGTGGTTTAAATGATTGGGCATGCCGGTAAACAACTCTTCTAAAAATGAATCAGCAGGATGTACACTTTCTAAATCGAGGTTAATTTTTGCATCAACTACTACCGCATCTATAATATTATTTTGGTGGCCGTAGGCAAAATATTGTGCCATGGTAACATCATGCGAACCGCCCAAAATCAATACTTTTTTCCCGAGCTGCAATAATTCACTCACAACCATTTTAACCACAGCATAGGTATCGGAAAGAGATGACCCGATTTTTACATTTCCCATATCGGCAATCACCACTTCGGTATGCCAATAAAAAAGACTGTAAAAAGCACTTCTGATGATATTAGGTGCATCTGTATTGGTATATTGTGGCCCCATGCCACGCAAATCGCCACAACCCACAATCACCAAATCGGCTGTAGTAATATCTGGCAATTCGGTTTCATAAGCCAAAATATGTTTTCCTAACTGCGACTCTTTAAACCCCTCATCATTAGAGAGCAAAGCCATATTCAGGGGTTCTAAAAAATCAATCAGCGTATCTAATGACATGAAAGGGTATTTGTACAGAAAATAACGTGATTTTGGTTGAAATATTGCCTTGGGAAAGTCAAAAGA
>CANGCK010000016.1 GCA_947452295.1 Sphingobacteriia bacterium
GTACTCGCATCTAGCTGGGAGAGTAGGTAGCTGCCATATTTATTTAAAAAGCCTTGTTGTTTACTCAGCAAGGCTTTTTACATTTATACCCCCAAGAAAATTTTCTAATTTATCTCCCCATACTTACCCATTACACTTTACTTCCTTAGTATTTAATCCTCCACCAATTCTTTACTCTATATTATCTATTTTTGCTTTACAATATGCTATTTAATACGCCCATGTATTTTTTATAAAAATCCATTATCAATCATCCATTGATAATTATCAATTAATCATTGTCAATTATCCATTATTTTCACCATTTCAATATGCTCAATTCCGTCTTCTAAATAAACATCGCCATCTTCAATAAACCCAAACGACCCATAAAACTTAGTGAGATATAATTGCGCCCCAATTCTTATAGCTCCCTTTCCAAATTTTTCATAACACATTGATATACCTTTTTCTATCAATTCTCGACCAACCCCGGTTCTCCTTACTGTTGGTGAGCTTACAACCCTACCTATACTCATTTCATCATAAGCTAATTGAGGAGGCAATAATCTACAATAGGCAGCTAGGTTATCGTTACGATATATCATCAAATGAAAACTATTCTGGTCCTTATTATCTGCATCCTGAAAAACACAATTCTGCTCTACTACAAATACCGCATTTCTTAATTGTATTATAGAATACAATTCAATAGGTGTTAATTCTTCAAAGGTTTTTATTGTTATCCTATCCTGCATTTTATTTTATTTATAGTAAATAGATAGCATTGTTAATTATATGCTTTACTTCTTTAGACATATAAAGTAACAAAAATGTATTCAATAATGATTGATTAAATCAGCTTTAGCTTCATGTTTATACAACCTAATTACATAAGTTATATTCCCCCTAAAAATATATGCTTAATATCCATACTTGTTTTTCCAGCGATCTTTCAAAAATCTCCTTAACTCATTTTCTCTTGCATTTGTTCCTGGAGTATAAAATACAGTGCCAGTAAGATTATCAGGTAAGTACTCTTGTTCTATGAAATTATCTTCACCTAAATGTGAATATTGATAATCTTTTCCATAGTCTAGTTGTTTCATTAATTTAGTAGGTGCATTACGTAAATGAAGTGGCACCGATAAATCCCCAAATTGTTTCACTGCTTGTTGAGCTCTACCAATAGCCTCATATGAAGCATTACTTTTTGCTGATGAAGCTAAATATGTTGCACATTGTGAGAGTATAATTCTACTTTCTGGGTACCCAATTTTACTAACTGCATCAAAAGTGGTATTGGCTAATAGTAGGGCATTTGGGTTTGCGTTGCCAATATCTTCACTTGCAAAAATGAGCATTCTTCTAGCTATAAATTTTACATCTTCACCTCCCTCAATCATCCTTGCCAACCAATATACTGCTCCATTTGGATCACTACCGCGCATACTTTTAATAAATGCCGAAACAACATCATAATGTTGCTCTCCCCCCTTATCATATAAAGCAATTTTTTGTTGTGCAACTTGCATAACTAATTCATTGGTAATGGTATCTTTCCCTGATTGAGCTACCAATTCTAATAAGTTTAATAGTTTTCGTCCATCACCTCCACTGATATTTATTAATGCATCTGTTTCTACTAATGTTATTTTTTTTGTTTTTAATACTTCATCATTGGAAAGCGCATCATTTAATAGTCTAATCAACTGTTCTTTTTCTAATGACTTTAGTACAAATACCTGACATCTACTGAGTAATGCACTATTTACTTCAAATGATGGATTTTCTGTTGTTGCTCCTATTAATCGGATGATACCTTTTTCTACTGCACTTAATAATGCATCTTGCTGACTCTTATTAAATCGATGTATTTCATCTATAAACAATACAGTTCCCGATAAGCTTTTGGCTTGTTCAATAACATCTCTTACCTCCTTAACTCCACTGCTAATAGCACTTAACTGAAAATAAGGCACGTTTAATGTTTGGGTAATAACTGTAGCTAATGTTGTTTTACCTACCCCCGGCGGCCCCCATAAAATCATAGATGGTATCGTTCCTTGTTCTAAAGCAGTTCTTAAAATACTTCTTTCCCCCGTAATTTGCTCTTGTCCAACAATTTCGTCAAGTGATATTGGTCGCATTCTTTCCGCTAAAGGTATATTTCTCATAATTAACTGATAAATGTGTAAATATAATATTGATGAATACCTTTTTTAAAAGGATAATATTGTTGTTTTAATTAAATGTAGAAATTCTTGCTAATAAGGAAGTACCTAACCCCAATAAGGCAATCAAGGAAAACGACCATTGCAGTCCAAATGACTGTGCAATAAAACCTATAATGGGTGGCCCAATTAAAAAGCCTAAAAAGCCAATACTCGAAACCGCAGCTATGGCAACTCCAGGAGCCATTTTTGTTGATTTACCAGCTTGACTATACACAATAGGTACTACACTTGAAACGCCCATTCCAACCAATAAAAAACCTAAAGTAGCTAACAACATTGTTGGAAAAAATACTGCCATTAATAATCCTGCTGCTATAAAAATACCGCTCAATCCCAACATTTTTTTTATCCCCCATTGCATTACCAACCTATCTCCTAAAAACCTCCCCCCAGCCATTGTACTCATAAACGCTACATAGCCCAAAGTGGTATACTCTTGTGGGGCATTTACTATTTTTTGAAAATAAACACCACTCCAGTCGAACATTGTACCCTCACAAACCATACAACTAAATGAAATTAAACCTAGTTTCCATAAAAAAGAATCAGGCTTTGAATAAATTGGCTGATTAGCAGTTTTTGTATCAATTAAAAGCAAATGTTGTTGCGTTACCCCAACAATTAGTAACATGACCATTCCTACCAGTATAAAATGATGATGTGGATCAATGCCAAAATTTATCATTATTGTACCGATAGTTGCTCCAATAAATCCTGCAGCGCTCCATACCCCATGAAATGAGGCCATTACAGATCGTTTGTATAATGATTCAATGCCAACAGCCTGCGTATTTACTGATATATTCATTAAGTTACCTATGAAGCCATAAGAAAAAAGTAATCCAACTAATTCAAATACAGTATTGCTTTGGCCTATTAGGAAAAGTACTATTGGATACAATATAGCTCCTGTTAGTAGCGATTTTTTGCTTCCCCAACTAGATACCAACCAACCAGAAACTGGTAAACTGCACATGGATCCAACAGGAAGCGCAAATAAAACGCCACCTAAAGCTGCGTCACTTAAATTCAGCAATTGCTTGATATTTGGAATACGGCTTGCCCAACTGGCAAAACAAATCCCTCCAATAAAAAAGAAACATGCTACTGCTAAACGACTTTTTTTCACGTAAAAAACATAAAAGTTTACTCAAAAAAATAAAACTCTACAGCAAAAGTACCTGAATCTACCAACTTTACTCATTTAGGTTATATTTGCTTTTTAAAAACTGAAGAAAGGTAGAAATATAGAGTTCTATCACTTTTTGATCAAATAATAATTGCAAATATGTATCGTACGCATACCTGTGGAGAATTAAGGGTTAATCAAGTAAATGAAACAGTAACATTGGCCGGATGGGTGCAAACTGTTCGAAAATTTGGCGCCATAACTTTTGTAGATTTAAGAGATCGTTATGGAATTACTCAGTTACTGTTTGGTGAAACGCTAAATGCTGCATTAGACGCCAATCCTTTAGGTAGAGAGTTTGTATTGCAAATTACCGGTAAAGTACAAGAAAGAAGTAGTAAAAATGCCAATATTTCAACAGGAGATATAGAAATTAATGTAACAGCTTTTACCGTATTAAACAAATCAGCTGTCCCTCCTTTCACCATTCAAGATGATACAGATGGGGGAGATGATTTACGCATGAAATATCGTTTCTTGGATTTACGCAGAAATGCAGTAAAAAAGAATTTAGAGCTTAGGTATTCTGTAAATCGCTCGGCAAGAAACTATTTGCATGAGAATAATTTCATGGATATTGAAACCCCATTTTTAATCAAATCTACACCTGAAGGTGCAAGAGATTTTGTGGTGCCTTCGCGGATGAATCCAGGCCAGTTTTATGCATTACCGCAATCGCCACAAACTTTTAAACAATTATTGATGGTGAGCGGATATGACCGTTATTATCAAATTGTAAAATGCTTTCGTGATGAAGATTTGCGTGCCGATCGCCAACCGGAGTTTACACAAATCGACTGTGAAATGGCTTTTGTAGAGCAAGAAGACATATTAAATATGTTTGAGGGATTGGTTAAGCGTATTTTTAAAGATGTTAAAAATATTGATTATTTAGAAAAAGTAGAGCGCATGTCGTGGGAAGATGCAATGTGGAATTTTGGTAACGACAAGCCCGACATACGCTTTGGAATGAAATTAGCTAATTTAAAGTCCGTATTTTTAAAAGGGGGCAACATAGAAGCAACTGGGGAGTTAATTAATGGAGTTGGATTTGGGGTATTTGATAATGCAGAAACGGTATTGGCAATAGCTGTAGCAGGTTGTAGTGAATATACGCGCAAACAAACTGATGAACTTACAGATTGGGTAAAACGACCTCAAATAGGTATGCAAGGACTCGTATACATTAAATGCAATACCGATGGTACCTATAAAAGTAGCGTAGATAAATTTTATACAGAAGATAAATTGAAGGCAATTGCCGATTCAGCAGGCGCAAAAGCTGGCGATTTAGTATTGATTTTAGCTGGTAGAGAAGAAAGAACCCGCAAAGCAACCAGTGAACTGCGTTTAGAAATGGGGAAGCGATTAGGCATGCGGAAGGATGATGAATTTAAATTATTGTGGGTGATGGATTTTCCATTATTTGAATATGCTGAAGACGACAATCGTTGGGTAGCTCGCCATCATCCATTTACTTCCCCTAAACCCGATCATATAGAAGTAATGATCAATAATAATCCTGTGATAGAAAATGCCGAAAAGTACCTTGAACATCCTTATTCTAACATCAAAGCCAATGCTTATGATATGGTATTGAATGGCAATGAAATAGGAGGTGGTTCTATCAGAATATTTCAAAGGGCATTGCAGGAAAAAATGTTTGCCGCATTAGGCATGAGCGAAGAAGAAGCCCTACATAAATTTGGGTTCTTATTAGGGGCATTTGAATATGGTGCACCGCCCCATGGAGGCATTGCTTTTGGATTTGATAGGTTATGTTCAATTTTAGGTGGAAGTGAAAGTATAAGAGATTTTATTGCTTTCCCTAAAAACAATAGCGGAAGAGATGTTATGATAGATGCACCTAGCGAAATAGATGCAAAACAGTTTGATGAATTACAAATAAAACTGAATTTAAAATAAATATTTACAATTTTATCCATTGGCTTAAACATGAATCAATTAACTGTATTTAAAGTACTAACATATCTCCTCATACCGGTTGCACTTTTATTTGGTTTGATCGACATTTTTATGTTGATAATGGCACTGTCTAATCCCTCTATATTATTGGTTGTTTTTGCTATCGCTTGTTTTGTTATTTACCTATTTGCCACTCTCAAATTTTTGTTAAACGGAATAGCTATCAACAAGGAATGCAAATCATCATTAAAAGATTGGATTAAAGTAAATGCATATGTTACGTTGTTTCTCTCAATCATGTTTTTGATGAATTCATCTGCTACTTTGTTTATCGATGAAAATACTTTACGTAAAACATTGGGAGAAATGATGGGTCAGCAAGCAGAATTAGCCGGCAAAATTTCACTTGATTTTTTTGTAAAAATGTTCCGTATTATATCGGGAACGATGTTGGTAATTAGTGCATTTACTGTTGTACATGTATCGATTTGCTTTAGGCTTTTAAAAAGATACCAGCATCTTTTTATTAATGAATAAATCTTGTAAACCCCCTATTTCTTTATATGAACTGCATTAACTACTTTTGCGCTTTATTTAAGGAAATTATATTTAAAATTAACTAATATGGCAACAACTTCAGACATCAGTCGTGGCATGATATTAAAATTAGATGGAAGCCTTTACTCAGTAGTTGAGTTTGGTGAAAACAAAACAGCTAGAGCAGCTGCAAAGGTTTGGGCTAAGTTAAAAGGAGTAGATAACAAAAGATCTATTGAAAAAACATGGAATAGTGGTGAAAATATTTTCCCTGTTCGTGTGGAAAAGAAAACCTTTCAGTTTTTATATAAAGATGAGAGTGGTTATAATCTCATGAACAATGAAACCTTTGAGCAGATAGCTTTGGCAGAAGAAATGATTGATGCTCCTCAATTCTTAAAAGACGGTTCTGAAGTGTTTGTATTTATCAATACAGAAACAGATCAACCTATTGGTGCAGAGCTTCCCGAAAAAATTGTAGTGCTAATAACCTATTGTGAACCAGGTTTAAGAGGTGATACTGCTACACGTGCTTTAAAAGCCGCTACAGTTGAAACTGGTGCAACTGTAATGGTACCACTATTTGTAGAGCAGGGAGAAACTATTAGAATTAATACTAAGTCTGGCGAATACGTAGAAAGAGTAAAAGATTAGTAATCAAAAAATAAAAAATGACCTGATGCCTAAAACATCGGGTCATTTTTATTAAATGCCGAAAAACAGGGATATTTAATAAAAAAAGGCTATTTTGCCCCTCAATTCGATAAAAAACAACTGTTTTACCCCTAAAATTGTCATTTATGGACTTAAAGCAAATACACGAGTTAATTAAAATTATCAACAAAAGTAACATTGGTGAGATAAGTATTGAAGATAAAGATGGCAAAGTAACCATCAAACAAAAGGAAGATGCTGCTGTAACATATACAACAGCTCCTCAAGTATATGCTGCCGCCCCTGTTGCAGCTGCACCTCAAGTTGCCACTCCAAGTGCTTCACCTGCTCCTGCTTCTGCCCCTAAGGCAGATAATTTAATTACTATTAAAAGTCCTATGATCGGCACTTTTTATCGCAGAGCCTCTCCTGACAAGCCTGTTTTGGCAGAAATCGGAACTGAAATAGCTCCAGGCAAAGTTGTTTGTATTATTGAGGCGATGAAACTCTTCAATGAAATTGAAAGCGAAATTAAAGGTACAATTGTTAAGGTGTTAGTAGAAGATGCTAGCCCTGTTGAATACGATCAACCTTTATTCTTAGTAGAACCTGCTTAACCAAAACCGGACCAATGTTCAAAAAAATATTAATTGCCAATAGAGGTGAAATTGCATTACGCGTAATTAGAACCTGTAGAGAAATGGGTATAAAAACGGTTGCCGTATACTCAACTGCTGATAGAGAAAGCTTACATGTAAAATTTGCAGATGAAGCTGTTTGTATTGGTAAACCGCAAAGTTCAGATTCTTATCTTAATATTGCTCATATTATGGCAGCTGCAGAAATAACTAATGCAGATGCTATTCATCCTGGTTACGGTTTCTTAGCAGAGAATGCCAAGTTTTCTCAAATTTGTGCTGACCATGGTATTAAATTCATCGGACCAACTCCAGAGATGATTAATAAAATGGGGGATAAAATTACTGCAAAAGAAACAATGATTAAAGCCGGTGTTCCGGTGGTGCCGGGTGGAGAAGGTTTACTAGAATCTGTTGAACAAACTAAAACACTAGCCAAAGAAGTAGGGTATCCTGTAATACTAAAAGCTACTGCAGGTGGTGGTGGAAAAGGTATGCGTGTTGTGTGGGATGAAAGTGAAATTGAAAAAGCATATACCACCGCAAAAATGGAAGCAGCAGCTTCTTTTAAAAATGACGGTATTTATATGGAGAAGTTTGTAGAAGAACCTCGTCATATAGAAATTCAAGTTGCAGGCGATCAATACGGTAATGTTTGTCATTTAAGTGAACGCGATTGTTCCATTCAACGTCGTCATCAAAAGTTGGTAGAAGAATCTCCTTCACCCTTTATGACACCAGAGTTAAGAGCAAAAATGGGTGAAGCTGCTATTAAAGCCGCTTCTGCTATTAATTACGAAAGTGTAGGTACAATTGAATTCCTGGTAGACAAACATCGTAATTTTTATTTCATGGAAATGAATACCAGAATTCAGGTTGAACATTGTGTTACAGAAGAGGTGGTAAGTTTTGATTTGATAAAAGAACAAATTAAAATTGCCATGGGAGAAAAAATTTCCGGAAAAAATTACGAACCAACTATGCATGCGATTGAATGCAGAATCAATGCAGAAGATCCCTATAATGATTTCAGACCATCTCCCGGAAAGATCACCAATTTATTTACACCCGGTGGTCATGGGGTTAGGGTCGATAGTCATGTGTATGCAGGATATGTAATTCCTCCTTATTATGATTCTATGATTGGCAAACTGATAACTGTAGCACAAACCCGTGAGGAAGCAATAGATACAATGTACAGAGCGTTGAGCGAGTATGTGATTGAAGGGGTTAAAACTACTATTCCTTTTCATCTACAACTAATGCAAAATGAAGATTTTAGAAAAGGTAATTTCACTACTAAGTTCTTGGAAAACTTTAAAATGAAGTAAATAGCATATTAATGAACAAAAAAAGCGACCGAAAATATTTTCGGTCGCTTTTTTTGTTCATTAATACACAGATCAGTAGTCAATAAAAATAATAGGTCATAACAAAAGCCGTCCCCTTTTACAGAGACGGCTTTTTCTATGAACACTAACTTATTATTCAATTTAAACTATCGTAAAAACAACATCTCTCTGTACTTAGGTAAAGTCCAGTAATCGTCGTCTACTAAGTGCTCTAACTTATCTACATGGTAACGTATTTCATCAAAGAATATAGCTTTTACTTGACTTTCATAAGCCAACGCTTTTTCTCTGCTGTGTTCTATGTTATTCACTACTTTTCTGGCTTCAACCATCGCATGAACTTTGGTATGAATTACTTGAATATGGTTGCTTACTTGTTTAACAATTTCAAGTTGACTTGCATATGCTGATTCTGGTAATCCTGCAGATTTTAAACCATTGATATTTTGCAATAAATCATTCTGGTATTTTATAGCAGCAGGTAAAATATGGTTAATTGCTAAATCTCCCATTACCCTTGCTTCAATTTGTACAATTTTGATGTACTTTTCTAATTCAATTTCGTATCTGGCTTCTAATTCAGCATGAGAATAAACACCATTTGCTTCAAACAAATGTTTTGCTTTGTCTGTAACCAATGCATCCAATGCTACTGGTGTTGTTTTAAGATTAGGTAATCCTCTTTTTTCTGCTTCTTTATGCCATTCTTCGCTATAACCATCTCCTTCAAATAATACTTTCTTGCTATGTACAATGTATTTTTGAATAACCTGCATAATAGCTACTTCTTTCTTTTCCCCTTTTTCAATCAATTCATCAACAGTTACTTTGAATTGCTTAAGTGAATCTGCCATGATTGTGTTCAATACTGTCATCGAAATACCACAGTTAGCCGAAGAACCTACTGCACGGAATTCAAATTTATTACCGGTGAAAGCAAACGGAGAAGTTCTGTTACGATCTGTATTGTCTAATAATAATTCAGGGATGCTTCTATGTAAATCTAATTTAAGAATCGCTTCATCTTGCTCATCAAATTTAGTACCTACTCTAGCTTCAATATCAGCTAACACTTTTGCTAAATATTGACCAACAAATACAGAAATAATTGCAGGAGGAGCTTCATTTGCACCCAATCTGAAGTCGTTAGGCGCAGAGGCAATTGCCGCTCTCATAATATCTGCATGATCATGTACCGCTTTAATAATGTTTACAAAAAATGTAAGGAACATTAAATTGGTCTTTGGTGTTTTACCAGGTGCCAATAAATTCACTCCGGTATCCGTTGCCATACTCCAGTTGTTGTGTTTCCCGCTACCATTAATACCTGCAAATGGCTTCTCGTGCAACAATACCACTAACTTATGACGCTTTGCAACACGATTCATCACATCCATTAATAAGGTATTGTGGTCTACTGCAATGTTCACTTCTTCAAAAATAGGCGCACACTCAAACTGTGCAGGTGCTACTTCATTGTGACGGGTGCGCAAAGGAATACCTAGTTTGTATGCTTCAGATTCAAAGTCTCTCATGAATGCATACACTCTTTCTGGAATTGATCCAAAATAATGATCTTCCAATTGTTGTCCCTTTGCAGGAGCAGCACCATAAACTGTTCTTCCGCATTGTACTAAATCCGGACGCGCATTTGCTAAACCTTCATCTATAACAAAATATTCCTGCTCCCAACCTAACGTGGTGGTTACTTTGGTAACGTTTTTGTCGAAATAGTTACATACTTCAACCGCAGATTTATTTAAAGCCTCCACTGATTTAAGCAAAGGTGCTTTGTAATCTAATGATTCACCAGTATAGGCAATAAATATGGTAGGAATACATAGTGTTCTTCCATCTCCTGTTTCAATGATAAAAGCGGGTGATGATGGATCCCAAGCAGTATATCCTCTTGCTTCAAAAGTTGCTCTCAACCCTCCACTAGGAAAAGAAGATGCATCTGGCTCTTGTTGAATTAACGCAGCACCATCAAACTCCTCAATTGCAGTACCATCGCTCTTTAAAGTAAAAAAAGAATCATGTTTTTCAGCCGTAGTCCCAGTAAGGGGTTGAAACCAGTGTGTATAGTGTGTAACTCCCTTGCTTTCTGCCCAAGCCCTAATGCCATTGGCAATTTGACTCGCTACATTGCGGTCAATTTTCTTTCCACCACGAATACTAGTCGTTAAACTTTTGAAAGCTTCATCGCTTAAATATTCACGTGCAGTTTTTAAAGTAAATACACTTTCTCCAAAAATCCCTGTGATTTTTGCACTAGGTTTAGAGGGTATCCCTTCTGTTTCTTTTGAGATACTGCTGATGGCATTAAATCTTAAAGACATAATTTTTTTGTTTTATGCTGCAATTTAATAAACATTTTAGGTTTAATTGCAATTATATTTAATAAAATATTCAAAAAAATGGTTTTGTGTGGATAAAAACAATATATATAAATAATAATAATTTGAATTATTTATTATTTAATATACTTCCTATGGTCACTTAGTGCTACTTTCTTAACTTCGCAGCAATATGGAAATTACAGTTAAAACAGCCCAACAACTTCGTCTTACTGCTGATGAGTTTGAATTAATTGAAGAAAAATTAAAACGAACCCCCAATTTCACTGAATTGTGTGCTTTTAGCGGTATGTGGAGCGAACATTGTAGTTATAAAAATTCTATTAAATGGCTGAAAAAGCTTCCTAGAAGTGGTGGGAGAATGTTGGTGGCAGCAGGTGAAGAAAATGCTGGCTTAATGGATATGGGAAATGGCTTTGGCGTTGTTTTTAAAATAGAAAGCCATAACCATCCAAGTGCAATTGAACCTTTTCAAGGTGCAGCAACCGGTGTTGGCGGTATTCAGCGAGATATTTTTACCATGGGTGCTAGGCCTATTGCTTCTTTAAATAGCTTGCGATTTGGTAATATAAATGATAAAAAAACACAACACCTTTTGAGTGGTGTAGTAAAAGGTATTGGTCACTATGGCAACTGTTTTGGTGTACCCACTGTGGCCGGTGAAGTATATTTTGAAGATTGTTACCATACTAACCCCCTTGTTAATGCAATGAGTGTGGGGATTATGAAGGCCGCAGATATGGTGAGTGCTACAGCAAAAGGAACTGGCAATCCAGTAATTTATGTAGGAAGTGCTACCGGAAAAGATGGTATTGGTGGCGCCAGCTTTGCTAGTGCCGATATTACCCACGATAGTGTACAGGAACTTCCTGCCGTTCAGGTGGGCGACCCTTTTCAAGAAAAAAAATTACTAGAAGCTTGTCTCGAAGTATTGAAAACAGGAGCAGTTGTTGGCATGCAAGATATGGGAGCTGCGGGCATCATTTGTAGCACCGCCGAAATGAGTGCTAAAGGTGAAGTTGGTATGCACATCGATCTAGAAAAAGTCCCCACCCGTCAACAAAATATGAAAGCTTGGGAATTACTTCTTAGCGAAAGTCAAGAACGGATGTTGATGGTAGTAGAAAAAGGAAGAGAGGCTGAAGTAGTTGCCGTTTTTGAAAAATGGGATTTAAGCGCTAGCACTATCGGACATGTTACTGACGATGGATTGTTGAAATTTTATATGAATGGTGTTCTTGAAGCTGAACTGCCAGCTTATGAACTAGTTCTTGGCGGCGGCGCTCCTCAGTACGATAGAGATTATAAAGAACCTGCTTATTTCGAAAAAATTAATGACTATTCTATTGATTCCGTTACAGACATTGATAATATAAAATCTACCGCTGAAGCAATTATTACCTTACCCAATATCGCCAGCAAACGTTGGGTTTACACTCAGTATGATAGCATGGTTGGAGCTGCCAATACAAGTACCAACAGTCCAAGTGACGCCGCTATAGTATTGGCAAAAGGTACCAACAAAGCTTTAGCAATCACTGTAGACTGTAATAGTAGATACGTTTATGCAAACCCTTATATTGGAGGGATGATTGCAGTTGCAGAAGCTGCAAGAAATATTGTATGCAGTGGGGGAGAACCTATCGGCGTAACCAATTGTTTGAATTTTGGAAATCCTTACGACCCTGAAGTGTATTTTCAATTTGTTCAAGCTGTATCAGGAATGGGTGATGCTTGCAAAAAATTCAATACACCTGTTACAGGAGGCAACGTAAGCTTTTATAACCAAAATCCAGATGGCCCTGTTTACCCTACACCAACAATCGGAATGGTGGGAATTTTAGAAGATGTTACGCAGAAAATGACACTCAATTTTAAAAATGAAGGTGATCAAATTTTGTTGATTGGCCAACAACACAACGACATATCTTCTAGCGAGTACCTCCATAAAATAAAAGGAGAAAAATATTCTCCAGCACCTTACTTTAATTTAGAAGAAGAGTTTTCTACTCAACAATTCATTGCTAGTTTAATTCAACAACGAAAAATTAACAGCGCACATGATTTAAGTGAAGGTGGTCTAGTAGTAGCTTTGCTAGAATCTGGCTTCACTGGCAACAAAGGGTTCAAAGTGAATCCAGCTGTTGAAATAAGAAACGATGCATATTGGTTTGGTGAAGCCCAAGGACGTATAATTATTTCAGTAGATGCAAATATTGCCAATGAAATAAAAGAAGCTGCGGACAAATTAAACATTGCCTGCACTTTATTGGGAGAAGTAACCCCAGGTAATATTGAAGTAGCTAAAGAAAATTGGGGTGATATTAATACTTGGAAATCATTGTATGATACTGCAATTGAACAATTAATAAAATAAAATATGGCCATCAATCAATCGATTATTATTACAGGTGCCGCAGGATTTATCGGAAGCTGTATGGTGGAACTGTTGAATGAAAAAGGAATAACTAATTTGATATTAGTTGATGATTTTGGTCCAGAAGATAAAAGAAAAAATTGGGAGTCTAAACAGTTTGAAACAATTGTTGAAAGGCAAAGCTTATTTACATGGCTTGCAGATCATAAACCCTCTATCTCAGCTGTAATTCATTTAGGTGCCAGAACCGATACCACTGAGTTTAATTATGCCATTCATGAAGAATTAAATCTGGAATATTCTAAAATGCTTTGGAATTATGCGGTAGCCAATCAAATTCCATTTATTTATGCGTCCAGTGCTGCAACCTATGGAGCTGGTGAACATGGCTATAAAGACGATCATGCTATACTCGATCAATTAACCCCACTTAATCCTTATGGAATAAGTAAAAATGAATTCGATAAATGGGCCATCCGTCAACAAAATCAACCACCTTGCTGGACAGGTCTCAAATTCTTTAATGTTTACGGCCCTAATGAATACCATAAAGAAAGAATGGCAAGTGTTATTTGGCATTCTTTTAATCAAATCAAAGCGAACGGATCAGTAAAATTGTTTAAAAGTCATAAAGAAGGCTTTAAAGACGGAGAACAACTTCGCGATTTCATCTATGTGAAAGATGTAGTTAGTGTAATTGAATGGATGTTTGAAACGATGGACTCAGCCAAATGGGAGACGAAGAATAACGGAATATATAATTTAGGTACAGGTGCTGCAAGATCATTCATCGATTTGGTGAATGCTACTTTTAAGGGACTTGACTTAAAACCGGTAATTGAGTTCATTGATATGCCCTTAGATATAAGAGATAAATACCAATACTTTACTGAAGCCAATATGAGTAAGTTGAAAAATGCAGGATACTTAAAGGATTTCTTTTCTTTAGAAGAAGGTGTTGATGATTATGTACGCAATTATTTAGCAAAAGGAAAAGTTTACTAATATTAATCATGTCAAATAAAATAGCAATAATAGGAGGGGGTAACTTAGGTTATGCAATGGCAGAGGGATTAATGAATAGTGGATTTAGTAAGCCAACTGATCTTATCGTAACAAAAAGAAATATTGCAACATTAAGTTCATTGGCCGATAAAGGGGTATTTATTACCAACAATAATATTGATGCAGTAAGTATGGCCAATTGGGTGATTTTAGCCATCAAACCATTTCAAATAAAAGAGGTACTAAATGAAATTAAGCCGATACTGAAAAAAGATAAGCAGGTAGTTGTAAGTGTGGTTACCGGTGTTTGGATTGATGAAATTCAAGAGATTATAGGTGCAGACTTTCCAGTATTTAGAGCAATGCCCAATACTGCTATTGCTATTCAAGAAAGTATGACTTGCATTAATGGCAAATCTGTAACCCCTGATCAATCTAAATTTGTTTCCGATTTGTTTAATCAATTAGGATTATCAGTAATGATTGAAGAAAAGCTAATGGATGCAGCTACAGTGCTTGGTGCTTGCGGTACTGCCTATGCTATGCGTTATATCAGAGCTAATATACAAGGTGGTATCGAAATAGGATTTAGTGCTTCAGTTGCTTCAATTATTGCAGCGCAAACAGTTAAAGGTGCTGCTGAATTATTACTACAAAAAAATACACATCCCGAACAAGAAATAGACAAGGTAACTACTCCTAAAGGCTGCACTATCGCAGGACTTAATGAAATGGAGCACCAAGGCTTCAGCTCATCTTTAATTAAAGGAATAGTTACCAGTTATAAAAAAATAGTAAATGATATGTAACTACTGTAGGTGTGCTCTCAAAAAGTCCAAAGTTTTTTGATGTGCATCTTCAGTAGCTTCTCTATTAAAACTTGGATTACTCGGATTGGCAAAACCATGCCCCGCTTCATACTTATGGGTAACCAATTTTTTGCCTGCAGTTGCCATGTCCTCTTCAAATTTATTGACTACTGCTGGTGCGGGACTTTGGTCTTTATTTCCAAAAAAACCAATCACATCACAATTGAGTGAGCTTAATTTAACCAAATTTGTTTCAGGACGCCCATAATACATTACACATCCTGCTGCTTGTTTGCCTGCCAAAATGCTACTTTGTAAACTCCACATTCCCCCAAAACACCAGCCGATAGTATAAATTTTTGCTTTAGTGCCCGCATAGCCAATGGCACCTTTAACAATATTTTCTAATCGCTCAGTTACAACTCCTTTCATCAGCTTCATAGCACTGTCGGGTGTAGCTGCAATTTTACCGTCATACATATCAATTGCCAACACATTAACATTACCTAATTCTGATGCTAGCGTTTCAGCTTCTCTTTTGATATTGTCGTTTAAGCCCCACCACTCTTGAATAACAAAAATCCAATTGTTGCTGGGCCGCTTACTTTTAATTAAATATCCGGTAGCATCTTTTCCATCAGGTGATGTATAAGCAATGGTTTGCCCCATGGCGTCTTTCAAGTGGTAGTCAACCGGATTTTCATGCAAGGCTGCAAATTCCGGTGTCATTGCCTCAGCCCTAAATTGCGCTCGCACATCGCCGCTAAAACAGGTTTCATAACATTCAGGTGTTAATACCACTGGCTCAGACAATTTGTAGGTATAACCCAAAAAAGCTGCTGTACAAAAGGCTAGAATAGTTAAGAAAAGTAAATTTTTCATATTATTTTGATAAGATGTTCGCAAACAATTAACACATTCCGGCATTGTTTGTTCATTTCATAGATAAGCATTTTTTCAGATAGATTTTTTGCTGTAGGTTTGTACGACCTCATAACTTTTTCAGTTAACTTTTACGGGTCAGTTTTAATGATAGACACTTCTGAGATGAAGGTCAAAAAAAATATTTATGGCTAAATATATTTTTGTTACAGGTGGCGTAACAAGCAGTTTGGGTAAAGGAATTATTGCAGCCTCTTTGGCTAAATTGCTTCAAGCAAGAGGGTTACGCGTAACTATTCAAAAATTCGATCCCTACATCAACGTAGATCCAGGCACGCTAAATCCTTATGAACATGGCGAATGTTATGTTACAGAAGATGGTGCTGAAACCGATTTAGACCTTGGCCATTACGAGCGTTTTTTAAATATTTTTACCACCCAGGCAAATAATGTAACCACCGGAAGAATTTATCAAACCGTTATTAACAAAGAAAGAGCAGGTGCTTTCCTAGGTAAAACAGTTCAGGTTGTTCCGCACATAACCGATGAAATTAAACATAGAATGCTTTTGCTTGGGCAAGATGATCAATATGATATTGTTTTAACCGAAATTGGTGGAACCGTGGGTGATATCGAAAGCTTACCTTTTATAGAAGCTGTTCGACAATTACAGTGGGAACTGCCCGATGAAGATGTAATGGTGGTTCACCTTACATTAATACCTTACTTAAAAGCAGCAAAAGAGCTCAAAACAAAGCCAACTCAACACAGTGTTAAAATGTTGAGCGAAACAGGCGTTCATCCAGATATTTTAGTTTGCAGAACAGAAGAGCCGCTTAGCGAAGAGCTTAAACGAAAAATAGCCCTCTTTTGTAATGTTAAACAAGAAGCTGTTATCGAAGCTATGGATGCAAGCACTATTTATGAAGTGCCCTTGCACATGTTGCGCGAAAAGCTCGATTTAATCTGTCTTAGAAAATTAAAAATCACTCAATTTGGTGAGCCTAATTTAGATAAATGGAAAGTTTTTTTAGACAAGTTGAAGTACCCGAAAAGTAAAGTTACCATCGGATTAATCGGTAAGTATATTGAATTGCAAGATGCTTACAAATCAATCCTAGAAAGCTTTATACATGCTGGTGCAATGAATGAAGTAAAAGTACAGGTAGTAAACGTACACAGCGAGTTTATTACCCACGAAAATGTAGCAGAAAAATTACAAAATTTCGATGGGTTATTAGTAGCTCCTGGTTTTGGTTTGAGGGGGATTGAAGGAAAGATTATTGCCGTGAAATATGCTCGGGAAAACAAATTGCCATTTTTTGGAATTTGTTTGGGAATGCAAATGGCCGTAATTGAATTTGGAAGAAACGTTTTAGGATTAACAGACGCCCATTCTGTAGAAATGGAACCAAATACACCCCATCCGGTTATTAATATGATGGAAGAACAAAAGAAAATTAAAATGATGGGTGGTACTATGCGTTTAGGCGCTTATCCCTGTGATATTCAACAAAATACTTTGGCCCACCGTATTTACGGGGAAACCTTAATTTTAGAAAGACATCGCCATAGATATGAATTTAATAATGATTATCTGGATCAATATCAAGCCGCAGGCATGGTAACTAGCGGAAAAAATCCCGAAACTAGTCTGGTCGAAATCATTGAACTTCCCAATCACCCATTTTTTATTGGGGTTCAATATCACCCCGAATTAAAAAGTACGGTTGAACGTCCAGCTCCTTTGTTTGTAAGTTTTATCGACGCAGCTAAAAAATTTAATGAAAACAAAAGCGCAGTGAAGTCTGCTTCAAAAGACGCATTGATATAATAGTTGCCTATTGCAGCCTTCGGGTTGGAAAGACCGCTTCCAAATACTACCTTTGCCCCTCAATTAAATAATAGTATGAAGACGGACAAAAATTCGATTATAGGTTTTGTATTGTTAGGAGGTTTATTTCTCTTGTATTTTTGGTACACTGGTCAGCAACAATCAGCTATTCTAAAAATTAAACAACAAGAGGAAGATTCTCTTGCCAAAGTGGCTGCAACAAAACTCAAGTCGTTAGATACGCAGGCTGCTCGAATAGATTCACTTAAAAGAGATTCTGCCATCAGAACTACAGCTGCCGGTAGTTTTACCACTGCTGCTATTGGCACTGAACAAACCATAGTTGTTGACAATCAGGTTATGACCGCCGTTTTTACCAACAAAGGCGCTCAAATTAAGCGCATTACACTTAAAAAATACAAAAATGGCGCTGGCAATCCAGTAGTATTAGCAAATAATAATAATGTTAGCTATGCAATAAATACTGCCCAGGGACAATCAACCACTTCTGAAACATTATTTTTCACTCCTGCACCTATTGAAAAAACTGCAGATAATAGCCAAATTATTCGATTTTCTATTGATGGTGCTAATGGACAAAAAATTACCCATGAATATACCATAAAGCCTGATGGATATTTGATAGACTGGAAATTGTTGATGAATGGTGCCGATAAATTGTTAACTAACAATACGTTGAATCTCAGTTGGAATGTTGCTACCAGTCAATTAGAGCGGACTGCTACCTATGAACGCCAAGTGTCAAATATCTGTTTCTCTGAGGGGAACAGCTTTGATTATATTTCTTCTAAAAAAGAACGCACATTTGAAGCTGCTGTTCAATGGGTAAGTGTAGTTCAACAATTCTTTAATAATACCTTAATTGCGGGTAAGGGGTTTTCAACTGGTAATATTAATTGGGAACGTTCAACAGACACAAGTAGTAATTTAGCAAGTGCAAAGGCAAACTTTCAAATGAAAGTAGATGCTGCTGCAATTAATATACCATTTCAATTTTACATCGGCCCAAGTGATTATAATATTCTGAAAAAACAGGCACCCGAAATGGAGAAAATTGTGAACCTGGGTAGAGATATGTATTCATTTGTACGCCCAATAAATAAATACATCATCATGAATGTATTTAATTTCTTTTCAGGATTCATTACCAATTACGGTTGGGTGATACTATTGTTAACATTATTCATACGCTTAGTAACTGCTCCACTTACTTATAGCAGTTATTTGAGTGGCGCTAAAATGAAGGCATTACGTCCAGAGTTAGATGTGTTGAAAAAGAAACTAGGTGATGATCAACAGGGTTTTGCAATGGAACAAATGAAATTATTTAGAGAAGCCGGTGTAAACCCGTTAGGAGGATGTATTCCCGCTATATTGCAAATCCCCATCTTCTTCGCATTATATAGCTTCTTTAACTCAAATATTGCTTTACGAGGACAATCATTTTTATGGAGTAATGATCTTTCTTCTTATGATTCTATTGTTAATTTCTCCTTCTCTATTCCTGCACTAGGAAATCATATCAGTTTGTTTACTATTACAGCAGTCATCACAAGCTTTTTGATTTCAATTTATAATATGAGCATGACGCCTACTCAAGACAATCCGGCGTTAAAATATATGCCATATATCTTTCCTTTTATGTTATTGTTCATTTTTAATGGGTTGCCTTCAGCGTTAACCTGGTATTATACAGTATCTAATACAATTACTTTGTTGCTGCAATTTGTTATTCAAAACTATATCATTGATCATAACAAAATTTTACTTAAAATTGATCAAAAAAGAAAAGCACCAAAATCTAAAAGCAAGTGGCAAGAACGATATGAACAAATGATGGAAGCTCAAAAAAAAGTTCAAGACCTGAAAGACAAAACAAATAAAAATAAGTAGCTAACTTTAAACCCTTCTAATCTAGAAGGGTTTATTTTTTAATACCGTACGTATGAAAAGTCTTATTTACATTTTTATAATAATATGCAATATCTCGAAATTGTCAGCTCAAACAAGGGTAGTTGCTGAGTGTACCGTAAATTACAGTATTTGCGTAAATGATGCTGAAAAGGTAGACAATGAAATGATTGCATTGTTAAAGTCGAGCTCAAAAGTAGTTTATATTAAAGGAAATGATAGTAGAGTTGATTTAATTAGCCCCACTTTTTTGCAAACATTGTTGTACAACAAAGTAAATGGATCTGCTGTTATTTTAAGAGAGATGGGTGCTAATAAATTCATTACCAAGTTAGATAACAAAACATGGATACAGCAAAACAGCAAGTACAATAATCTTACAATTACTTATACAAATGATAGCAAAAAAATCATAGGCTATGATTGTAAAAAAGCAATATTGCAATTGCAGAATGGAAATACTTTTTCGGTATATTACGCGCCATCAATAGTTCCTTCAGTAAAAGAATTTGAATTTCAATTCAAGGATATCCCTGGATTTGTATTAGAATATGAAACAAAAGAAAGTAACAGCCAAACAATTACATATACAGCTACGAAAATAAATTTTAATCCAGTGCAAGCATCAAAGTTTGATGTTCCAACAAACGGTTACCGAATCCTTAATTAATGATTAGCTTGAGGTGTTTTGAATTTAGGCACTTTAACTTTTATCTTATATGGATAAACATATGTGGTGTTGCCGTTATCATATTTAATCATACTGTTTATTTCAGTATGATTAACACCGTAAGATGTATTTAAAGGAAAATAAAGCCCTTTAAATTGAAGATTTGATTTAATTGCGTTTAGAGATAAACCCTTTCTTGAATATTGATGAAGACTTCTAAGAGAATATTTACTTGTCTTGGTTTTTTCATCGATAATTCCTGTAAAAGAAAGTGCAGCATAAGTTAATTGGATACTAAAGAATACCAATGTAACAGCCAAAGCCCATTTCTTTATATTGAATTTTCTTAACACAATACAAAGGTAATGTTATTTTTTTGAATATGAATGAATGTAAAAAACATTTTTTTTTAAAAACTACCATTAAATGAAAAAATAGTTATATGTTTCGTGTTTTTAGCTTATATTGTCTAAGATCTTATGACCATGCGCAATAATTACTACAGAGATGATCGTGATGAGCTGAAAGAGCTAATAGCCCAATACCAAAATATGCGGCAAGGAAAAAGTCATAGCTTTTTAGAAGAGGAAGCTTTTGAACGCATTATAGATTATTATGATGAGAAAGATAGGCTGACTGAAGCCATGGAAGCTGCGGAAATGGCAGTTGAACAATTTCCTTATTGTGCCAGTTTAATGATAAAAAAAGCCGACTTATTGCTCGCTAATAAAAAATACCATGATGCACTAGATGTGCTAGAAAAAGCCGAATTATACGACAGTACTGATTTGAACTTATTCATTTTAAAAACTGATGCTTATTTAGCCTTAGATCAGCCTGCTTTAGCAGTTGATTTGTTAGAATCGGCGCTTAAACAGTTTACTGGCGATGATCGACTCGACCTATTATTTGAATTGGCTGATGTATATGATGATTATGAAGAGTTTGATAAAGTGTTTGACTGCCTAAAATTAATATTAGCAGAAGAACCTACCAATGAAGAAGCCTTATATAAAATTTGTTTTTGGACAGATTTTACTGGAAGAAATGAAGAAAGTATTCAACTTCATCAGCAAATTATTGACGAACATCCTTTTTGTGAATTGGCTTGGTTTAATTTGGCAGCAGCTTATCAGGGTATTAAACTATACGAAAAATCGATTGATGCTTATCAGTACGCAGTAGCAATTGACGATAAATTTGATTATGCTTATCGTAATATGGGGGATGCTTTTTTGCGATTGAGAAAGTATAAGGAAGCTATAGAAGTATTAGAAAAGGTACTAGAACTTTCCAGGCCAGAAGATGTAATTTATGAAGCAATCGGTCATTGTTACCATCGATTGGGCAAATTTGCTCAAGCAAGATTTCATTATAAAAAAGCAGTTCATTTAAATCCCGATGACAGTAAATTGCACTATAAAATAGCCGTAACTTATATGCTCGAAAAACAATGGCAAAGTGCATGTAAACAACTCGAGATCGCTATGCGCATTCATCGTAATATTCCTGAATATAATTTGGCAATGGGCGAATGCAAAATGAATCTACAAAACTTCAAAGAAGCCATTCAGTATTTTGGTACAGTAGTTCGTAATAAGCCAAAAAACATAGCAGGTTGGGAAGCAATTATTAAATGCTTGATACAAATTGAACTCTTTGAGGAAGCATTCACTCAAACCTCCGCCGCACTGATCGCTACCGACGGCAAGCCTATTTTCACCTTTTATGCAAGCACTATTCTTTTTGCAATGGGCAAAACAAAAGAAGCTTTGCTCCGACTAGAATTGGGAATGCAAAAATCACCCAAACTACTTAAAAAATTCATGGAACTAAACCCGTATATCTTACAAAATAATCAAGTAGTTGATTTAATTGCCCGTTACAAGAAAAAAAAGTAAACTTATCCTTAAATATTCTATAAAGTATAGAATACACTTTATACGTATAGCTAAGATTCAATGCTTTAGCTTATTTTTGCCGCTGAATAAATAAAAAGGTATGAATTTTAATTTAACACAAATTCCCGAAAGAACCCAACAACCTCGTTCAGCTGGCTTAACGATGGTAATGGATAAGGGATTGAGTATGAATGAAGTGAAAAATTTTATGAGTATCGCAGGGCCTCATGTAGATATTGTAAAATTGGGTTTTGGAACCTCATTTGTTACCCCCAATCTTCGTGAAAAAATTGAACTATATCAATCTTATAATATGCCAATTTATTTTGGCGGAACTTTATTTGAAGCATTTTTAATTCGTAATCAATTTGATGATTATATTAATGTGTGTAAAGATTATGGTATTTCGCATATTGAAGTAAGTGACGGATCTATCAGTATTCCGCATGCAGAAAAATGCGGTTACATCGAAAAATTAACCAAGCATGCTACTATTTTAAGTGAAGTGGGTAGCAAAGATGCTGCTCATATCATCCCTCCTTACAAATGGATTGAGCTCATGAAAGCAGAATTAGAAGCGGGATCTTCATATGTAATTGCAGAAGCACGGGAAGCTGGCAATGTGGGTATTTACCGCGGTAGTGGGGAAGTGCGTGAAGGATTGGTTCAAGAAATTCTAACACAAATTCCAGCCGAAAAAATTATATGGGAAGCACCTCAAAAAGCGCAACAATTGTATTTCCTAGAACTAATTGGCTGTAATGTTAATCTCGGAAATATTGCCCCTAATGAGGTGATTCCCCTGGAAGCCATGCGAATTGGTTTGAGAGGGGATACTTTTGAATTGTACCTCAATAAATAATACAGTATGCGCACTTTTGGCTTAGTGGGCTTCCCACTTACGCATTCTTTTTCGCAAAAGTATTTTTCAGAAAAGTTCGTATATGCCGGCATTACTGATGCTGAGTATAAAAATTTTTCAATTCCCTCAATCAATCATATGATTGAAGTAATGAATCAACACCCCAATTTATGCGGATTTAATATTACTATTCCATATAAAAAACAAATCATAGAATTTTTGCATACCGCAACACCTGCAGTACAACAAATGGGTGCTTGTAATTGTGTACTTATTAAAAATAAAATCATTTCTGGCTACAATACAGATATAGTAGGCTTTAAGCAATCCCTGCTACCGTATTTGAAACCCCATCATACCAAGGCACTTGTATTGGGCACTGGTGGGGCTGCTGCAGCAGTTGAATATGTCTTGAATGAGTTAAACATTTTGTACCAATTTGTTTCTAGAACTCCTAAAGAAAAACAGCTAAACTATACTCAATTAACACCTGCAATAATTAAAGAAAATACCTTAATTATCAATACTTCTCCAGTGGGGCAATATCCAAATATTGCCGATGCGCCAGCCATACCTTATGAGTATTTAGGACCTGATCACCATTTATTTGATCTTATTTATAATCCTAGCCAAACCACTTTTTTGAAATATGGTCAAAAGTATGGATCTACTTTTCAAAATGGTTACGAAATGTTGGTTTTGCAAGCAGAAGAAAGTTGGCGGATTTGGAACAGTTAGTTATTCCATTATATTTCTACCGTTTTCTGCTCTTCTTTTACTGGCAATAACCATTCTTATTGCACCATAACTTATTGCATCATTCAATTTAGCTTTCAGACCGCTAAGTCCATCTTCCAATTGATAATTGACCAAGGCTTGATTGATCATTGCTATTTTATCGGACGACACTAAAGAACTTACATCAATCTCTCCCAGCTCAATAAAATATGCTAAATGACCTTCAATTGTACTTTGAGTAAGGCCTCTTTCTAGGGCAATATCTTCAATAAGTTTACCCTTACTATATAAATCTAAAGTAATCTTTTTGGTGTCTATTTTTGTTGACTTTTCTGGTTTAGTGACTTCCGGTTTAATAGTTGTTTTTTTTGAAACAGTTTTTAAATGAATAAGTGTACTTAATTGATGAACTTCACAATAGGATTGTAACACAGCTAAAAATTGATCACCAAATTTCTTAGTTTTAATTTCTCCAAACCCGGTAATTTTTTTTATTTCTTCTTGATTAAGTGGTAAGAATTTTACCATTTCTTCTAAACTACCGGAATTGGCAACCATGTAGATCGGTAAATTTTGAACAGCACAAATTTCATCTCTCACTAATCTTAATTGTTTAAACAAATCAGGGCGTTCACTTTTTAAAATTAATTGCTTGTTGTTGTTATTAGCATAAGCATTGGGCGAAAATGAATCTAGTATAAACGATTTGCGTGCTAAGTAATATGCATCGATGTTAAAACCATTCAAGCAACTCCTTAATAAATGAATTTGTATAGAAACTATCGTATGTAAAGCATTTATTCTTTCATTGTATTCTATAGCTAATTGCTTACTTTCTGTTTCAACACACGTTTTTTGAATTGAATTGATGAAACTAGTTAACTGTGGTAAAAACCACTCAGCTGCCTTTTTTATATTGGTTTGTATTTCTGTTTGTATATCAACATTGTTATTGTTTGAATACAATGACTGTAATCGAGCTTCAAACTTCTTACATACGGTATCTATATAATCTATTTTATTAAAAAGATCGGCTATATATGTTTGCGCTTCTGCATTATATTGATGTGCATTTTCTTTCAAGTATTGCAGCATTTCATTGACAGTTTTGTGTGCATTGTTACAATTAAAAAGTTCTAGCACAATCGCTTGTTCAAAAGATGTTTTATCTTTTTCTAAAATGCCGGGTAATTCGTTAATTGACTGGCTGGAAATAAACTGTTTAATTCGAGAATCTGTTTTAATACTTGCAGTCGTTATTTTACTCAATAATATCAATCCCTCCAATGTTGTACACCTGCTTAATGCAACATATACTTGGCCTGTTGCAAATGCTTGTCCAGCATCAATTACAGCCTTTTCAAAAGTAAGTCCTTGGCTTTTGTGTATAGTTATTGCCCAGGCCAATCTTAGTGGAAATTGATTAAAAGAACCAACTACTGTTTCTTCTACTTGTTGGGTTTGTTGCTTTGTTGTATATCTAATGTTTTCCCAAGTAAACCTTTTTACTTCAATCATTTCTTCTTCACCTTTGCATTGAATCCAAATTGTATCTTCCTCAATACTAATTACAGTGCCGATTTTGCCATTGAAATATCTTTTTATTCTTTCCTGATCATTCTTAATAAACATTACTTGTGCTCCAACTTTCAATAGCAATTGATCATCGGCAGGATAATTTTTTTCAGCAAAATCTTGCCATACTACCGCTTTAAAATTGTAAAGTGTATTATTGATTTTTCCTAATGCAAGTTGATTGATCGAATCAGCTTTTACATTATGTGTAGTGAGTGTGATAAATCCATCATTTTCATTTGGACTAAACTCCGGATTGTATCTTTGGTGTAAGATTTTTAGACCTGCCTCGTTTATTTCATTATTGCGAATCATGTTCAATGCATCAATAAAGTGTGCATCTTTTTGCCGATAAATCTTATCTAACTCAATATAGGCTGGTAGGTATTCTTGAATTCCTTTACTAGAAAAAAAATAAGGACTTTCATAAAAAACAGACAATATTTTCCATTCATTTTCTTGCGCTACTGGAGTAAGCTGAAACAAATCTCCAATAAGCAATAATTGAACCCCGCCAAATGGAGTATTTGGTTTATTTCTAAAGTGCCTTAATACCGTGTCAATTGCATCTAAAACATCACACCTCACCATGCTGATTTCATCTATCACCAATAATTCTAATTGCTGAAATAGTTTTCGTTTATCTGTTTGAATTCTTAAACGAGATAGTAATGTTTTTTTGTCGATACACTCCTCACTGTTTATGCCACTATGTAATGGTGCAAAAGGCAAAAATGGTAATTGAAAAAAAGAGTGAATTGTTACGCCCCCGGCATTTATTGCAGCTACACCTGTAGGAGCAATTATTGCCAATTGTTTTTTGCAGTTGTTGCGTATGTGCTTTAAAAAAGTTGTCTTGCCCGTACCTGCTTTTCCAGTTAAAAATACAGAACGATTGGTATATTGAATAAAATCAACAGCTAACTGAAAATTTGTATTAGAGGTATCTACAGACATTAATCATAAATTTTTTACTCAACAAAAGTTAGTTAAATAGATAATAACCATTTAACTCATTCTGTTAACTTTTTGATAATTTCTTCTGTCATTTCTCCTTTCTTGCTTAGCGAATAATCGAATAATACCATACCTGTTTTTGCTTTTACAGCCAACTCTTTTTCGCCATTTTGCACTCGTTCAATTTGATAATATAAATCAAATCCCATCTTATCAAAATCTCGTGCTTCTATAGATGTTATAATTGTATTAGGATATTTTAATTCTTTCTTGTATTCAATCGCAACATCTGCCATAATTAATCCTAATCCGCAAATATTTATTTCCGAACATCCCTTCGACGATAAAAATTGAGCCCTTGCCTCGTGCAAAAGACTTAATACCGTATCGTTGCCAACATGTGCGCCATAATTCAAGTCTGTAATACGTACTTGCATGGTTGTACTAAATGAAAATTTTTCAGGTAATTTTACTTTTATTCTGTTCATATTTGCTTTTTCAAAAAATCGATCAATTGTGTAGTAGCTTTTTTTCTATGACTGTATTTGTTTTTCTCTTCCATACTCATTTCTGCGAAGGTTTTATTTGCCCCCTCCGGTATAAAAATAGAATCATAGCCAAATCCTTCACTACCTTTTTGTTCCATTGTAATAATCCCTTTGCAGATGCCTTCAAACAAATATTCATTTCCTTGCCATATTAAAGATATGATCGTTCTGAATTGCGCAATTTTATTCGTTTCTGCGGCCAAATTTTTTAATAACAAATCTATATTTGCTTGAAAATCTCTATGGTCTCCAGCATACCTTGCACTCTTTACACCAGGTGCTTTATTTAAAGCGAATACTTCTAAACCAGTGTCTTCACTGAAACAATTTTTTCCAGTGATAGCATGTATTACCGCCGATTTTTCACTGGCATTCGCTTCTAAACTATCATGTGGTTCTGGGATATCTTGGTTAATGCCCGCTTCTTGTAAAGAAATAACATTTAGTTGTTCCCCAACTACCGATTTTATTTCTTTTACTTTATTTGAATTATTAGTAGCAAAAATAATTTCTATTCTCGTCATATTGTATGATGAATTATAAATTGAATATTTTTTTTAAACTCGTCCATAATTTGGTTTTTTCAACTTTGGCGTTTTCACCGTCACCGTAATAGACTTTTATAGAAGGCGCTAATAAAAATTGACAATTGTTGTAATGCTGCACCTGATAATTTGGAATGGAAAATGGCAATTGAATTTTCTTGGTACTCACATCAAACAACAAACAAAATTTAGATTGTAATTGGTTACTAATTTCAATAAATGTCATAGGACGATTTATTACATTAATGATTGCAATATCTCCCATAGTAAGTTTACACGCACCAATAATTTTTAATAGAAACTGTAAACTTTCATTATTCAAAAACACTTCATCAGTCTCAGAAACTAAAATGGTTATTTTTTTTCCGTTTTCTCCCAAAAACCATTTTTCCGTATCTGTTGTTACTGAAGTTGTAGTAATTACGGGTTGTACGATTGTTTTTCCGGTCTCGTCAATTTTTAATGATTGATTGGAAGCTTCTGTTTGGATAGGCTTTATCTCTACAGGTGCCAATTTTTCGCTTTTCTCGCTGCGCTCAACAATCACCAAGCTATTAGGGTATAAACTGGCTAATATAGTGTCAGATAATATTTCTTGCATTTTTTTAGAATTTAACGTACATTAACACTTGTTAGCTTTTTATTTTTTTGTTTCTTTGCACCCAAATATAAAACTATGAGCGGAGTGAAGGAGATAAAAATTACACATGTTGAAAAAACAAGGTTAAATGATCAAAGTTTAGAAAATGCTCCCTTTGGCCATTTTTTCACAGATCATATGTTGGTTGCTGAATATAAGAATGGAGAATGGTCAAGCGTTGAAATTATGCCGTATCAACCGTTACAATTAGCACCTTCATTGGCGGCACTCCATTATGGACAGTCTATTTTTGAAGGTATTAAAGCCTTTAAAGATGTGGCAGGAAATGTAGCAGTATTTCGTCCTTACGATAATTTAAAGCGATTTAATATTTCTGCACAAAGAATGCAAATGCCCGAGGTACCCGAAGAAATTTTTATAGGTGGCATGAAAAAATTAATTGATCTGGATAGAAACTGGGTTCCAGCTATAGCTGATCATTCTTTATATATTCGCCCTTTTATGTTTGCAACAGATGCTGTACTTGGTGTTAAGCCTTCTGAGACATACAAATTTGTAATAATATTAAGCCCTTCTGGTCCTTATTTTAGCTCACCCATGAGAATTTATGTAGAAGAAAAATACACCCGTGCTGTTACTGGCGGTGTTGGATTTACTAAAAATGCAGGTAATTATGGCGCTAGCATGCAACCAGCAGTTAAAGCTCGTGAATTAGGCTATGATCAAGTTTTATGGACGGATGCTTTCGAACACAAGTATTTACAGGAAGTAGGTATGATGAATGTATTTTTCATTCTAAATAACGTTGCAGTTACCCCATCTTTAGAAGAAGGAACAATTCTTGCAGGTATAACCCGAAATAGCGCTATTCAAATTCTTAAAGACATGGGTGTTAAAGTAGAGGAAAGGAAAATAACAGTTGATGAAATCATAGAATCGTATAAAGCAAACCAGTTTACCGAAGCATTCGGAACTGGTACCGCCGCTACAATTTCTATGATTAAAGAACTGCGATACAAAGATTTTGTTATGAATTTTAATACTGATGAATCTAAAGTTGCACCCGAACTCAAGCAAAGATTGGATGATATCCGTAAATCCACTGCGCCAGATAATTACAATTGGTTGGTCAAAATTTAATATTTTTCATGTAACTATAAAGGGCAACTAGCATTTAGTTGCCCTTTATAGTTTGATAAACCTTAATGTTTTTTGTTGATTTCCATTGCTTACCCTTAGAATATAACTGCCTTTAGTTAAATCATTCACCAATATCTTTAAGTTAGCTGATTCTATAATTTCTGTATGATATGATTTTAATAATATTCCAGCAACTGAATATATATGTATTTGCGAACTTGATGGTTTATTAGTTCGAATACCCACCATAAGCTCATTACCTACAGGGTTGGGAAATATTTTTATTGTCAATTGATTGCTAATGTCTATAGTATCTTTTTTTGGATATAGTTTGCTTATCTCAAATCTTCTTAATAATGCTTCTCTAACCCTTGAACTCGAATCTAGTAAAAACGAATAAATACTGTCTTGTTGAAGCGGCAAGTAATTATTCGTATAGCGATCATGTAATACCAATAAATTATCGTTAGGCAGAAATGCTTGATTTACTTTAAAATAATATTTTCTATTTACTTTACTTTCTAAATTTATGGGGATTACTGCACTATTGTCTAACTTTCTTGCATCAACAGATAGCTTTTGTTGATCGGTGCTTACACTGTAAAAATTTACCTCAGGATTATACAGCTTTGTGCCATCAATGGAGTCCTTACTATTCCTGGCACCTGCTTTGTCTATTAACACTAATCTGTCCCAAAAAATATTATCAGAATATAAACTCAATTCAACAAAAAATCCATCTTCCTCTTTAAATAAACCAACACTGTCTGGATTATTGTTCCATTCAGTGGTTTTACTCTCCTCCGGAATTAAAATAACATTGTCTGAGTAATTTCTAGATTCTGCTACAAATGCTTGGAATGGATGAATAATATGTGGTTGTGATGTAGGAATTGCAGTAAATCCGCCACTATTCCCTTGCATAGGATTCCAAATCCAATAATATTTGCCAACCATCTTTCCGTTAGAACATGCCGATAAATTGATGGGAGACAAAAATGGGTTACTAATTACATTAAAACCTGCGTACTCATTTTTTAGTAAAGTTATTTCTTGTAATCCTGTGTTCAATGTGCCCGATAAATGTAGCGTTGGTGTATCATTAAAATTATTTTTATTGAATTGAATTCCTTCAAATCGATGCCAATAATTTTTTGTTAGCAATATCCCATTGTTAAATGCTTTCCAATTATTATTAATGCTGCAACTGTCGTAATTGCTGATTGGATTATTGTAAAATGCTAATGGCATATTTCCCACTTGTATAATTGGAATTGAGTCACTGAATGGGTGACCACTTAAAAAATTACTATTGGGTTGATGAGTAAAACGATGCTCAACATTTACTAATCCAATTAATTGTGTACCCATTGCACTAGCGCCTACTACTGCATTGTCTTTAAAAGTTAATAAATCATTTGTTTGTAAAAAACCTTTGTTTAAAGTTAAAGATTGTGCAATAATTGTTGAATTATTTAAAGAAACTCCCTCCGAATTATTAATTTCTACATTGCCAATAGTGCTATTTTTAAATAAAGCAGCATCGATTGTTTGTTTACTATTTCCATTAAAAATTACGCTTCCACTTACTGCATCAATGGCTGCTTTATCAGCAATTATTTTATCAAAAACAGACAAAGCTCCCTTTATAGTTAATGAAGTTGTTTTTGATAATGTAATTATTCTGGCAGATGCACGCTCGTTTATGACTGGAGCGTTTACATGATTTATGGGCACATAAACTTCATTTGTGTCAGATGGGGTTTTGTTGCCACACCAGTTCTCTTTAACATTCCAATCGTTATTTGTTTTTCCAGTCCATAGATTATTGTTCCAAACTTTTATTAATGTTGAATTTGATACGTTTATGCAAGCGCCATTCTGCATTTTTCTTCTAAACCATGTACTTTTAGATAAAGCAGTTGGCTGATAGTCTTTCTCTTGCTTTATTCCTGTTGCGATTATAAAGCCTGAACTATCCGATGAAGTGCTCATTTCCCATAAAAAACTCGCTGAGTAATCTTGGGATGATTTTTCAGATCCAATAATTATTGTAGGATTTGAAAGCGCACAAATATGTTGTGTGTCATTCGATATGTTATTGTCTAATATTTCTGAAGTAATTGAAAAGTATATTTTTTTAAAAGATGCATTAATACCATCACTAATCTTAAAAATACAAGAATCTTTGCCAAAATAGGATAGGGGGTTTTTAAAATAAACATTTTGAGGAAGAATTGTGCTTGTAGTACTTTTCTGTTCATCAATTATTTTATCAATAATTATTGTTGTTGGTGCTTTTTCTAAAGTCCAGATTAATCGTTCATTTACTTCTTTATTATTTACTTTTAATAATGTGTCTAATAAGTAAATAGTATTGCTTTCACATAAAATGATAGTGGTATCTTTGGGGTTGTTGAACTCAGGTACTATTGCATCTACTTTTATTAATTGTATCATATTCGATTGGATAGAGATACTTGCCGCATTCCCCCTAGCATCTTTTATAATTAAATTTTTTGTTGCGAAAGAAGAGGAAATTTTAATTCCATCTTTATCATTTTCATTGGGCTGAATAATGTATGCAAACACTAAAGAATCGGAAGGTTTTCTAGTAATATTGGTAATATTCTTTATTTTATTTCCAATTGTAACAGGCAGGTAATCGGTAGGAGAATTTATGTCGATATTTACTGGCTCATTAAATCGCAACACAAGTTTTAGCGAATCTCCCGCATGCAACAAAGTGTCATTATTTGAATAAAATGCAAGTTGTATCGGCTTATTGGCATCTATGCCATCATTATTTTGTTGGATAAATTTATTGTAAATCAAACTTTTATTGTTCAACGAATCAGTCAAAATAATTTTCACAGCAATATCTTCTGCAGCAGAAATGTCTTTTCCATTTGATGGTACCGTAAAAAAACCTGTGTAAGTACTGTCGTTTTTTTTGCTAAAATTTTTTAGCGGCAAATCATGAATATATCCCTCCAATAATTTACAAGTATCTTGCTCGGCATCAATTAAAATATTGACGATAACAGTATCGCCAATTTTCATTGATTTGTTAGGAATTGTCACATCTTTTATTATTGGACCATTCTTATCAATCAATTGTGAATCTAGCGAGTAAAAAGGAAGATTTGAAATGTTGGGTTCTAAATGTAGATTGTTGACGATACCTATTTGGATCAAGCCTGTCCCTTGACCGGTAAATACTTTTGCCGAATAATCTGATCCACTCCCTTCAATATTGATGATTTTTGCTTGCGTTAAACCAACCGTATTCAATGAAAAATTATCAGTACTTAATCCTTGTACATTTCCATCCATTTTGATAAAATATTGAATGGTATCTGCGTTGGTTGGACGATTCGCTTCACTTGTAATTTCTTCTATTTTTACTGGAGGGGGAGGAATATAATCAGCAGAAAAGCTAAATTGATCAATCGCCATCAAGTCATCACTGCCGGTTTCATCTGCGTCATCCCATCTGAGTATGAGTTGTTCGCCTGGTTTCCAATCGGTAATGCTAAGGGTTTGATGAATAAGAGCTTGGTTGAGCGGTAGATTACCATTCAATGTAGCTGCTCCTGTTGAGTATTGAACCGAAGAAAAATTTAATGACGGTAATAAATCAAGGTCACCAGCATTATTTTGTTCGAATGATCCGGTTTTGTATTTACACAGCCAGGTATTTCTATTGCCTGATCCTCCTTTTCTCCATTGTTCTGCATTAAATGAAATAGTAATATTATTCAATAATTGGTCGGATGAATTGGTAAAAATCACTCCAATGGAGCTTATTCCTGCTCCGGAGGCTAATGTGCCAAGTGCCCTTTCGGAACTGTTTAAACTCCCTACACTATACGTACCCTGACTAGTAGATGAACCTGTACCTATTAAAAAATTGCAATTTGCACTTGTACCTGCAACTTGCATACATTGCCATCCTAAAGAATTAGACGCTAAAATAGGGGCAGCAGAAAGAGCATGAGGCCCCTTACCAACTAGACTGTATGTACCCGAATGGGGTAAACCGTCAAAATTTTGCTGGTACAAGCTATTTTTTTGAAAATAGTCAATACCAATTTTTGATTGAGCAATTAAGCTCATTTTTTTGCTGTTTAATAAAAGCAAAAAACACAATAAAAGCTGTCGCATAAGCGTTTGATGGCTTTGCGGGGTTACATAAACAAAATAAATATATAAACTGTAAATAAACAAGTTTGCAAGCCAAAATGGGTTTAAAAACGGTATTTTTAAGCGTATAAATACTTTTTTTTGTAAAACATTTTGGAATCTCGTTTCCAGCCATTACCTTTGCCGTCCGAAATTTTAAATGGTTTATAATGCCTACAATACAGCAATTAGTTAGAAAGGGCCGCGAAATAATCAGGGCTAAGAGTAAGTCAAGAGCTTTGGATGCTTGTCCTCAGCGTCGTGGTGTTTGTACACGTGTGTATACTACCACACCTAAAAAGCCAAACTCAGCTTTACGTAAAGTGGCTAAAGTTCGTTTGACCAACAAAATCGAGGTGATTGCTTATATCCCTGGTGAAGGTCATAACTTACAAGAACACTCTATCGTATTAATACGTGGTGGTCGTGTGAAAGATTTACCTGGTGTTCGTTATCATATCGTTCGTGGTAGTTTAGATACTGCGGGTGTTAAGGATCGTAAGCAGAGTCGCTCTAAATACGGTACTAAGAAAGAAAAAGCCAAGAAATAATCAGATAATTATCTAATAATATAATTCGCGAATAAAATGCGTAAAGCACAAGCCAAAAAATTACCCTTAGCGCCAGATGGTCGTTTCAACGACAAACAGGTAACCCGTTTTATCAATAATTTGATGTGGGATGGTAAAAAAAGTACTGCAATTAATATTTTTTATGATGCAGTAGATAAGGTTTCTAAAGCAACCGGTGAAGATGGTTATGAAGTATGGAAAAAAGCCATTGCAAATGTAACCCCTGCTGTAGAAGTAAGAAGCCGTCGTATCGGTGGTGCAACATTTCAGATTCCTTCTGAAGTACGTGCCGATCGTAAAATTTCATTAAGTATGAAATGGTTAATCCGTTACAGTCGTGAAAGAAACGGTCGCACTATGGCCGATAAATTGTCGAACGAAATCATGGCTGCTGCAAAAGGTGAAGGTGCTGCTTTTAAAAAGAAAGAAGATACCCACCGTATGGCAGAGGCTAACAAAGCGTTCTCTCACTTTAAAGTATAACTATTTAATTTTTTTGATACAAGGCTACCCAAAAAGGTAGCCTTTTTTGTTTTGAATCATACGAACATTTCAGTTTTTTATTAAAAACGGCTTTAAATCAATGGGCAAATTTTGTTTTGGGGTTCAATTTCTATGTTTTTCGATGGATTTCTCTGCTACTCTTTACAAATAATTTCTAAAACCCATTGCACTATCGGTAGAATGTGTACCTTTGCCGCTCTAAAAATTAGAATTTTTATGGCTGATTTGAAATTTCAACGAAACTTTGGTATTGCCGCTCATATTGATGCTGGTAAAACCACTACCACTGAGCGTATCCTGCGCTATACAGGTATGACCCATAAAATTGGTGAAGTACATGATGGTGCTGCTACCACAGACTGGATGGAGCAGGAAAAAGAAAGAGGTATTACCATTACTTCTGCAGCTGTAAGCTGTCAGTGGAAATTCCCAACTGATAAAGGAAAAGCTATTGCTGATACAAAAAGTTACTATTTCAATATCATCGATACTCCCGGACACGTTGACTTTACCGTTGAGGTAGAACGTTCAATGCGTGTATTAGATGGTTTGATTGCCTTGTTTTCTGCCGTAGATGGTGTAGAACCTCAGTCTGAAACAGTTTGGCGTCAAGCAAATCGTTACAAAGTTCCGCGTATTGGATTTGTTAATAAAATGGATCGTGCTGGTGCCGATTTCTTAAACGTGGTAAAACAAGTGAAAGAAATGTTAGGTGCAAATGCAGTTCCTTTGCAATTGCCTATAGGCGCTGAAGATAATTTTAAAGGGGTTGTTGACCTTATTAAAATGAAAGGGATTGTATGGCACGCAGAAACAGAGGGTATGACATTTGATGAAATCCCTGTTCCTGAAGATATGTTGGAAGACGTAAAACTTTGGAGACAAAATTTGATCGAAGCAGTTGCTGAATATGATGAAAAATTAATGGAGAAATTCTTCGAAAACCCAGATTCTATCTCAGAAGATGAAGTGCACGAAGCAATCCGTAAAGCATGTATCGATCTAAGTATCGTTCCAATGATGTGCGGTTCTTCTTTCAAAAACAAAGGCGTACAAACAGCTTTAGATGCCGTTTGTCGCTATTTACCTTCTCCAATTGATGTTGAAGATACTCAAGGTACAGATCCAGACACTGGAGACATTATAACGCGTAAGCCAGATGCAAAAGAACCATTTGCAGCATTGGCATTCAAAATTATGACCGATCCTTTTGTGGGACGTTTAGCATTTTTCCGTTGCTATTCTGGTCACTTAGATGCCGGTTCTTATGTGTTAAACGTAAGAAGTGGAAAAAAAGAGCGTATCAGCCGTATCATGAAAATGTTTGCCAATAAGCAAAATCCAATTGATTTCATCGAAGCTGGCGATATCGCTGCAGCTGTTGGTTTCAAAGAAATTAAAACAGGTGATACCCTTTGCGATGAAAATCATCCAATAACCTTAGAAAACATGTTCATTCCTGAGCCTGTTATCGCTATCGCTGTTGAGCCTAAAACTCAGGCAGACGTAGATAAAATGGGAATGGCTATTGCTAAATTGGTTGAAGAAGATCCAACCTTAAGAGTTAATACCGATGAGGATACAGGTCAAACCATCCTACGTGGAATGGGCGAATTACACTTGGAAATCATCATTGATCGTATGCGTCGTGAATTCAAGGTTGAAGTAAACCAAGGAGCACCTCAGGTTGCATACAAAGAATCATTTGGTAAAACAATCGAACACAGAGAAGTATTGAAAAAACAATCTGGTGGTCGTGGTAAATTCGCCGATATTCAATTTGAAATTGGACCAGCTGATGAAGAGTGGTTAAAAGAAAATGAAGGAAAGCATTTCCAGTTTGTGAATGATTTATTTGGAGGTTCTATCCCTAAAGAATTTGTTCCTGCAATTATAAAAGGGTTTGAGACATCTATGACGAGTGGTGTTTTAGCTGGATATCCAGTAAATAACATGAAAGTTCGCGTATATGATGGTAGTTACCATGATGTAGATTCTGATGCGATGAGCTTTGAATTATGTGCAAAGGGTGGTTTCCGCGAAGCTGGTCGTAAGGCTAAACCAACATTGCTAGAACCTATTATGAAAGTAGAGGTACTTACTCCTGACCAATACATGGGAGATGTTACTGGCGATTTAAACAGAAGAAGAGGAATGTTGGAAGGAATGGATAGTCGCGCTAACCTACAGGTTATTAAAGCTAAAGTTCCATTGAGTGAAATGTTTGGTTATGTTACTCAATTGCGTTCGTTGAGCTCTGGTCGTGCAACTTCTACAATGGAATTCTCTCACTATAATCCTGCTCCGAACAATATTGCTGAAGAAGTAATAGCAAAGAGCAAAGGAAAAGTGAAGATCGAAGAATAACTAGATGATTTCATTAAATAAAAATACAGAGGCCTCCATTAATTGGGAGGCCTTTGTATTCAATAAATAATATATATATAAATCGAAAATTGGGGATAAAATGAAAGGTTGCAAGTTATTTTGAAAAAAATATACCCATTTTGCCAAAATAAATGGAAAATAGTTTACAAAAAACTTGTCAGTTCAAATGTTGCTCCTTACCTTTGCAACCCCAACGTAAAAATTGGTATTGGCTATGTCTCAACGAATCAGAATTAAATTACAATCTTACGACCACACTCTGGTAGATAAGTCTGCAGAAAAGATCGTAAAAACAGTACGCAGTACAGGTGCAGTAGTAACAGGTCCTATTCCTTTGCCTACACACAAAAGAATATTCACTGTATTACGTTCACCACACGTAAACAAAAAAAGTCGTGAACAATTTCAATTAGCTACGCATAAGCGTCTAATGGATATTTACACTTCTACATCCAAAACAGTAGATGCGTTGAGTAAGTTAGATCTTCCTTCAGGTGTGGAAGTTGAAATCAAAGCCTGATAAAATTTGTTACTCTCTCGAGAGAAGACAATTAGCTCTTAAAAAATATTCATCTGCCAATTTTGTTTACAAAAGAAAGCAGCTCTGATAAAAATACTACTAACGTCAATAAGATTTTAGTAAATAACATATAAACAGGCCCTTCGAGGTTTGTTTACTTCCGGTACTTCCACTTCTTAAGCATAGCTAAAGAAAACAACGGAAAAGGTCGGTAGCAAACAAGGATTGAATTCCACTTCATCGGTGGAATGTCCTCACAACCTCCTGCGGGGCATAAACCGCGAAAACGATGAAAGGAATTATTGGTAAAAAAATCGGGATGACCAGCATCTTCGGCACTGATGGCAAGCAAACAGCTTGTACTATCATTGAAGCTGCTCCAAATACCGTAACACAAATTAAAACACAGGAAACCGACGGTTATACTGCTGTTCAATTAGGATTCGGCGACAAGAAAGAAAAACACTCCACTAAAGCTGAATTAAATCACTACGCAAAAGCACAAACTGCTGCTAAGAAATTTGTTAAAGAATTTCGTAACTATTCTATAGAAAAGAATTTAGGCGAGACTGTAACTGTTGAAATCTTCTCTGAAGGCGACAAAGTTGAAGTTGTTGGAACCACAAAAGGTAAAGGTTTCCAAGGTGTTGTAAAGCGCCATGGTTTCTCTGGTGTGGGTGAAGCTTCCCATGGTCAACACGATCGTCAACGTGCTCCCGGTTCAATCGGTGGTTCTTCTTATCCTTCAAGAGTTTTTAAAGGTATGAGAATGGCTGGTCGTATGGGTGGAGATCGCGTTAAAATGAAAGGCTTGAAAGTAGTTAAAATATTTCCTGAAAAGAACTACATTTTGATCAGCGGTTCAGTACCAGGTCATAATGGGTCAATCGTTTTAATCCAGAAATAATCACGCTTTTAATTCAAAGATCATGCAAGTAGATGTATTAAATATAAAAGGAACCAAAACAGGAAGAAAGGTAGAATTGCCGGAAGAAATTTTTGGTATCGAACCAAACGACCATGTAATTTATCTAGCAGTCAAACAATTTCTTGCTGCTCGTCGTTCTGGAACACATAAAGTTAAAACCCGTGCTGAAGTGCAAGGGGCAAGCCGTAAATTGCATAAGCAAAAAGGTACTGGCGGCTCTCGTAAAGGTAATATCCGCAATCCTTTATATAAAGGTGGTGGTACTATATTCGGCCCCAAACCACATGCTTACGATTTTAAATTGAACCGTAAGGTGAAAGATCTTGCTAAAATTTCAGCTTTAAGTCACAAAGCAAAAGATAATGCAATCATCGTTATTGAAGAAGTTAGCTTTGATGCTCCAAAGACCAAACAAATGGTTGAAATTATGAGCAACCTTAAACTAGCTGATAAAAAAACATTGATTGTTTTACCAGAATACAATGATAACTTATACTTAAGCACACGTAATGTGCCAAACATTGCCAGTACATTATTGGCTGATGTTAATACATACGAAATCATGAATGCAGATGTATTAGTTATTACAGAAAATACTGCTAAAATCTTTGTAGAAGAAGAAGCAGGAGCAGAAGCTTAATTTAAGTAACGTTTCAATAATAAAAAATGAGACAGTCAGAAGTTTTAATAAAGCCTATTTTAACCGAAAAAGCAAATGCACAGCAAGATACGCTGAGAAGATATGCATTTAGAGTTAATCGTAAGGCAAATAAATTAGAGATCAAAAAGGCAGTAGAAGAGTTTTATGGTGTAAATGTTATTGATGTGAATACAGCAGTAGCTCCAGGAAAAAATAAAGCTCGTTATACAAAAGCTGGATTTATTCAAGGAATGAAATCTGCTTACAAAAAAGCTTTTGTAACAGTAGCAGAAGGTGAAACAATTGATCTTTACGCAAATATTTAATTTATAGTTGCGGAGCTGAAAATTCCGCTTTTAAACAAATAACAATGGCACTAAAAAAGTACAAACCAATTACAGCAGGAACACGTTGGAGAATTGGTAATGCTTATGCTGAAATCACTACTAATAAACCCGAAAAAAGTTTATTAGAACCACAAAAAAACACAGCTGGACGTAACTCTCAAGGCCGTCGTGCAATGCGTTACATGGGTGGTGGTAATAAGCAGCACTATCGTATTATTGATTTTAAACGTAACAAAAGAGATATTTCAGCAACTGTTGTATCTATAGAATACGATCCAAATCGTACAGCATTTATTGCTTTGTTACAATATACTGATGGTGAAAAAAGATACATTATTGCACCACAAGGTTTACAGGTTGGTGCGAACTTAATAGCTGGTGATGCAGTAGCTCCTGAGATTGGTAATGCTTTATTGATGAAGAATATGCCATTAGGTACAATGATTCACAATATTGAATTACAACCTAATCAGGGTGGTAAAATGGTAAGAAGTGCTGGTACTTCTGCTCAATTAGCCAATAAGGAAGAAAAATATGCGGTATTAAAAATGCCTTCTGGTGAACTTAGAAAAGTGTTGATTAATTGTTATGCAACAGTAGGTGTTGTAAGTAATAGTGATCATAACTTAGAAACTGCTGGTAAAGCTGGAAAGAACAGATGGAAAGGTATTCGTCCAAGAGTTCGTGGTGTTGCCATGAACCCTGTAGATCACCCGATGGGAGGTGGTGAAGGTAGAGCATCTGGAGGTCATCCTAGAAGCAGAACCGGTAAATACGCTAAAGGTGAAAAAACTCGTACTAAAGGAAAAGGTAGCGATAAGTTAATCATCCAACGCAGAGACGGTAAAAAATTAGCTAAGTAATTAGCCTGAAACTAAATAACTAACAGACCAGTAAACAAAATTAATTATGGGTCGTTCGATTAAAAAAGGTCCTTACGTAGACGCCAATTTAGAAGGTAAAGTATTTGCAATCAATGATGGCAAGGTGAAGAAAAATGTTATCAAAACCTGGAGCCGTCGCAGCACTATTACCCCTGATTTTGTGGGACACACTTTTGCAGTGCACAACGGTAACAAGTTTATCCCAGTTTATGTAACAGAATTCATGGTTGGTCACAAATTAGGTGAATTTGCACCAACCAGAAATTTCAGAGGACACGCAGGAACTAAAAAATAAATAGTTAATAGGGAAGGTTCTTTATTAATGTAAAAGAATACTGAACTGATAACTTCAAACAAAAAAAAATGGAAGCAGTAGCTAAACTGAACAATTATCCAACAGGGCCGCGTAAGATGCGCCTGTTAGCCGATGTGATCCGTGGGATGGAAGTAGAAAAAGCCCTGGCTATTTTAGAATTTCACCCTCAACACAATGCCGTACCTTTGGCAAAATTGTTGAAGAGTGCAATCAGTAACTGGGAGCAAAAAAACAATGGCGCAAGTGCTGCCGATAGCAGCTTGATCGTAAAAACTGTATTTGTTGATGGTGGAAGAGTGTTGAAGCGTATGCGCCCTGCCCCACAAGGACGTGGATACAGAGTACGTAAGCGTAGCAATCATGTAACATTAATCGTAGATTCTAAAACTAATTAGTAAAACCATTATATGGGTCAGAAAGCAAATCCGATTGGTAACAGGTTAGGCATCATCAGAGGATGGGATAGTAACTGGTATGGTAGTAAAAAAGACTATGCTACTAAGTTAATTGAAGATCATAAGATCAGAACTTACCTGAATGCCCGTATCAACAAAGGTGGTATCGCAAAAATTGTTATTGAGCGTACACTTGGTAAATTAATAGTAACTATTCATACTTCTAAGCCAGGTATTATTATTGGTAAAGGTGGTAATGAAGTTGATCGTATCAAAGAAGAACTTAAGAAGTTAACAGGTAAAGAAGATGTTCAGATTAATATTCTAGAAATTCGTCGTCCTGAACTTGATGCTACTATTGTTGGAGATACAATCGCTCGTCAAATCGAAAACAGAATTAACTTTAAACGTGCTACTAAAATGGCTATTGCCTCTACACTTCGTATGGGTGCAGAAGGCATTAAGGTTAAATTAAGTGGTCGTTTAGGTGGCGCAGAAATTGCCCGTAGTGAAGAGTTTAAACAAGGTCGAACTCCTTTACATACATTTCGTATGGATATTGATTATGCCAATGTTTTTGCACAAACAGTTTATGGAAAAATTGGTATAAAAGTATGGATTTGTAAAGGTGAAGTACTTGCTAAACGTGAATTGAACCCTAATTTTGTTGGTGGTAAAAATGAAGGCAACGATAGAAGACCAGGTGGTGATGATAGAAGACAGGGTGGAGGTGACAGAAGAGATGATAGAAGAGGTGGAGGTAGAGGAGAGCGCAGAAATTAATAATTATAAAGTTTTAATTAACTGTGAACTTAGGTTCATAGACCAAAAAACTAAAGAATGTTACAGCCGAAAAGAAGCAAACATAGGAAGCAGCAAAAAGGACGCATTCGCGAAGTTGCAAAGCGTGGAACTGCTATATCATTTGGATCTTTTGCATTAAAAGCATTAGAACCAATTTGGTTAACTAATCGTCAGATTGAATCTGCCCGTCAGGCAATGACACGTGCTATGAAACGTGAAGGAAATGTTTGGATTAGAATTTTTCCTGATAAAATAATTACTCGTAAGCCTGCTGAGGTTAGGATGGGTAAAGGTAAAGGTAATCCAGAATTTTGGGCTGCTGTGGTTGAACCAGGACGTATTATCTTTGAATGTGATGGCGTTACAGAAGCTGTTGCTAAAGAAGCTATGGGTCTAGCTGCACAAAAATTACCAATTGCTACGAAATTCATCGTTAGAAGAGATTTGCAAGCATAAACTAAAAAAAGAAATTGCAATGGCTAATAAAAAAGCATACGAATTCAATAAAAATCTAAAAGATCTTAGTATAGAAGATCTTAAGGTAAAGATTCAAGAAGATCAATTGAGATTAAAAAAATTGGAATTTGCTCACGCAATTTCTCCACTTGAAAATCCAATGAATATTCGCAGTCTTCGTAGAGATGTTGCCCGTTTAAAAACGGAATTGAAGAAAAAAGAAATGGGTATTTAAACCATAAATTAAACACAATGGCTGAAAGAAATTTGCGCAAAACAAGGACAGGGATCGTTACCAGCGATAAAATGGACAAAACCATCACTGTTGCTGTTGAAAGAAAAGTAAAACACCCTATCTACGGTAAATTCGTAAAGAAAACAACTAAATTCCATGCTCATGATGAAAAAAGTGAGTGCACAATTGGTGATGTGGTAAAAATCATGGAAACTCGTCCGCTTAGTAAAACAAAGCGTTGGAGATTAGTTGAAGTAATTGAAAAAGCGAAATAGGTTAAGCACTTGATTTATTCAAGTTGCAAACAAAGTATAGTATAAACTGCTCAAAGTGTAAAAACTAAGAGCCCAAAGCTTAAATAAAATGATTCAGCAAGAAAGCAGATTAAATGTAGCTGACAATAGTGGTGCTAAAGAAGTGCTTTGTATTAAGGTTCTTGGTAACAGTGGACAAGATTATGCTAAAATTGGCGATAAAATTGTTGTAACTGTTAAGGATGCTATCCCTGCGGGTGGTGTTAAGAAAGGAACAGTATCTAAAGCGGTTATTGTTCGTACCAAAAACAAACTTCGCAGAAAAGATGGTTCTTACATCCGTTTTGATGACAACGCTGTTGTATTGTTAAACAATTCAGATGAACCAAGAGGCACACGTATATTCGGACCTGTAGCAAGAGAATTACGTGATAAAGGGTACATGAAAATTATTTCTCTTGCTCCTGAAGTATTATAAAAAAAGCTAAAAGCTAAATAAAATGAGTACAAGATTTAAACCCAAATTCAACATCAAAAAAGGAGATACTGTTGTGGTAATCGCCGGTGATGATAAGGATTTGAAAAAGCCAAGAACGGTTTTGGAAGTTATTGTTGATAAAGGTCGTGTAGTTGTTGAAGGTGTGAACATTGTAACTAAACACACAAAACCATCTGCTCAAAACACTAAAGGTGGCATCGTTAAAGTAGAAGCTCCAGTTAACATCAGCAATGTACAGTTGTGGGATGCTAAGAAAAGTGTTCCTACTAAAGTGAAGCGTACCCGTGAAAATGGTAAATTAATACGTGTATCTAAAAAATCTGGGGAGGTAATCAAATAATGAGTACTGAAAATTATACACCAAGATTAGCAGCTAAGTATAGCAAAGATGTTGTACCTGCTTTAATGAAGAAGTTTGCTTATAAAACCATTATGCAAGCTCCTAAATTAGAAAAAATTTGTATCAACCGCGGTGTTAACGGAGCGGTAACTGATAAAAAATTAATTGATATCGCAGTAGAAGAGCTTAATACCATCACTGGACAAAAAGCTGTTCCTACATTGTCTAAAAAAGATATTTCTAACTTTAAGTTACGTAAAGGAATGCCAATTGGTGCTCGTGTAACTTTGAGAGGCGAAAAGATGTATGAATTTTTAGATAGATTGGTTTCTGTTGCATTACCTCGTGTACGTGACTTCAAAGGAATAAGTGATAAAGCTTTTGATGGTAGAGGTAACTATACTTTAGGTGTTACTGAGCAAATCATTTTCCCTGAAATCGATATCGATAAAGTAAATAAAATTACTGGGTTAGATATCACTTTTGTTACAAGTGCCAATACCAATGAAGAAGCATACGAATTGCTTAAAGAAATGGGTATGCCATTTAAAGGAACTAAGAAAGATTAATTAAAAACATAATTACACATTATTATGGCAAAAGAATCAGTTAAAGCCAGACAAAGAAAGCGCGAAAAAATGGTAGCTCAATATGCTGAAAAGAGAGCCGCTTTAAAAGCAGCTGGCGATTACGCAGCATTAGATTTATTACCTAAAAATGCTTCTCCGGTACGATTAAAGAACCGTTGTCAGCTTACAGGAAGACCTAAAGGTTATATGCGTTATTTTGGTCTTTCTAGGGTTATCTTCCGCGATATGGCATTAAATGGAATGATTCCCGGTGTAAAAAAAGCAAGCTGGTAATTTTACCCGCTAGTAAACAAAATTTAGAACTAGTATAATTAAAATAATATGGTAACTGATCCTATAGCAGACTTCTTAACTAGAATTCGTAACGCTCAGTTGGCTGGTCACAGACTGGTTGAAATTCCTGCTTCTAATTTAAAAAAGCGTATGACCGAGATTTTATATGATCAAGGCTATATTCTTAAATATAAATTTGAAGACGATAACAAGCAAGGGCTTATTAAAATAGCATTGAAATATGATGCTGCTTCTAAGCAACCAGCTATCCGTTCTTTAGAAAGAGTTAGTCGCCCTGGTTTACGTCAATACGCAAAACCTGCCGAAATAAAACGTGTAATTAATGGTTTAGGTGTTGCTATCTTAAGTACTTCTAAGGGAGTATTAACCGATAAGCAAGCTAAAGCTCAAAACGTTGGCGGTGAAGTATTGTGTTATATTTCTTAAATAAATTATTTCCGACAATTAAGCCTCTTAGTCGTGGCTGAACACGGAATATTGTAATCATAAATTTAAAAATCGACTATGTCTCGTATAGGTAAACAACCAGTAGTTATTCCAAATGGTGTTACTTTTTCTGTTAGTTCCGAAAATGTAGTTACAGTTAAAGGACCAAAAGGCGAATTAACACAAGCTATTGATAGAGATATCAATGTAGAATTTAAAGATGGCCAAGTAATTTTTACTCGTCCTACAGATCAAATTCGTCATCGTGCTATGCACGGTTTGTACCGTGCATTAGTAGGCAACTTAGTAAAAGGGGTTACTGATGGTTACAAAAAAGAATTAGAGTTAGTAGGGGTAGGTTTTAAAGCTGCTAACACTGGAAATATTTTAGATCTTGCTTTAGGATATTCTCATAATATTATTTTTGAAGTGCCTAATGAGTTAAAAGTTACTACTACAACTGAAAAAGGCCAAAATCCTAAAATATTTTTAGAAGGTATCGACAAACAATTAATTGGTCAAGTTGCTGCTAAATTACGTAGCCTGCGTAAGCCTGAGCCATACAAAGGAAAAGGTGTTAAGTATGCTGGTGAAATTCTAAGAAGAAAAGCAGGTAAAGCAGCTGGTAAATAATAAATAGTTAACTTAACTTCCGGCAGAATCGGATGTTTTAAATAAAATAGAATGAGTAAATTAATACAAAGGCAAAAAATCAGATACCGTATACGTAAAAAAGTAGTAGGTACACCTGCAAAACCCCGCCTAGCAGTATATAGAAGTAATGCAGAGATTTATGCTCAATTAATTGATGATGAAAACGGCGTAACATTAACTGCTTCATCTTCTAGAGATAAAGATATTGCGGCACAAAAAATTACAAAAACTGAAAAGTCTAAATTAGTAGGTGCTTCTGTAGCTACTAAAGCTAAGGCTTTAGGAATAGAAACATGTGTTTTTGATAGAGGTGGTAATCTTTATCATGGTAGAGTAAAGTCTGTTGCTGACGGAGCAAGAGAAGGCGGACTTCAATTTTAATTTGCTAACATCAATCAATCGCTCAATAAATGTCTAAAGTAAGCGTAAATAAAGTAAAAGCGGGTGGCGACATCGAACTGAAGGATAAGGTAGTTGCCATTAACCGTGTGGTTAAAACCACAAAGGGTGGTCGTACATTCAGCTTTTCAGCACTAGTAGTAGTGGGTAATGAAAATGGTGTAGTTGGACAAGGTTTAGGTAAAGCTAAAGAAGTACAAGAAGCAATTGCAAAAGGTATAGAAGATGCTAAGAAAAACTTAGTGAAAGTACCTGTAATGCACGGAACTATTCCACATGATCAGTGGGCTAAAGAAGGCGCAGCAAAAGTGTTGATTAAACCTGCTGCTCATGGAGCGGGTGTAATCGCAGGAGGTAGCATGCGTGCTGTTCTTGAAAGCGCTGGTATTACCGACGTTTTGGCTAAAAGTTTAGGATCTGCTAACCCACATAACGTGGTTAAAGCAACAATCAAAGCTTTAAGTCTTCTAAGAGAACCTGTTCAAGTTGCTAAAGGTCGTACCATTAAACTTACAAAAGTTTTTAACGGATAATATTACAACATGGGTTATATACCTTTTAAGGTTTGATAATCTATTTTCAATACATTAGTTATGAAAAAAATTAGAATAACACAAGTGAAGAGCGGTATCGACAGATCTGAGCGTCAAAAACAAACATTGATTGCTTTAGGTTTGAAAAAATTAAACGCCTCTAAAGAAGTAGATGCTACACCTCAAATACTTGGAATGGTTAATAAAGTTAGCCATTTGATTAAAGTAGAAGAACTAGCCTAATAATTGCTTATTTTTGAAATCTAAAAATTGTAATTCAATCATTTAATTGGTTTAATTACAATTTTTAGTTTCTGTTTTTTAATAATCATGCGAGGGGTTATGATACCCCGTAAGTTCAAAATCATTTAAATATGAAATTACACAATTTAAAACCTGCTGAAGGTTCTGTTAAGAAAGCAAAAAGAATTGGTCGTGGTGAAGCTTCCGGAAAGGGTGGTACTTCAACCAAAGGTAATAAAGGTGGTCAAAGCCGTGCTGGTTACAAAAGCAAAATGGCACATGAAGGTGGTCAGATGCCAATTCAGCGTCGTATTCCTAAGCGCGGTTTCAAAAATATCAACCGCATTGAATATAAAGTATTTAATCTTGGTCAATTAGATCAATTGGTTGAAAAATATGGTTTCACAGAAATTTCTTTAGAGAATCTTTATGTGAATGGTTTAATTAGTCGTACTGACCGAGTTAAAGTATTGGCAAACGGTGAATTAAAAACAAAATTATCATTCAAGGTTAATGCAATCAGCGACAAAGCAAAAGCTGCTATTGAAGCTGCTGGCGGATCAGTTGAAATTGTTAAATAATTTTCTGTATATTGCCCAACGCATTTTTGCGTTTTTTGGTTCTTTAGTTTTAACGCCCTTTAATTAAGCTAAGTGAAAAAATTAGTTCAAACATTAAGAAATATTTGGACCATTGACGAGTTACGAAACAAAATTGTTGTAACGCTTGCATTGGTTCTTACTTACCGTTTTGGTACACATATTGTACTCCCTGGTATTGACCCTAACAAAATTGAAGCTGCACAAGCCGCTTCAAAAAGTGGTGGTGGTTTACTAGGCATATTTGATATGTTTGCTGGTGGTGCTTTCTCTCAAGCATCTATTTTGGCATTAGGTATCATGCCTTACATTTCGGCCTCAATATTTATGCAGTTAATGACCATTTTGGTTCCTCAATTGCAAAAAGTACAGAAAGAAGGAGATAGTGGTCGCAAAAAAATCAATCAATGGACACGTTACTTAACAGTAATTGTAACAGCATTTCAAGCAGGTGCTTATGTTGCCTATTTAAATAGTCCTGGTTATGCTGAAGCCATCTTGCCAGCATACAAACCATTCTTTTGGTTTTCTACTGTAATTACACTTTCTGCAGGTACATTATTTGTGATGTGGTTAGGTGAAAAAATTCAAGATAAAGGACTTGGTAATGGTACATCAATCATTATTATGGTTGGTATCCTTGCTCGTTTGCCCCAATCTATTATACAAGAATTTAGCGCCAAAGGTGTAAGTGGTGGCGGTGGTTTATTAATCTTCTTGATAGAAATAGCTATTTTAGTTGCTATCATCATGGGATTAATTATTTTAGTTCAAGGTGTAAGGAAAATTCCGGTTAACTATGCCAAACAAATCATAGGCAATAAACAGGTAGGCGGGGCACGTCAATTCTTACCTGTAAAAGTAAATAGCGCTGGTGTAATGCCAATTATTTTTGCACAAGCAATCATGTTTTTACCTACTCTTGCATCATTTACAAATTTAGATTCTGCTCAGGGTATTGTTAAAGTATTTAATGACCATAGTAACATTTGGTATATGGTTATATATTCAGTGATGGTAATTGGATTTACCTTCCTTTATACTGCATTAATATTCAATCCAAAACAAATTGGGGAAGATCTTAAACGCAATAATGGATTTATTCCAGGTGTAAAGCCAGGCCAGCCAACTGCAGATTATATCGGTGCAATTATGGATAGAATTACCCTTCCTGGAGCTATATTCCTTGCTTTAGTTGGTATTTTACCTGGTATTGCTTCTAATCTAAAGGTTACTCAAGGGTTTAGTACATTCTTTGGAGGAACTTCGCTTTTGATTATGGTTGGTGTTGTGTTAGATACGCTTCAACAAATTGAAACATATTTATTGATGAGACAATATGATGGTTTAATGAAAAGCGGCAGAGTTCAAGGCAGACAAACTGTTGCGCCAACTACCATTTAATTATAAATAATTACGAACTTTGTAAACCTGTTTAGCTTGCTAAACAGGTTTATTTTTTATCATGACCAGAAGGCATAATATGATCCACTACAAAACAGAATCTGAAGTAGCTTTGATGAAAGAAGCTGCTTTATTAGTAAGCAAAACTTTAACAGAAGTTGCTAAAGTACTAAAACCAGGGATTACTACGCTGCAAATTGATAAATTGTGTTTTGAATTTGTAAAGGATCAAAAAGCGATTCCATCATTTTTGAATTATAGGGGATATCCTTTTACAATCTGCGCATCCGTTAATGATGTTGTGGTGCATGGGTTTCCTAACAATACTTCATTAAAAGAAGGTGATATTGTGTCTATTGATATGGGAGTCATTTTAAATGGCTGGCATGGAGATCATGCATATACATTTATTTTAGGAGAGGCTTCTCCTGCAGAAATTGAGTTGGTAAAAGTGACAAAGGAATCATTGTATAAAGGGATTGAAAAAGCCATTGTAAACAACCGAATTGGAGACATTGCGCATGCCATTCAGGAACATACTGAAATTAAACATGGATATGGAGTTGTACGGGAATTGGTGGGACATGGTTTAGGAAGAAGCTTGCATGAAGACCCTCAAATGCCTAATTATGGTAAAAGAGGAAGTGGGCCTAAATTGAAAGAAAATTTAGTGTTGGCTATTGAGCCAATGATTAATCTTGGAACGAGAGAAGTTTATACAGACAAAGACGGTTGGACAGTTAAAACTAGAGATGGCAAAGCCTCTGTTCATTTTGAACATGATGTTTGTGTTAAAAGGAACAAGGCATTAATTTTATCGGACTACAGCATTATTGAGGCCGCAGAAAAAGCGAATAATGAATTGAATTCAACCTATTATTGATTTATTATTAGCACATTCCCCCCTATTAAAATTACGCAATATCGTTAAATGGATAGTTTGTAAAAGGGTAATTGTTCAAAACGAATTATTGAACAATTACCCTTTTTTATGATTTAAAACATAAAAAGTGACTTATAATTTTTTGGTCTATTTTAAAAATAAAAAAGATTAAAAAAGATTAAAAAAAAAAACAGTAAATACTATCAATTTATTAAAAAAAACTTAAATCTAAATGTAAGCCAATTGTTAAAATAGATTAGAAGATACCTTAGTCAATAAATCTATAAATCCTCAAGTTCTATGAAAAGCAACTTTTCTTGGTTTACACATTTTAAGCAGACACTGTGCTTTTGTTTGCTCTTATTAAGCGGTAATTTATTGGCACAATCAGTAACTTTTAATTATACCGGAAATACTCAACAATATGTTGTTCCTGCAGGTGTAACTTCCTTAAAAGTAAAAGCCAATGGGGCTTCGGGAGCAGATGCCACAACTGGTGGAAAAGGAGGAAATGGGGCTTATGTAGAGTCTATTATTGCAGTTACTCCTGGCGATGTGTTATATGTAGTGGTGGGTGGCACCAATGGGTACAATGGAGGAGGCAAAGCAGGAAAAGCTGGGGATAATGTACGAGCAAGAGCCATTAATGGTGGAAATGGAGGAGGCGCTAGTGATGTTAGAAGAAACGACTCAACCCTAGCTGGAAGAGTAGTAGTAGCAGGCGGTGGCGGTGGTGGTGGTGGTTTTGGATACACTTCAAGCCTAACTACGCCTATTACAACGGGTGGTAATGGTGGCAAAAGTAATACCGCAGGTGAAGACGGCGCTGAATCTTATTATGGTGCAAATATAACTACTGGCGGAAAAGGAGGTACAATTGGAGTAGGGGGCGCAAAAGGAGTTGGATGTATTGCTGGTGCATCTATTGATGCACATGCTGGTCTTAATGATGGAACAGGTGGCTGCGGGCCTTATTTTGGTTTGCTAACCAATACACCTGATGGTGGTGGTGGTGGTGGTGGATATGTTGTTGGTGGCGGCGGCGGAAGTGGGGCTGCTGGAACTACATCTTGTTCGGGAAATCACACAAGCGGCGGCGGCGGCGGTGCTGGGGGCTCTAACTATACCAATCCATCAGATGTAAACTTGGTGGTAACCGATGGAGCTAACACTGGCAATGGCTCAATTATTATCAGCCCAATGCCAGTTGTAACCACAAATACAGTAACACAACAACCAAATAATTCAGTTGAGCTGAATGGTACTGTTGAAGATTTGGGTTTTACACTTACAACTGGATTTGAATTTGGCACCGATTCTACCTCGCTAACAAATTTTATAGCAGCAACCACAGGAGGATCAATCACTGCGGGTGCAGGATCAACTCCAATTTCAGTAACACTTTCTTCCCCACTGGTAGTTACTAATACAAAATACTTTTATAGAGCATTAGCAGTTGATAGAACTGATACCACAAAAGGCGCAATTTTAAACTTTACAATTGTACTTCCTACATCAATTGTTTCAATCAAAAAATCGATACCTACAGATAGCATGACCAATGCAGGAGCAGTAACATTTAAAATTAAATTTACAGACAGCATTGGCGGTTTAACTAAAGATAATTTTTCAATAACTAAAACCGGAATTTCAGGTGATTCTATCATTTCAGTGATAGGTTCTGATAGTATTTGGAATGTACAAGTTTATACGGGAACTGGTTCTGGGTCTATCGGATTAAGCTGCATAAATGGTGTGGGATTAACGCATAAAATAATTTCAACATTGCCCTATGCTGGAGAAACTTATACAATAGATAAAACAGCTCCAACGCTTACTTCAGTTAATATTAAAAGCAATAACAAAATTAATTACAAAGCTAAAGTGGGAGACATTGTTACGCTTTCTTTTACTGCAAGTGAAAAAATCAACAATCCAACAGTTTCAATTGGAGGAAATTCGGTAACACCAAGTAATGTTAGTGGGAATGATTGGGCAGCAACCTATATAATTCAATCAAGCGACCTTGAAGCTGCTATTGCATTTAATATTAGTTTCACTGATCTTGTAGGTAATAGTGGAACAAGTGTTTCAGCAACTTCAGACAATAGTGCAGTGTTGATTGACAAAACGATTCCAACCATTTCTACTGTTACGATAAGTAGCAATAATAGTATGGTAAGTAAAGCAAAAGTGGGAGATAATATAGTATTGTTGTTTACTTCGAGTGAAACAATTACTACTCCAACAGTTACAATTGGCGGTACTGCAGTAACTGCAACAAATGTTAGTGGAAATAATTGGTCGGCTACTTATACTATCTTATCAACTATTCCTGAATCAATTGTACCATTTAATGTTTCTTTTGAAGATAGTGTAGGCAATAAAGGAACAGTTGTTTCAGCAACATCAGACAATTCTGTAGTACTGATAGACAAAACTGCACCAACTGTTAAAAGTATTAGTCGTAAAAATCCATTGTCTCAAACAACCAACCTAACAACATTGGTTTATAGAGTGGTGTTCAGCGAAGCTGTTAAAAATGTAGCATTACCAGCGTTTGTTTTAACAACAACGGGAGTAACAACAGGTGTAATTTCATCTGTATCAAAAATTGCCGTAGATACATTTGATGTTACGGTTACTAATGTAACAGCAGGTGGAACTATTCGATTGGATTTAACTGCTGCAAGTAATGGAATTACAGATTCAGTAGGAAATACTAGTACAATCGGCTTTACAGGCGGTCAAACATATTCAACCAATATACCACCAGTTTTTGTTGTATTGCCAAGTGCAGCATCATTTGCAATTTGCCAAAATAGTGCAGCATATAATATAAATAGTTTATTGACAGTGTCAGATCCTGATAATGCGCAAACACTTACTTGGACAGTTTCTGCTGCTCCGGTAAATGGAACATTGACAGGTTTTAATGCAGCAACAGCCTTATCTAATAGCAGTAACGTTGTTCCAACAGGATTAAATTACACTCCAAATAGCGGGTTTAGTGGTAACGATGTATTTACTGTTCAGGTAAGTGACGGGTATGCATCAACTACGCTAACAATAAATGTAACAGTTAATAAATTACCTTCAACTGTTGTTACAGCTTCATCTACAAATGTTAGTAAAGGATTGTATACACAGTTAAATGTTGTCGCTGCTAATATTACAAGTTACAGCTGGACTCCAATAGCTGGGTTAAACAATGCTACAATTGCCAATCCATCAGCTAGGGTAACGGCCAATACTAGGTATAATGTTACTGTTACCAATACTGTTGGATGTACAAGTACAGATGGAATTGATGTGAAAGCAATTGAAGACATTTACCTTTCACCAACAATAGCATTTTCACCAAATGGTGATGGCATTAATGAAAAATTTGTAATAAAAAATATTGATCAATACCCGAACAACAAGTTGCAAATTTATGATAGGTTAGGTAAGCTTGTGTATGAGCAAAATAATTATGCAAATAATTGGGATGGAACAATTACGGGAAAAGTGCTAGCAAAAGACACCTATTATTACGTATTAATTGTAAATAATATTTTAGTAAAAAAAGGTGCAATAACTATTGTTAGGTAATAAAATTAGATTTCATCATAAGCAGTATGATTTAAAGATTAATTAAATAAATTGAAATGAATAAAAAGTATATCATAGCTATATGTTTAACATTAGCAACATTTTTTCAAAACAAAGTTGAAGCCCAGCAGCAAGTTGAAAATAGCATGAGTCAGTATTTTCATAATCGTGCACTTTGGAATGCCGGATTTACAGGAATAGATGGCAATAAAATTTATGCTTTACAAAATAGAAGCTGGGTTGGGTTTGAGGGAGCACCAGTTACAACCAATATAAGCGGTGCGTTTGCTTTTGGTGAAAATTCATCGGCTGGTGTGCAGATTATGAGTGATGTTGCCGGGGTATTGAATAGAACTTTTGGTGTTATTAATTATGCCTATCGTGTAAAATTAGCACAGGAAAAACATTTAAGAATTGGTATATCTTTGGCTTTTTCTAGTGATCGTTTAGATAATAAAAATTTCGGTATAGATGAATCATTAGATCCACTGATAAATAGTAGCATTAAAAAAAGCACACAGTTTGATGGAAATATTGGAATGGTGTATCAAACAAAAAAGTTAACGTTAGGTGCTTCCTTATTTAGGATCCAAGAAAACATGCAAAATAGCAATTCATCAAATCTGGCAATAGGGCAAATAGCCGCTTATTATGATATCGAAATGAATAAAGAAAGCAATATTCATTTAAAGCCAGTTACGATGCTGCGCTTTTATAAGAGCACTGCAACTGTTTTTGATTTAGGTGCTCAGTTCGATTACAATAATTTGTTGAATGCAATGTTGGTATACCAAAGTTCTGGAAACATCAGAACTGGTGCAGGCGTAAGATGGAAGGATGTTGCAGAATTAAATTTATTTTACAATACAAATAATAAAATCACCAATACATCAAGTCAGCAATATGAAATTGGATTAGGTATTCATCTAAATAAAAAATAAGGTAACGTGCCTATTTGGCGAAGATAAATTTTACGTATAAAAATGGTTGCATTATTGGATAATCCATGTGCAACCATTTTTTTTGAAAGAATTGCTTAATATTGTAAGGATGGCAAAGCAATTAATAATTATTGGCGGAGGTGCAGCAGGAATTTTTTGCGCAGTTAATGCTGCAAGAATAGATCCTACATTAAAAGTGTTGGTGCTTGAAAAATCGAATAAGCTATTATCAAAAGTAAAAGTAAGTGGTGGCGGCAGGTGTAATGTTACCCATGCCTGTTTTGAAATTCCTGAATTAATTAAAAAGTACCCAAGGGGCAGTCAGTTTTTAAAAAAAACATTTCATCAATTTTTTACTACTGATACTATTCAATGGTTTGAAGATAGAGGAGTATTGTTACATGCAGAGCCAGATGGTAGAATGTTTCCAACTACTAATAGTTCCCAAACTATTATTGATTGTTTGTTGAAGGAAGCAACAAAATACAATGTTTCATTTGAATTAGGAGCTGAGGTAAAAACGATTCAGAAAAATAGTGAAGGTTTTGCTATTCAATCTTCAAGAGGTGTAAATTGGTTTGCACATTATGTTTGTATTGCCTGTGGTGGATTTCCCAAGAGTACTATGTTTGACTGGTTGATAGGATTAGGTCATCATATTAGTGAACCGGTTCCATCTTTATTTACATTTAATATACCTCAGCATTCAATTACGCAGTTAATGGGGTTGAGTGTACCCAATGCAATGGTAAAAATTGCAGGTACAAAACTGCACGAGCAGGGGCCATTGCTTATAACACATTGGGGCTTAAGCGGTCCGGCTGTACTGAGGTTATCGGCTTGGGGTGCAAGAGATTTAGCCAATAGTAAATATGTATTTTCTATCAATGTAAATTGGTTAGGTGATATAAACGAGCAAATATTAAGAGAAGATTGGCCATTATTTAGGGAACAATATTCGGCACAAAAAATAGGCAACAAAAATCCATTTGCATTGCCTGGCAGATTGTGGAGTTATTTATTAGATCAATCAGGAATAGATGTTAATACACGATGGGCAGCGTTGAAGGTTAAGGACCAAAATAAGTTAATTCAATTGCTTACCAATTCGTCATTTTCTGTGCAGGGAAAAACAACTTTTAAGGAAGAGTTTGTTACATGTGGGGGCATACTATTGAATGAGATCAATGCTCAAACCTTGGAAAGTAAAATTGTTCCTGGGCTTTATTTTGCTGGCGAAGTAATGGATGTGGATGGCGTTACGGGAGGATTTAATTTTCAACATGCATGGACAAGTGCATGGATTGCTGCTCATTTAATTCAAAAGTAAAAAGTCAAAATTCAAAAGGGGGAAAAACATTGTCATATTAATACTAATTGATAAAAATTTGTTAGGGGCACAAAAGTGAAAAATTACGCTATTGTGCCCCTATTATTTATCCTTTATTGGCCTTGAAACGTTTATCTGGTGTACCATCGGCTTTTAATGGTCCTTTCGCTTTGACTTCCTTTTTTTCCTTATTTTCTTTAAAGCGCAAATCAGGTGTGCCATCGGCTTTTGATTTAGAAACTTTTTCTTTTTGTGGTTGCTTGTTTTTAGTAGACTGTTGTGCGAATGAAGAGAGTGACATTGTCATTAAAAACGACAAAGCGAGTAGCATTTTTTTCATGTGTTAGTATATTTTATTGGTTTAAAGAACAGAGTTGTAAAAAATGGCCAGATAAATATTTTAGATGGCAAGCAACATGGTTATTTATGTGAGAATTTGTGAATATACGATTTTTCAATAATCAATAAAAGTAGCAAAAAAACGCAAGTGAATGATAATCGGTAATTATTGGTTTTAATTGGAGATTTAATTGAAAAAGCTTAATTTAATACAAAATTTATGTAATGCGTAAAGTTAGCGATATCATCAATAGGAAAGGAAATAATGTATTATCGGTTCTTCCCGAAACATCTGTAATTAATGCACTAGAACTGATGGCTGAAAAAAATGTGGGTTCATTGGTAGTGATGGTTGATAATCGATTTTTAGGAATTTTAACAGAAAGGGATTATTCACGAAAAGTGATATTGAAGGGGAGGCTTTCGTCGGAAACTACCGTCGAAGAAATTATGACTACAGAATTTCCACCTGTATCTTTAACGGATACGGTTGAAAAATGCATGCAATTGATGTCGGCAAAGCATATTCGCTATCTGCCGGTAATGAATATGGATCAATTAATTGGAATTATATCGATTAGCGATGTTGTTACAGAAACAATTTTGAATCAGGAGGATACGATTGCTGAGTTGAAAAATTACATACAATCTTAAAAAGTGAAAAGTCAAAAGTGAAAATTTAAAAAAATAAATTCGGCCATTTCTTGGTGTTTTTTGCTTAGATATAAACAAGCTGGGTAGGAGGGATACTTAAAATTCACTCAAAATCCATTACCTTTTCAAAAAAGCTTCATTTTTTATGGATAATTGAGGTTATAATCACCAATTTTAGTAACTTTGCGGCCCGATTAAAACCATCGGATTATTGTATGAAATTGATTAACAAACAACTAAACGCAGATGCTCAGGAGAGTGCAGCAGCTCCAGAAGCTGTTGAAGTTCCTACTGCGACAACAAAAGCACCTGAAGCAGCGCCAGTTGTAGAAACTGCGCATGATGATTTTGACTGGACTATTGACAAGCGTAATGTGAGTCACTATGCCGAAACAGAGCGTGTTAAGTACGACAAAGTGTACGACAACACCTTCATTCAAATTGAAGATGGAGAAATTGTAAACGGGTTAGTGGTTGCATTAACTAAAACAGATGTGGTTATCAACATTGGTTTTAAGAGCGACGGTTTAGTTTCTTTGAATGAATTCCGCGACGTACAAGGATTGAAAATTGGCGACGAGGTAGAAGTAATGGTAGTTGAAAAAGAAGACCGTTCTGGTAATCTTCATTTAAGCCGTAAGTCTGCAAGAATTTTCCGTGCTTGGGAAAGAATTGTGGAAGTTCACAGAACTGGCGAAGTGGTTACAGGATCTGTTACCAGCAAAACCAAAGGCGGTTTGATTGTTGATGTATTTGGCATGGAAACATTCTTACCAGGTTCTCAAATTGATGTGAAGCCTGTAACTGATTACGATCAGTTTGTTGGTAAAACAATGGAGTTTAAGGTAGTTAAGATTAATGAAACTATTAAAAACGCGGTAGTATCTCATAAAGCATTAATTGAAAGTGACATTGAAGCACAACGTGCAGAGATCATGAGTAAGTTAGAAAAAGGCCAGGTATTAGAGGGTGTTGTTAAGAACATCACTGATTTTGGTGCGTTTATGGATTTAGGTGGATTAGACGGATTATTGTACATCACTGATATTTCATGGGGTCGTATTTCTCACCCAAGTGAAGTGGTGAAGATGGATCAAAAATTACAAGTTGTTGTATTAGACTTTGATGATGATAAAAAGCGCATCAGCTTAGGCTTAAAACAATTAACTCCACATCCTTGGGATGTTTTACCTGAAGGTTTAGCAGAAGGTTCTGTAGTGAAGGGTAAAGTGGTAAATATTGAAGATTACGGTGCATTCCTTGAAATTCAACCAGGTGTTGAAGGATTGGTGCATGTATCTGAAATCACATGGGCAAACACCCCGATCAATGCAAAAGAATTCTTCAAATTAGGAGATGAGCATGAAGCGAAAGTGGTTACCTTAGATAAAGATGCCCGTAAAATGAGTTTGAGCATTAAGCAAATGACTCAAGATCCTTGGAATACCATTGAAAATAAATTCCCTGAAAACAGCAAGCACAAAGGATTGGTGAAAAACATCACTCCGTATGGTGTATTTGTTGAGTTAGAGCCAGGAATTGGTGGAATGATTCATATCAGTGATTTAAGTTGGTTGAAGCGTTTTAATCATCCTACAGACTACACTAAAGTAGGTGATCAAATTGACATCATCATTTTAAGTATCGATAAAGAAAATCGTAAGCTTCAGTTGGGACATAAGCAATTAGAAGAAGATCCTTGGAATGCATTGGAAGAAACTTTTGCGATTGGTTCTATCCATGAAGGTACGGTTACACGTAAGGATGATAAAGGTGCTTTGGTTCAGTTACAGTATGGTTTAGAGGGCTTTGCTCCTAACCGTCATTTAAACAAGCAAGATGGTTCTCAGGTGAAAGCCGACGAAACTGCACAGTTTGTGGTAATTGAATTTGATCGTAATGAAAAGCGCATCGTTTTAAGTCATGCTCGTATTTGGGAGCAGCATGTTGCAGAAGAGAAAGAAGTAGCGAAGAAAGAGGCAAAAGCTGAATCAGACAATACGAAGAAAGCGGTTAAAAACATTCAAAGTAAAGTAGAAAAAGCTACTTTGGGTGATTTAGGTGCTTTAGCTGAGATTAAAGCAAAAATGCAGGAAGGAGAGGGTGATACTAAGTAATATCACCTGAAGTTGTAATAAAAAAGGCTGTTTCGCTTTTGCGAAACGGCCTTTTTAGCTATTAATTAACGGTCTATTTAGCAATTTCTTGAATAACCTTTCATAAATTGCCCTTTTATGCTTAATTTCGCCGACTTTATGGGTAGAATTGTATTTTTTTCTTTATTGGTTTTAGTATTAGCATCCTCTTGCTCCAGTAAGATGTCAAAGATTATGCGGAGCAAAGATTATGAGTACAAGTACAAGATGGCTGAAGAGTACTATGCTAATAAAAAATTTCCCGAAGCACAAAAATTATTTGAAGATGTATTTCCCTTTTTAAAGGGCTCTACTCGTTATGAGGATATGTATTTTAAGTATGCGTACTCTTATTTTTACAATAAGGACTACTTGAATGCGGAAAACTTATTTAAGTCGTTTGTAGAGAATTTTCCTGCTAGTATAAAAGCAGAAGAGTGTGAGTATATGCGTGCTTATTGTTATTTTAAGCAATCACCTAAGGTAGAGTTAGACCAAACGAATACCAACAAAACAATGGGTTTAATGCAGGCTTTTATTAGTTCTCACCCTACTTCTACCAGAGTGAAGGACGCTGCTGATTTAATAGATATATGTAGAGAAAAATTAGAGTTAAAGGATTTTAAAAGTGCCGAATTGTATTATAATTTGGGATATTATAAAGCGGCGGCAATAGCATTTGGAAATGTGTCGGATAATTTTCCAGATTCTAAAAAGTCGGATGAATATAAATTGTTGATGATAAAATCTTATTTCAAATATGCTGAAATGAGTTATGAAGAAAAACAAAAAGAGCGCTTCGAAAAAGTATTGGAAGAATGTATAGAATTTGCAGACCGTTTCACTGACAGCAAGTACTTAGAAGAAGTAAATAAATATAAAAAACAAACCCTTAACATACTTAAACCCGGCAAAAAATGAGCAAATTAAGAAGGCAAATGAGTGCCAACACCGCCAGTGTGGTAGAAACAAAAAGCTTGATTTCAATCAAACAAAAAACAGGTAATTTGTATGAGTCGATTGCCATTATAGCAAGAAGGGCAAATCAAATTAATATTTCTATTCGTGAGGAATTACACAATAAGTTAGAAGAGTTTGCAAGCCATACCGATAGTTTAGAAGAAGTGCATGAAAACAAGGAGCAAATAGAAATTTCTAAAGCTTACGAGAAAATGCCTAATCCGGCTATTTTGGCTACACAAGAGTTTATGGAAGGGAAAGTGTATTACAGATTAAATAACGATACAGATTTATTTAGATAATTTAAGCTTAAGTATATCATTTAAAACGACAGTAAATACTGTCGTTTTTTGTTATTTTTATTTTTTGTTCTTTATTAAATTCAATAACAATGCTGGCAAAAAAATATGTTTTTATTCTGCTATTTACTTTGTTGAGTAGTGCATTAACTGCACAAGAGTTAAGGGCCAAAGTAACGGTATTGGCAGGAAGGGTAAATTCTACTGTAGAGAAAAAAATATTTGTTACGCTTCAATCGCAGTTGAATGATTTAATGAACAATAGAAAGTGGACTAGCGATGGATTTTCACAGAATGAAAAAATTGAATGTAGTTTCATTTTAAACATTGAAAGTATTATTGAAACCAATGTTTATAAAGCATCATTAACAGTACAAGCAGCTCGCCCGGTATATGGAACATCCTATCAGTCGGCACTGGTTAATTTTGTGGATGCAGATGTAAATTTCAAATACATTGAGTTTCAGCCCGTTGAGTTTAATGAAAGCAGGGTGCAGGGTACAGATGCTAGTGTAGCTAATTTAACTGCTGTATTTGCATATTATGCTTATTTAGTGCTAGGTTTAGATTATGATTCTTTTTCACCAAAGGGTGGTGATGAATATTTTAGAAAAGCCCAGAATATAGTAAACAATGCTCCTGAATCGAAAGACATTTCTGGATGGAAAATGTTTGATGGAACTAGAAATCGGTATTGGTTAAATGAGAACCTGATTAATACCCGATATAATATTATTCATGATATCATTTATAATTATTATCGTACAGGCTTAGACAAAATGTATGATAAAGAAAAAGAGGGAAGAGCTGGTATATTGCAATCACTCACACAGTTGTATACATTTCATAAGGAGAATCCGAATACAATGATTGTACAATTCATTATGCAGGGCAAAGCGCTTGAGTTGATTGGGTTATTGAAAAAAGGCACATCGGAAGAAAGGGCTAAGGGCATTGAATTACTGAGTGTTTTAGATGTATTAAATTCAAGCAGGTATAAACAAGAATTACAGTAGAAAGTCAAAATTCAAAACGCTATAATAGACACATAAAATGAGCCATAAACAACGCTTGCATGCTAGTTGAAATGTTTAACAGGCGAATTCCATGTGACAAATAAAATCAATAAAAGTTAACACATAAAATGAGCCATAAACAACGCTTGCATGCTAGTTGAAATGTTTAACAGGCGA
>CANGCK010000017.1 GCA_947452295.1 Sphingobacteriia bacterium
CTACCCGCCATTACAAATCCGATGATGCTTTGAATGCCCAACGGTAATGCTAATTGAACTAATCCTGCTAAAACTGCAAAAGCATATATTGCAGATACTTCTTTTTTATCGAGCCGCAGCAATTGAATAATTTTTTTTGCGGCCGATCTTGGTGAAACTTTATTAACTGCTGCCATTGTTTATTGTTCAATTTTATTATTGTAGGAAGCTATTTAATTTTGAAACAGTGCTATAAATAATTGTATTTTAATGCCGATTGACAAATAATTAAAGGTCATCAAATTCATAAAGGGGGTCTAAATGGTCTTCGTGGCTCATTTCGCAAATTGTTTTTATTAACCCATCTTCTAAATTATATACCCATCCATGCAAATATGGTCGTTGCTCGTTTTTCCAGCATTTTTGAATAATGCTTGTTTTTGCCAAATTAAGTACTTGTTCTTGAACATTTAATTCTATTAATCGATCAAGCCTTTCTTCTTCTTTGGTTTGATAATTAATTTCATCTCTATGGTAGCGATATACGTCTTTTATATTCCGGATCCATTTATTGATGATTCCAAAATTGTGAGAGCTCATTGCAGCTTTAACTCCTCCACAATTATAATGTCCGCATACAATTACATGTTTTACTTTCAAGAAATTGATGGCGTATTCTAATACTGCTAATAAATTAATGTCGGTATGTACAACCATATTGGCAATATTTCTATGCACAAAAATTTCTCCAGGCTGTGTGCCCGTTATTCTATCGGCAGGTACCCTACTATCACTACACCCGATCCATAAAAATTCTGGCGTTTGCACATTTGCTAACCTTTTAAAAAAATCCGGATCATTTTTAATTACTTCAGCCGACCACTCTTTATTGTTCTTTAATAATTTTTGATAGCTTTTCATCTATATATATTTTAAATTTTCACTTTTTTATTGGTAATATGTTATTGCCTTGTATGCATTTTGGTTATTGTGTAAACCATTTTTACAGCTATTTCATGTTCATTTTTCTATTAAAGATTAATACATACCAACTTAACGATGGTGCATAACACTTTAGTAGTGCTTATTGATTACATGATTAGTGAGTCTATTATTTTTATTATTATTTAAAATACATTAAATAATAATAATGGTTTTGATACTAGCAATTCGGAGGAGGTACATGAATATCGGCGCCATGGTTATGTGGTATCACCGTTGCGTATTGTATATACTGAGCAGTTTGCAACTCAATATTAAAATGCATAAAAGGTGTAGCAATTGATACGAACTCTACTTGTTTAAAATTTTCTTTACCAGATACTTCCTTTTCAAGTTCAACGTCGTGCGCTAATTCTTCTGTAAAGGAACTATTATACAATGCCTTACCCATTTCCATTACAGGTAGCACTTGAATGGTCATTACGAACAATAAGAAGTATGTAATGCTTTTGTTACGCATATTGGGTGCAAATATATATAGATAAAAAAACAAAAATCATGTTAAAGTATTATTAACATGATTTTTGTTTTTTTGTTGACTAATCAGTCATTAAATATTTAATCCGCCACAAGCACTTAAAACTTGACCGGTAATATAAGCACTCATATTACTTGCCAGGAATAAAGTAGTGTCGGCAATTTCTTCTGCCTTTCCAAAACGGCCTAGTGGTATTTTTTGTAAAAACTGTGCAGCTCCTTCTCCATCTTGTAAATAGTGGGTCATATCGGTTTCTATAAAACCGGGTGCTATGGCGTTACAACGTATGTTACGTGAGCCCAATTCTGCTGCAATTGATTTAGTAAAACCAATAATACCTGCTTTACTGGCGGCATAGCTACTTTGACCAGCATTGCCTCTTATGCCTATGATAGAACTCATATTAATAATACTACCCGATTTAGCTTTCATCATTGGGCGTATCACCTGCTTGGTCATATTAAAAATACTTTTGAGGTTGATGTCCATTACATCGTCCCATTGCTCTTCCGTCATGCGCAACAATAAATTATCTTTCGATATGCCAGCATTGTTTACACATACATCTATAGCGCCAAACTCTTTCACTGTATCATTCACCAATGTTTCACATTCTGCAAAAACTGCTGCGTTACTTTTTACAGCTTTAGCTTTTACACCCAATGCTTCTATTTTACCTGCCAAAGCCGCTGCTTTTTCTGCACTATTATCACTAACATAAGTAAATACTACATGGCTTCCATGTTCTGCTAATTTTAATGCGATTGCAGCGCCAATACCGCGAGCTGCGCCGGTAACAATAGATACTTTCCCTTCTAATAATTTCATATGTGTCTGTTTATTGATTTTATTTGTCACATGGAATACGCTTAATTCACATTTCTGTTTATTTACAAACTCTGTTGATGGCTATTTCATATGTGTCTGTTTATTGATTTACATCATTGCTAAAATCTCTTCTACATATTTTCTTTCATTACATAAACGTGGCACTTTATGCTGTCCACCCAGCTTGCCTTTTTGTTTTAGCCATTTGTTAAACATTCCTTTATTTAAACACCTAATAATAGGCAAACTCAACGCAATGTCTTTATACCGCTTTGCCTCATAATCGCTGTTTAATGATTTTAATGCACAATCTAATTCAGTTGCAAATGCTTCTGTATTGATTGGTGGGTTTTCGAATTCAATTAACCATTCATGTGCACCTTTATTGTTGTCGCCAAAATAAACTGGTGCCGCAGTAAAATCGTTAACCATTAAGCCTGTTTTTTCAGCAGCTTGTGCAATGGCTTTATCTGCGTTCTCGGCAATTAGTTCCTCTCCAAAAGCGTTTATGTATTGTTTTATTCTACCACTTACTTTAATTTTAAATGGATAAGTTTTAGTAAACTGAATGGTATCTCCCAATAAGTATCGCCATAAACCGCCATTGGTACTGATAACCAATGCATAATTTTTCCCTATTTCTACTTTATCTAGTCCAATTGTAATTGGATTTTCTTTTCCATATTCTTCTAATGGCATGAATTCATAAAATATGCCATTGTCTACAAACAATAACATGCCTTCTTCATCAGGTGTATTTTGCGCAGCAAAAAATCCTTCACTTGCATTATACATTTCTAAATAGGAACAGCCTTCACCAATCAATTTTTTAAATTGTTCTTTATACGGAGTAAATGATACGCCACCATGTATATACAACTCTAAATTGGGCCATACTTCTTTTAAGTTTGCTTTACCGGTAATCGATAAAATTCTTTTAATTAGTATTAAAGTCCAGGTTGGCACTCCCGAAATAGAAGTTACATCTTCTTCAATTGTACTTTGTGCTAGTTTTTCTATTTTCTGCTCCCATTCATCCATTAATGCAATAGATAGTTCCGGGGTTCTAATCCAATTTGCCCAAATAGGGGTATTTTGTAGCAGCACTGCGCTTAAATCTCCATACTGTATTTCTTCATTAACCTGACTAATTTGGTGGCTTCCTCCAATTACCAAGCCCTTTCCGGTTAATAAATCGCTCTCATTTCTATTGCTGTAATAAAGCGTTAGTACATCTTTTGCTGATTGAAAATGGCAGTCTTCAAGGCTTTCTTGTGAAATTGGAATAAACTTACTCTTTTCGTTGGTTGTGCCACTGCTCTTAGCAAACCAGTTTATAGGCGTGTTCCAAAGCACATTTTCTTCGCCCTCCATCATACGTTCTATATAGGGCTTAATGTGTTCATATTCATGAATAGGCACTGCTTTTTTAAATTGCCGAACTGTAAATAGCTCATTAAAACCGTATTTTCGGCCAAACTCGGTATTTTGGCCATGTGTAACTAAATCTTGTAGAATTTCTCGCTGTGCAGAAATGGGATCGTTAACCCACTGGTCTATACGCCAATTCCGTAAACGGGCTAATCGTGATATGGCGGGACTGAACAGTTTCATATAACAATGAGCAAAATACAAATTCCTAGCCACATAATCAATAGGAGCAAGGAGAAGATGTTATTATATTTAATTATTTAGGCTGGTGTTCATTTGCCATATCTATTATCCAGTCTTTTCTTTTCAGTTCAAAATTTGTACCTAAGTATAAACGTCTAACCTGCTCGTCTTCAGCCAATTCTTCGGCTGTGCCATGTTTAAATATTTTACCCTCTATTAATAAATAGGCACGATCACAAATAGATAGGGTTTCATTTACATTGTGGTCGGTAATTAGAATGCCAATATTTTTATATTTTAACTGGGCTACTACCGATTGAATATCTTCTACCGCAATAGGATCCACACCTGCAAAGGGCTCGTCTAATAATATAAATTTAGGATCTACGGCTAAAGCGCGGGCAATTTCTGTTCTTCTTCTCTCGCCACCACTTAAACTATCGCCATTATTGGTTCTAACATGGTGCAAATTAAATTCATCCAGTAAAGTTTCTAATTTATTTAATCGTTCTGACTTAGTTAACTTTGTCATTTCTAAAACCGCCATAATATTGTCTTCAACACTTAATTTTCTAAATACACTGGCTTCTTGAGGTAAGTAACCAATTCCCATTTGAGCTCTTTTATACATGGGTAATTTGGTAATATCTACATCATTTAAAAATACAGAACCCGTATCAGGTTTAATTAATCCTACTACCATATAAAAACTAGTGGTCTTTCCAGCTCCATTTGGCCCCAATAAACCTACAATTTCACCCTGTTTAACCGAAACAGATACTTTATTTACAACTGTTCTACCTTTGTAGCTTTTTACTAATTCTTGAGTATGTATAGTTAAGTTGTCCATTTTTACTTTTAGCAAAAATAACATGGAAATACCAAAGGATTCATTAAATTAGTTTTTTTCAGATGCTATTATATATTGAAAGAACACTAATTTTTGCAAAAAATTAATAGGCTCGTTGTATATTGCACCCTTTTTCAATGTATATTTTTTATAAATAATTAATTTAATATATTTATTTTAATATATTTAGATTTATTTATTTAATTTTATTCAAGCGTATGTAAATAATTTAGACCAATACTAATTATAAACACAGATGAAAGTTACAGAACATATTCAACAATCTAAGCACACGCTAATTTCTTTTGAAGTTTTGCCACCACTAAAAGGTAAAACCATACAAAATGTTTTCGATCATTTAGATCCATTAATGGAATTCAAACCATCATGGATAAATGTTACCTACCACAGAAGTGAAACAGCATTTAAGAAAAAAATGGATGGCACTTTTGATAAGGTAGAAGTACGTAAACGCCCTGGCACTGTAGGTATTTGCGCTGCTTTAATGAATCATTATAAAGTAGATACTGTACCTCATTTTATTTGTGGAGGTTTTAATAAAAGAGAAAGTGAAGATGCCCTTATAGACTTAAACTTTTTAGGGATAGATAATGTACTTGTATTAAGAGGAGATGCAGCTAAAAATGAAGCTAGTTTTGAGGCAGAACCTGATGGCCATAAATATGCAATTGAATTACAAAAGCAAGTGGTTAACTTAAACAATGGCATTTATTTAGATGATGATATACAGAATGGCGGTAAAACTAATTTCTGTATTGGCACTGCCGGTTACCCGGAAAAACACTTTGAAGCGCCTAACTTAGAAATAGATTTAGGAAGATTGAAAGCAAAGGTAGATGCAGGGGCAGATTATATTATGACGCAAATGTTTTTCGACAATCAAAAGTTTTTTGAATATGTAAAGGCATGCAGAGAAATGGGGATTACTGTACCAATTATACCTGGGCTAAAACCTATTACGAATAAAAAACAATTATCGGTATTACCACGAATTTTTCATGTAGATATTCCTACCGATTTGTCGAATGCCATCATGAAATGTAAAACTGACCAAGAGTGCGAACAAGTTGGTGCAGAGTGGCTTATACAACAAAGTAAAGAGTTAAAGGCTTTTGGTGTTCCGGTACTGCATTATTATACACTAGGAAAACCTAAGGTGATTTGGAATGTGGTGAAAGCCATTAGTTAGTTATAGATTTTAAAGTTGGGTTACAACTATGTTGCATTTATTACAAGGTATTTCTGAAGCGAATGGTATATTATTAGAAGAAAATGACATTTCAATTGCTTTAAATAAAGTTGTTGAAATTTTGGGCTTGTCTACCGATGTAGATAGATGTTATATTTTCACTAATAAATTGGTGAATGATGAATGGTGTAAATTTTATACACATGAATGGTGTAATGAAGGGATACCAGCACAAATAAGTAATAAAAAACTTGTCAACTTAAGCTATAAACTTCTGCCAGAATTGTATTCAACGCTCTCTCAAAATAAATATATATACGGAAATATAAAAGAATCCAATAACAAATTCTTTAAAGAATTAATGGAGTCTAAAAATGTATTCAGCTATTTGTTTGCACCAATTTTTTGCAACAATGAATTTTGGGGTTACCTTGGTTTCGATGATTGTACGAACGAAAACAGTTGGAAAGAAGAAGAAATTACCTCATTAATAGCTGTTGCCAGAAATATTGGATTGCGACTAGCTAATAGTATTGCCGAAAAAGCCCGTGAAAAACAAATTGAAAGATTTGAAATGGCTGTTATTGCATCAAGGCAAGGGTTGTGGGAATGGTATATCCCACAAAATAAATTTTATTATTCGGACTTGTACATGGAAATGATTGGCTATGCGCCGAATGAATTTGAACATAATCTTGAAAATTTCAAAAACTTAATGTACCCTGGCGATTGGGAGAAATGCATTAATATTATGAATGAATATCTGAGCAGAAAGATTCCATTTTATAATGTAGATTTTAGATTAAAACATAAAGATGGCTCCTATAAATGGGTGCATGATTCTGGGGTTGCTAAATGGAACGAGAATGATATTCCTACTTATATGGTAGGCTCTCATAGAGACATTACTGAATTAAAAGAACAACAAGAATTTTTAGAACTACAAAAAAATGAAATCGATCATTTATTAAATAGTCTAGGAGAAGCTGTTTTTAAATTAAATATTGATAATAAAATTACATTTGTTAACGATTTTTGGGAAGAAATAGCCGGCTATTCAATCGATGAAAGTATTTCTTCTCCTTTTGAATCGTTTTTTTTACCCGATGATTTGCCTGAAATTCTACATGCAATCAATAATTTAAGAAATAATTCATTTATCAAGTCTTCCTTAGAAGTTCATTTAATCCAAAAAAATGGTGAGTGGCGATGGGTTGAACTTCTCTTTAGAGAAAATAAGACTGGTATTGCGGAAGATGTTTTTATTGCAGGCAGTATAATAGATATACATGATAAAAAAATTGGTGCTGAAAGAGAACGCGAGTTGGCCGAATTAAAAGCCGGATTTGTTTCACTTACCTCTCACCAATTTAGAACCCCTCTAACCGCTATTTTTTCAAATGTTGAAGTGATAGAGCTAACTGCTAAAAAATTTGAACCGAAATTATTAAAGACAGTGAATAATGCTGCCGAAAAAATTAAGGAGCAAATCAACAGAATGACGCAGTTAATGGATAATATTCTTCTGGTAGGTAGGTATGATGCCAAACAATTACTGTATAACCTGCAGCCCTATGATATCAAAGAAATGATACAATCTGTAATTAATACCTATTTCATCAATCAATTAGACGGGCGAAAAATAAACTATATAGGTGTTGATGGGAGTAGAAAAGTTATGTTAGATGAAATGCTTTTTATGCATGTACTTACTAATATTATATCGAACGCATTTAAATATTCAGTTGGATTTGATGGTCCGGAATTACACTTATTTCACCATGAAAATTATTTAGAGATTATTGTGAAAGATTTTGGAATAGGTGTGCCGCAAGAAGAGTTAAATAAAGTATTTAACTCTTTTTATAGAGCTTCAAACACCATTACCTATCAAGGTTCTGGCTTAGGATTGGCAGTTGCCAAACAATTTATGGAACTCATGAAGGGAAGCATCAAATTAGAAAGTACCTTAGGTAAAGGTACTAATGTAATTCTAACACTTCCTTATGCTGACGAGTAATTAATTCGTCTTTTCTTAAATAAAATCTGAAGAATATAACTTAGGTGGTTTGCCGTATTTTTTCTTGAAACACTGACAAAAATATGCCACAGAATTAAATCCAAGTTTGTGCGACACTTCTTTAACCGTGTTTTGGCGTTGGCGCAACATTAATTCTGCTTTCTGCAACTTAACACTAATAATATATTGTTTCGGAGTAACTTTGTATTTGTTCTTCACCAGTCGTTCTAAACGAGATACACTTACAGATAGTTTTTGAGCAATATCCGGAATGCTCATATTGCTGCTCTCGGCAAATTGATCAACTACTGCCTCAAATGTATTATCAGATAACCTAGATTCTTCAGCAAATGCATTTACATTTCCAAATTTTTTGTCAATTTCACTTTTAAGCGATCTTTTATAAACCAAATCAGTAATGTTCCGGATTTTTAAAACGAGTTCTTTCGATTTAAATGGTTTCACCAAATAATCATTCGCACCCAATTCTAACCCCTCCATAACCTTATCTTCACTACTCAATGCAGACATAATGATAACAGGCATTACAGCTGTTTCAAGATTGTTTTTAAACATTTTTAATAATGTAAAACCATCTAATGGCTGAGGCAGCATTAAATCTAACAATACAATATCCGGGGTGTTTTCCTGAATTTTAGCCAATGCTTCTTTTCCATCTCCAGCACTGTCTACTTCGTATTCGCCAACTAATATCTCTTCTAATGAGAGTCTAAATATTTTAGAATCCTCAACAATAAGAATTCTGTATTTTTTTTTCATATTCGTAATTTAACCTTTATTAATTTAATACTATTATTTTTTACTTTATTTTAATATTCAATTGTCTTTCCTATAGTTGTTTATATTAATAGTTACCAATAATAGTTAATTGATAATTATTAATCTTCCTTTTCCGCTTTTCCTTTTTTATCACTATTCGTTATTTAAAGCTTTATTTATTGCTTTTAATAAATCTACACTTTTAAAAGGTTTAAATAAATAATCATGCGCACCCAAGGACATACCAGTTTTTAAATCTGTATGTTGTGCTTTTGCTGTTAAAAAAATCAGCGGTATATCTATTCCTTCCTTTCTGATTTTTGCTAAAAATGTAAATCCATCCATCACTGGCATCATAACATCACAAAGAATTATATCTGGTTGAAATGTTGAAATCTTATCAATGCCATCTTCACCATTTACTGCCACTTCTGGAAAAAAATCACTCAATTCAAGAATTGTTTTTAATGATTCTCTAATGTCTCTTTCATCTTCTATGACTAATACTTTGTTGTTCATTTCTTACCTTTATTTTCAATCTGATAGGGAAATTTTATACAAATTATTGTTCCTTCATTTAATTTACTTCTTAAGGTTTTTAATCCTTTATGCTGTGCTGTGAAAAATTCAATTGTCATTAATCCAAGTCCTGTACCTTCAATGTCTCCAACGTTACTTCCCCTTACAAATGGGCTGCAAATTTGTTTTTGATCTTCACTGCTTATTCCAATGCCCGAATCAACTACTGTTAAATACCAAAATTTTTCAGAAAATCTAATTCTTAATTTAGGCGCTATTGATGAAGTTGGAGAATATTTAAATGCGTTGTTTAATAAATTGATTAAAATATGTCTGAGCATTGACTCATCAAACAATATTTTTCTACATCTGCCTTTGTATTCAACTGTTATATTTCTACCATCTCTCCAAGGTAAAAACATTTCCTCTACTAAATTCTTTACCAATAATTTTACATCTACGTCAACAAGATTGGCCATAATTTTCCCGGACTCAATCTTGCTTACCAATAAAAACTCATTCATTAAATGAGTCATTTTATCTACTTGGTCAGTAATTCTTGTTAAATATGTTTTTTCAAAAGAAAACTCTTTGTCTACAATTCGATCATATTTCATTTCCATTATTTCTACACTCGATAAAATAATAGAAAGTGGAATACGTAATTCATGCGAAACCATAGTCATGAAGTTGGTTTTCAATTCGCTTAACTTACGTTCTTTACTTGCAGCAGTTAATAATTCTTGTTCAGCAGTTAATTGATCGGTGATGTCTAAAAATAATACTGCATAAAAATGAGCCGAAGAGGTTGGCTGAGTAAAGCGGTTAATGTAATACCGATATTTCCTCTCTTCTTGGTTTTCATGAACAATCGTAGCTCTTGTATCATGTGTAACTGTTGTATGTAATCCTTTGGTAAATAATGCTAAATATTCTAAAAATCCTTCTCCTCCCTGTTTTAAGTGTTCTGCTATATTATTACCTACTACAAATCTTCTAGAAATACCTGTAAGTTGTCGCCAATATGGATTTAAGTAAACTACATTTCCTTGTCCATCCACAATAATAATTAGCTTTTCAATAGAATCTATCAAATTCATCAGATTTTTAAAATTCTGATAGATTGCTTCTTCACCTTTTCTTAATTGTGTAATATCAAAACCGTACGTAATAAAATATTCTACTTTGTTTGATTTAGAAAGAATTGGTGTAAACCTTCTTAAATAGTGAATTTTTTTATTTTCATTATTCACTATTACTTCTTCAAAATCTACTGTTTTTTTGTGTAGTACCGCCTCATTAAATTTTTCTTTACGGCGCATTGCTACTGCCTGGTCTTTATTGAATTTCTCGGCATATTCTAAGTCATCCTTACCTATTATCCAATTTTGATCATCATAATAACTTAAACCAGCCTTATTGATAAACAAATATTTTTGCGAACTATCTAACAATGAAATGTCTTCATGAATTTTATTCATGATGTTTTCATAAAAATATTGCTGATTGCTTAAATCTGTTAATGATTTTGAATTAGTATATACCCCTTTTTTAAAGCGCCATAAATACGATACCAGCTTTCCATCTTCAATATTAGGCGTAAAATCTCTATAGTATACAGTAGAATCTTTCAAAATAACTTCATCATCTTGTACTTTTTCTGCATTAGAAACAGTTGATTCGATCCTGGAGAAATAATATGGCGGGTTTAAAAATAAATCTGCTATGCTTTTTGCAAATACAAATGAATCCTTTCCAAATAAGGTATCGGGTGTATCTGTACATTTAAATAAATCACAAAAGGCTTGATTTACATATATTATTTTATGCGCAATCGTTTCAAATAGAATGGGGTCTTCATTTGAATTTAATAAAAATAATAACTCGTTTTGGTTTAATGTATTCATGTAATACTAACTTATCAAGGATATTTTAATTAATTTTTCGCTAATATTTTCATGAAATGCATATAAAATAGGTTTTTTAGTCATGTTTTTTCATGAATATCAGATAAACGAAATTAATTAATATATTTCAATAATAGTTATTACTTTTTAAGTTTTACTGTAATTAAGTTGTCAAATTGTTGCAAACTGAGCTGTTTTGCTATAATTCTCTTGTCTGCATCAAGTAAATAGAGTGTTGGCGTCTTAAAAATGTCATACAATTGCCTAAAATTTGGTTTTCCTGCGCGTTCTTCAGCCAATCGATCTTCTTTTAATTGATGAACCTGAATCCACTCTTTGGGCAGCTTTTTATCGGCAATAAATTTTTTCCATGCCGGCACCTCTTTTTCATTCACATTCACCGAAAATATAGTTACCCCTAATGCTTTCCATTTTGCCTTGTAAATAGAGTCTATTTGCGGTACTTCTTCTTTACAATGGCCGCAGGTAGGATCCCAAAAAGCTACCAATGTAAAGGGCGCTTTTACATTATACAAGGATACATTTTTGCCAGTTGTATCTGTTAGATTTAATGCTGGAGCAGCTAGACCCAACTGATTGGCCATCATACTATAAGCACGCTCTGTAATTGTTTTACGGGATGCAGGATTTAATAAAATGGTATCTCCTTTTGCATAATAATTCTCAAATAAATACACAAATACTTTGTCTTGGCCCATGTATTCCGGATTAATGTATTTATTGGTAAACTTGGTTAATAAATACGGATATATTTCTTTACCAGCCCTTGCCGATAGTAACATATAGTTAACTTCTGCAATAATTGAGTCGGGATCAGGAGACACATAATATTTATAATATTCATCTACTTTAGATTCAAAAAAGGGTGTTCTTAATATTCTATCGTCATTAAAAGCTACATCATCCCAATAATGCTCTTTTACAAAACGGTAAGGATAGGTGGAGTCGGCCTTGCCATTTACTATTGGAATTGCTGGCGCTGTAGGTCTTTTCATGGTATTGAACAAAGTGGTCAATAAAGAGTTAGGGTGGGATTGGGCAATTCCTTCTCTATATTTTTCCATTTGCTGCTCTATTTTTATGAGCTCATCCCTGAATTTTGTGGAGTCTGCCTTTGTTTTAGCCGCTTTGTATTCAGCCTCCAGCTGCATTCTTAATTTACCCTTCTCGGTAGAGAAAGCGGTGTATTGCTTAAATAAGTCATTATCTAATGATCCGGTTGTAAAGGCTTTTTCTTTATTTGCAGTATCCCCAGTGATACTAAATTGTTGCTTGTCATCCATTAACACCTCAAACTGTAGGGTATAATTGGGTGAAACCACAAAATATATACCACCGGTTAGTTTTTTATTGCCTTTAAAAACCCCCTTACTATTGGCATCTAACCGGGTAGAATCTACCAGCGTCATAGACTTTCCAAAATAACTTCCAATATAAACCGTACAGTTTGTTAACGGTTGGAGTGTAATTGGAATATTGTAACCGGCAGTGGCAGCGGTTGAATTCTTTACTAAAGAAGGTTTTTGAGCCTTCCCTTGCATAAATGATGCTAAAACAAGTACATTGATCAGTAAAAAACGCATAAACTTAAATTGTTGGATAAAAATAAGTAAATAAACGAGCTTACCTTTGTTAAAGTGAGAAAGCAAAAAAAAATAATTGTACTTGAAAAAGTATTGGTACAAGATTACGCTGCCGAAGGCAGATCTTTAGCCCGTGTAGAGGGTAAAGTAGTATTTATTGAAGGGGCCGTACCTGGCGATGTGGTTGATGTTCAGCTGACTAAAAATAAATCAGACTGGGCAGAGGGCTATGTTGTAAATACCCACGAGTTATCGGCCGATAGGGTACAGCCTTTTTGTGAACATTTTGGTGTATGCGGTGGCTGTCAATGGCAAATGTTGCCCTATGAAAAACAACTTTTTTATAAGAATAAACAGGTAACCGATAACCTTACCCGTATTGCCAAGGTAAATTTACCGCCCATTGCGCCAATTGTAGGTGCCAATAAAACCGATAAGTATCGCAACAAAATGGAATACACATTTGCCACCCGCAAATACATTCCTACAGAAGAATTTAGAAAAATGAAGGCTGCCGGTGTAGACTTCAACAGCCAGCCCGGCGCCGCTGGTTTTCATGTGCGTGGTTTCTTCGACAAAGTAGTTGAAATAGACACCTGCCATTTACAACATGAGCCTACCAATCTAATCAGAAAAACCATTGCTGCCTTTGTAATTGACAATGATTTACCCTTCTACGACATAAAAAAACACACCGGTTGGATAAGAAACCTACTGATTAGAAACAGCACATTGGGTGAATTAATGGTAAATGTGGTAATTGCTTATGAAGAAGAACATTTTCGTGTTAAGCTACTAGATCTTTTATTACAGAAGTTTCCCGAAATTACCACTTTACTCTATACTATTAATAGTAAAAAGAACGATAGCCTCTACGACCAACATCCTATTACTTATTTTGGGAAAGGGTATATTATGGAGCAATTAGAAGACCTTCGATTTAAAATCAGTCCGAAATCTTTTTTTCAGACCAATACCCTTCAGGCCGAAAAATTATATTCGATAACACGAGCGTTTGCCGAACTAAATGGCAGCCAACTTGTATATGATTTGTACTGTGGAACCGGAAGTATTGGGCTTTTTATAAGTAAAGACGCTAAAAAACTAGTGGGGGTAGAAGTGGTGGCAGATGCCATTGAAGATGCTAAAGAAAATGCGGCGCTAAACAATGTACAGCATGCCTCATTTTTTGCAGGAGATGTAATTGATATTTGTGATGATGCGTTTTTTGCAGCACATGGTAAACCAGATGTGGTAATTACCGACCCTCCAAGAGCTGGTATGCACGAAAAACTGATCAAAAAGCTGTTGGAAATTGCCGCTCCTACTGTTGTTTATGTAAGTTGTAACCCTGCTACACAAGCAAGAGACCTTGGATTGTTGAGTGAAAAATATATTGTAACCCGTATTCAACCGGTAGATATGTTTCCGCATACACTTCATATAGAAAACGTTGTACAATTGAAACTAATTCAATAACATGACAGAATTTAGACCAAGTAGATTTGAGATATTACCCACTGTGGTGAAGAACCTATTAATAATTAATGGATTGTTCTTTTTAGCACAAAACACCCTTTCGGGGCCTATGGGCTTTGTTGATTTAGAAGAAATTTTTGCCCTACATGGCTGGCAAAGTCCATTATTTAGACCTTGGCAATTAATAACACACCTTTTTTTACATGGCGATTTTGGGCATATTCTTGGTAATATGTTTGCCCTTTGGATGTTTGGGTCTGTATTGGAAAACATTTGGGGTTCTAAAAGATTTCTTACTTTTTACCTCATTTGTGGACTAGGTGCGGCTTTCATTCACCTGGTTTCTTTAAGTTATGAATTTATACCCCTTACACATGCGTATGAAGCAGTTATCAATGCTCAACAACAAGGTGGAAGTACTTTATCTAATGCAATTATTCAATTTGTTGACAAATACCACCTTAGTTACGAACATCACCAAGAAGTGATGAATCAACTAAAACTACATCCCAATGATGTAGCATTTACCAATAATTTTTTAGAGTCAATATCCTCTTTTTATCAAAGTAAAATTAACACAGCCACAGTTGGTGCCAGTGGTGCAATTTTTGGAATATTAGCTGCATTTGTTTACTTGTTTCCAAACACCTATATCTATGTATATTTTTTAGTACCTATCAAAGCTAAATGGATTGGCATTATCTATTTTTCGTATGAAGTGTTTTTTGCTTTGCAAAATTCTGCAGGTGATAATGTTGCTAGATGGGCTCATATTGGTGGAGCAATTGTTGGTCTATTGATTGTTATGACTTGGAATAAAAATAATAAAAAAACGTTTTATTAAAATGGATAGTGGAATGTATAAATCGCCCAAAAGAATTCTATTAGGACAAGACAATAACGCATTGGTATTTTTATTTGCCATTAATGCATTGGTATTTGTATTAATTAATTTTATAAAAATTGTTTACTACCTAACCGATATTCCATTAGAACTTTTTTATCAGCAAATTTTACACTGGTTTACACTTCCTGCTGTTCCTGCCATTTTTTTCACGAGGCCTTGGACACTTTTAAGCTTTATGTTTACCCACTATAGCTTTTGGCATCTTTTTTCCAGTATGATGTGGCTTTGGGCTTTTGGATTTATTTTACAAGATCTTGCCGGTAATAACAAACTCATTCCTATTTATTTATATGGAGGGGTAATAGGGGGGGTGATTTTTGTACTTTGTAATAACCTTTTTCCGGGATTAGAAAAAAACATATTGATTACCGCCCCTATGTTAGGTAGCGGCACTGCTGTGATGGCTGTAGCAATTGCTACTACTACACTTACGCCAGGGTATAGAATTTTTCCACAAATAAATGGGGGTATTCCTTTATGGGTGCTTACTATTATTTATGTGGCGCTAAACTTTACTTCCTTTTCTGGGGGTAATTTAGCAATTGCTGCAGCACATTTAGGCGCGGCGGCAATGGGATTTGTTTTTATAAAACAATTACAAGTAGGAAATGATTGGGGTAGTTGGATGATTCGCCTGTTTTACTGGGTAGATGATTTATTTAGTCCAGAAAAAAAACACAGCAAAAACAACAAAAACTTTTATCGTGCATCTCGCAAGCCATTCGAAAAAATTGCCCGTCAATCTCAACAAAAATTAAATGATATATTAGATAAGATTAATCAAAAAGGTTTTGATGCGTTAACGGATGAAGAAAAAAATTATTTAAAAAGAGCAAGTACTGATGAAGATCTCTAAACTTTATTGAATTCTCTCATAAGCAACAATTCGTTTTTTCGTATTTTTATTTATGGCTAAAAGTTGGCTGAGAAAAACCGGCAAAAAATCTTTTATTATTTTCAATGTGATTGTTGGGTTGCTATTTTTAATTGCAGCCTTGTCGCCATTTATTAATCCCGCTAATTGGTGGCTACATGGTTTTTTGGCATTAATTACGCCTTTTATTATTGTAGTACTTCTTTTACTAATGTTTACTTGGCTTATTATAAGACCATATTTTGCTGTTATTCCGCTCGCTTTTTTATTAATTGGTTTTAAACAAATAAAAGTAGTGTTTGCTTGGAACATAAGTTCCGATTTTGTTAAAGCAAAAGCAAAAAATACACTTCGCATTATTGATTGGAATATTCATGGATTTAATGGGTCTGGAGGTGTGGGTTCAGTTAAAAAAAATGTACGGCTTGAGTTGGCTGAGAGTGTATTAAAAAACAAGCCCGATATTATTTGTTTTCAGGAGTTTAACTCTGCATTGTATGAAAACAATATAGCCCTTTTCAGTAAAACACATCCCTATCATTATTTTTCAAAAGATTATTCAACAGGAAATAATGGCCATTACGCAATGGGGGTTATTATATTTTCCTCGCTACCAATTATTGATTCTGGTAGGGTTGCTTTTCCGAATGACGAGAGTGTGATTTATGTAGATATATTAAATGGGATAGATACGATGCGTATTTTTACTACCCATCTTCAGTCCTTCAAGTTTCAAAAAGGCGATTATGAAGATATTGAGCATATAAAAGAATCGGATGCCGCGTCTATATCTGCCTCTAAAAGTATTATGCGTAAAATGAAAATTGCCTATAAAAAAAGAGGTGTTCAAGCCGATATAGTGCACAATGAGCTGGCAAAAAGCCCTCACCCAACTATTATTTGTGGAGATTTTAATGATGTGCCCAATTCTTACACCTATTTTACCATCAAACAACACCTTAAAGATGCATTTTTAGAGAAGGGTTTTGGCATTGGAAGAAGCTTTGTATCGCTATCGCCAACCTTACGCATCGATTATATTTTAGCAGATCCAACATTTGAAGTGAATCAATTTGATATGCTAGACGAATCACTTAGTGATCATAATATGTTAATGGCTGATATTCGTTTCAAAAAATAAAATACTTTCGCAGTAATGTCACTGAAATTATACAATTCACTTACCCGCCAAAAAGAAGTATTTACACCCATTAATCCGCCGTATGTAGGCATGTATGTATGTGGGCCAACGGTGAGTGGCGAAAGCCACTTGGGTCATGCACGCCCCTTTATTACGTTTGATGTAATTTTTAGGTACTTACAGTATTTAGGCTATAAAGTTAGGTATGTAAGAAATATTACCGATGCTGGCCATTTTGAAGAAGAAGGCCGTGAGGCTGAAGATAAAATTAGCAGCAAAGCAGTTTTAGAAAAACTAGAGCCGATGGAATTGGTGCAAAAATATACCAATTTGTATCATTGGGCTATGAGCCAGTTTAATAATTTACCTCCTAGCATAGAACCTACTGCTACAGGGCATATTGTTGAACAGATTGAAATGATTAAAAAAATTATTGCCGATGGCTATGCTTATGAAGCCAATGGCTCCGTTTATTTTGATGTTGAAAAATACAATACCGATTTTTCGGCCAAAGGCCAGCCTTATGGCATTTTAAGTGGCAGGGTATTAGATGAGCAAATAGAGAGTACCCGAGAATTAGATAACCAGGATGAAAAAAGAAATAAAAGTGATTTTGCACTTTGGAAAAAAGCCCCTGCCGAACACATTATGCGCTGGCAAAGCCCCTGGGGAGAAGGATTTCCGGGATGGCATATTGAATGTTCGGCCATGAGTACGAAGTATTTGGGAGAAGAGTTTGACATTCATGGCGGTGGTATGGATCTTCAATTTCCTCACCACGAATGTGAAATAGCGCAAAGCACCGTTTGTAATCATAAAATGCCCGCTCGTTATTGGCTTCATAATAATATGATTACCATTAACGGTCGTAAAATGGGTAAAAGCTACAACAACGTTATTAAACTGAGTGAACTATTTAGTGGCAATCACCCCATATTAGAGCAAGCTTATGCCCCGGCTACCGTTCGTTTCTTTATTCTTCAATCGCAATACCGAAGCACTTTAGATTTTGGCAATGAAGCCCTACAAGGCAGTGAAAAAGCGCTTAAACGATTGATGGAGGCATTTGACTGGTTACAGCAACAAAACGATTTAGGTAGTACAGGAACAAATATTGATACCGCTTTAGATGAAAAAGTGAATAAGTTAGTGGCAGACTTCGATACGTTTATGAATGATGACCTGAATACGGCTAAAGTAATTGCCAATATGTTTGAATTGTTACCGGTTATTAATTCTATAAAAGATAAACATATTGCTGCTACTGCTTTACATAGCAATACGGTTGCCCTACTCAAAAAACAACTGCATACTTTTCTGATAGATATTTTTGGATTACAAATCAACAAAGCAGATAACAACGACAAACTAGATGGTGTGCTGCAATTATTAATTAATATCCGTAAAGACGCGAAAAGTAGAAAGGACTTTGTGACCAGCGATAAAATCAGAAACGAACTAGCCGCTTTGGGTGTACAGTTAAAAGACGAAAAAGATGGAGGTATGAGTTATACTATTTAGCCTCTTACTCGCCCGGATGATACGTACGTTCTTTGTTTTTTACTACATCTGTTTTATAAAAAAATACTTCTTTAAAATTTCCATTAATAAACCCTGCAGACTGATCGGTGAAATGAGCTAATGCAGGGTTATTATTTTGTCCACCAGTTACAATCGTTTTAGCTTTTATCTTTTTCCCAAACTCCACTGCTGCAATAAAACTATTGCCCGAAAATCCATATCTGTTTTTTGTGCCATTCATCACCCTACTTTCAAAAGCAGGCAGTGAACCAAATCGGGAGGAGCTGAGTGCTACTGCTGTACTAGGTTTGGCATCGTTATACTGTTCGTCAAATTTTCCTGTTAAACGCTGATACCGGTTAATTGATCCCCAGCTAACTTCCCAGGTTCCGTATTGTTTTTTCAGGTTATCTATCACTTCTGCCAATGTTTTAAGCAATTGTTCGGCAGCCATATTTTTGGCTATACTATTAAACCGGCCAATTACTTCTGTGTTTTCTTCTTGTGTGGCAGCTTTTGGATAAAGCCCATTGATTTTTGTTGCCCAATCTATAGCAAGCGTTGTTGCGATGGAATTGGTATCGGATATTTTATTCCATGCTTTTAATAGTGCTATGGGTTTTTGCAGTTCGTTCTTTTGCATGGTGTTTTCTTGCAATCCTTCATAAGCTTTACAAAGTGCGGGTAATAAAATATCGAATGCACTTAAATATCTGTTATAACCTATATTGATTAATTCATTGAGTGTAAGATTGGTTTTGTTGCTGAGTAAACGCATGGCATTAATTCCTCTTGCATTTTGCCCGTCGGGAGCCATGTAAACCGGATAGTTGCTTTTAACCGGACTACTTTCTCCTGCCGATGTAAAAGGAGTTGCATTGCAATTTTGAATATATCCGCTTGCTGGGTTAATTACTTGTACAATAGCAGATAGTGGATGTACCCCTTTCCATTCTGTAGCAGCCGTTGTGCCATCTACCGGCAACTTCCAATTAAAAGTGGTGTCGCGAATTGGTACAAAATTACCATGCCAATAAGCAATATTTCCCTTATCGTCGGCGTAAACCGTGTTATTGGTGGTATTTGAAAGCCCTTCCATGGCTTTGGTGTACTCCGCCAATCCATTTGCTTTAGTGGTTAGCCATGATTGAATTAATGCTTTTAAAGACCGATTGTATTCTTTTAAACTCAACCATTTGCCATTTCTATTGGCCAATACAGGACCATGATGCGTATAGTATCCTGCAAAGGTTTTAGAAAACATTGCCCCATCTTTTTTGAAGTAAATGGTAATGGCTTTTGATTTTACCGGAAGCTGTTTGTTTTCATATTCATACCAATAATCGTCTCCTTGCCTGGTAATTTTTTCTTCATATAAATCAGCAACATCGGTATAGCCTGAGGTATGCATCCAACCGCAATGTTCGTTAAAACCCTGGTAAACAAATAACTGACCCCAGGTAGATGCGCCATACGCATTTAATCCTTCTTCACTTACCATTTGGGCCTCGTTTCTAAAATAAAAAGGCACATGCGGATTTATATACAGTAAAGCATTTTTAGTGGTGCTTTTTGCAGGAGCTATGGCAAAACCATTAGAACCTCTATCATCAATATCTCTGTTAAATACAACTTTAGCGGTACTATTATTATTAGGGTTTTCATAAAAGCGTTTTATTTCTTCTACTGTTGCACCGCCTGTACTGGTTGCATGCACACTACCATCGGTATACATTAAATGAAACCAGGGTTCAAACTTTGTTAGCACAGCGGGTTTAACTTCCGGATGTTTGTACAAATAATAATTAATGGCGTCGGCATGTGCAATCAGTAATTTTTTTAACCATTGCGGACTTTTCTCAAAATCTTTTTTTGCATCGGCCGTATCTGCAATTAAGCGCATTAACAAATCATCATAAATTGTTTTTTCTCCTTCCATTTCAGAACGACGACCCAACATTTCTAAATAGTTACGTTCAATTCTTTCAAAATTTTCTTCACATTGTGTATACATCAATCCAAAAACCGCATCGGCATCCGTTTTTCCGTATATATGCGGCACACCATAAATATCTCTTATGATGGATATTTGTTTTGCTTGTGCTTCCCCTTTTTTAATGTTGGCATACTGTATGGTTTGCGCTTTTAATACACTAACCACCAATAAACAAATAACAATATGCTTCATATATGTACTTTTATAAATTTTGCCTAAGCCAACATGTAAATACTAATTTTGCATTTCGACTTTTTACTTTTGAACTTTAATATCCCCATTTTTTCATAATAGCTAAATCTTCCTGAATAGAATCCAGGGGAGTGATGCCTTGATAAGATTCTTGCTCTACAATAAAATGTTTAGTGCCGCCTACTTTTTTTCCTAATGCTACAATTTCTTTAACTTTTTGAACCCCTTTACCTAAAATCGTACTTTCATATTCTCCTTTATCGTTTTTAATTTCATCTTTTACATGCATGGAAAGAAATCTACCCGGATTGTTTTTTACAATTGAAATTGCATCTGCACCTGTTTCAAATAAATTTCCAAAATCTAATTGTAAAATCACTAAGGCAGGATCTGTATATTGTAAAATAATATCGTAAGTAGTTTGCGCACCATTGATTATACTGAATTCGAAATTATGGTTATGGTAGCCAAAACGCATACCCGATTTACGACACAATTCGCCAGACTGATTAAAAATATCCATGAATCGTTTTAAATCCTCGGCCGACTTACGGAAATTTTCATCTAAAGATGGGCTAATAACCAGTTCTTGACCTACCAGTGCAGCATCTTCAACAGTATATTTCCACTCATCGGTAAAATCTTTTTTAATAGGATCCCAGTGACTAGCGCTCATCACCGTATGGCCACTTGGCATGGCTAATCCCAAATCATTTAAAATTTTTTTAAATTCTTTTGCACTGTATCCATAAAATTTTCGATTTATATAATAGGCATGTTCTACCTGTTTATACCCCATACCCGCAACTGCCTTTAAAGTAGCAAGCGGATCTTTTTTCATGTCTGCTCTTACAGAATATAATTGAACTCCAGTAAGTATTTGATTAGTTGAACTAGCTTGTAACCAATTGGGTATGGCTGTAGCAGCTAATGCACCCATTGAAACTTGTTGAATAAAATTTCGGCGTGTTGTTGGCATAATCGTTTAATTTTTGAATACATACAAAATACGGTATTTTTAATTGACAATGTACAATTGATAATGGATAATTGACAATGGGTAATTAATAATTAAAAGGAGATACTAGTGAAAGCAGCAACCGTTCATGAAATTAAACAAGCGTTATTGGCCAGTTCCGATAAAGTGCTGGTGGAATTGTGTTTACGATTATCTAAGTTTAAAAAAGAGAATAAAGAATTACTTACGTATTTACTGTTTGAATCTCACAATGAAGAAAGCTACGTTGAAGAAGTGAAACAACTTATTACTGATGAAATGGAAGGGCTATCTGCCGGTACTAATTTGTATTTGGCTAAAAAAACCATTCGGAAAATATTGAGGATTGCTAATAAACATATCCGTTATACCGGTTCAAAACAGGCAGAGGTAGCTATTTTAATACATTTTTGTTATTCATTAAAAAATCATGGCATTCCTTATAAGTTAAGTACCACACTCAATAATTTGTACAATCAACAAATGAAAAAAATTAATCAATCGTTACTCTCCTTACATGAAGACCTCCAATATGATTTTAAACAATCTATAGCTGCTTTATAAACAAATAAGCAGTTATGTATTATTTATATCGTTTTTAACATTTTTTCGGCATAAATTTGCACATAATATTATATTTTTGACATTATAATTATATTTATATGCCTTTTATTGATATTAGTTTGTAGGTCGGGTGATAACATCTACAATTAGTTTCCTTTAAAAGAGAAGCCAAAATTCAAACCTATGAAATATTTGATAACCCTTAAAAAGGAATTAAATGTTTCAAACAATACAGTACAAAACAGAAAGTTTCAGTAGAAATTGCACCATTGCAAAAGAAAATGCAATTGCAGGTTATATGATTAAAACATCATTTTTTGGTAAAGTGTATGATGTTAATATTTATGATGATTTATACATCATAGAAACAAATGGCTGGTGGTCGCCCGAAATTAAGCTGATCGACCGTAAAACAAAGGAAGTACTAATTACTGCTAAAGTTAGGCATTCGTTGAATTTTATTAACACAAGAGCAAGGGCTGTTTCTCATACCGGTAATATATATGAATACGCCGAAAATCGTTTGTTGAATAAATATTGGAAATGGAGTAAAGATGAAAATACGGTTGTTCGTTCTATAGAAAACAATTATTTTTCTAATATTACTGGTCAAATTATGGTGAATGATGAAAGCTATGAAAATGAGCTTTTAAGTGCCTTGGGCATTCACATTAGATTTTCAGTAGAAAGACACAGTATATTTACGTATTTAGCCATAGCAAGTTATTTGGTGTTTTTTTTCAGATAATGAACCAATTACTGAAAAAACAAGGCAAGGATTTTTTACCCATTTTTATTTTTCTTCATCAAAGTAAAGTTTGTAATAATGTTTACCGGTTCGTTCATCGTAACCCTTTTCCATTAGATCTTTCCGGCCATGGATGTATACATGGAAGTTTTTGTCGAGTTTTAAAATGCTTTTAAATTGACGCTGTTGTTTTTGAACAGCTTCTAAATTAATATTGAAAGAGTCATCAATACTAACTTGTTTAGCTACTTCATATTGCTGTTTATATTCGTTGAAGCAGTCTATTACTTCGGGATGGTGTAATACTTCTTTTCCAAACTCTTCAATTTGAAAATTATCGTGCGTTTTAAAATACTCCATACTGCGCTGCAACATGTCTATTTGATCTGTTTTAGTAGTTTCAAACTGTTCATTCAGCTCGTTGCTAATAAACAGTTTACACATGCCCAGTGCTTCGTTTGTATTGTAGTAACTGTTTACAATTGGGGCTATTTGTAAAAATTGGTGTTTCCAAAAAGCGCCATCGCCTTGCTTAGAAGTACTCGATTCAAATGCATAGGACAACAAACCGCCATCTACTTCTTTGTTAAAAATAAGTACCGCTTTTTCGGGTTTCTTCAATTCAATACCATCTTCAATTTTTAATTGAATTCCATTGCCGGAAATAATGGGTTGTAAAAACGATTCTCGGTTACTGGTATGAAATAAGCCAATAGCATTTACAAATTGACTTTCAAAAGGCACTTGCTGAAATTGTACAACATAAAATTCGCCCGATTTGGCAAAAGCTGAACTGCTTTTTAGGTGAAAATGCTCTGCCAGCTGTTTACTAACAGTTAAAAATTGATTGGGCTGGTTAAAAAGTTGGGTAATAGCGGTATAAACCAGGTTATCGGGCTCCATTCGGTACTGTTCGGACTCACTAATGGGTTTTAATAGGAAATGTATTAATATTTCACCAAGCTGATTTTCATTGGTTTCTAGGGCATTATCGGATAATAAAAGTTGGCCGCCTTGCGCTGCATTGCCCGCCTGGTGTACAATTAGCGACTTTATTGTGATAGTAGAAATATCGTTCATAATGATGCGAAGATAAATGGATTGTAGACTTTTTAAAACCAAATTCGGAAATAGGCAATTTTTTTCGGAACTTTGCAGCTTAACCCCAAACTACTAACATACATGTACGCTCAGATCTGGTCAAAGTATTTACCCATTATACGCATTTTATTAAAAAGATCGCGCCAGGAAAATCAAGTATTAGACCTGAACAGAATTGATTTTGAGCGACTTGGAACAGGTCGCAAAGCAGGTTATAAATTTAACATCGACTTTACCCGAGGCAGGGTAAGCAACTTAATCAGCAGTTCGGCCTTAGCCAGTGATTTAGCTGCTGTAATGTTAGACGACAAAGCCACTAAGGAAATTTTAGATGGGGATGAATTTGTTGTATCCTTAAATACTAAGTTTCAGATATTAATTAAGTGTGTTACGCCTGCTACTGAAGAGTAAATTTGACAATTTTGCAGGCTTATACGCTATGTGAACTATAATCAATTGTACTTCATTGTTTTACAACACAATGTGAATTACTATAGTTTTTACAATTATATATTTACATTTAAACATATTGATTTTATGTTTAAATGTAAATATATTACTTCACCAATATCTTCCAAAACTTAGTAATCTCGTCTTTTTCAGCTGCGCTCAACAACTCATTCTTCTCAAATTTTGCATTTAAAAAAACTACCCGCTTGTGTTGAGGGTATTTAGTTAAAATGTCTTTAAGCTTATTACCCGTTGCTTCGTCTCTTACAAAGAGGGGTGCATTAATTTTTTCCGGAGGTGCTTTTTCTCTGGTATGCATTTTATTAATGGTTGCCTCCAGTGTAGCCAACCAATTGGTAGGCATATCGGGCACTTTTACTGCCTTAAGCATCAACCCTTCTAATTGCTTTTTACTGAGGCTTCCTCGTTCTTCGTACTGGTGCATCAAGCTCATTACAAATAATGCATCGGGATTATGTTGGTAGCATGCTTCTAGAATTCGATCTATAATGTCTAACTTTTTATTGGAAGTGCTCATTGTTACAAAGGTAAATTAAACAGGTGGTTTTAACCACCTACCACGCTTTTATATACTTCAACATCTACCCCTTTTTCGCTTTTAGCGATTACTACTGTTGCTACCGCATTGCCAATAAAATTGGTTACCGAACGGGCTTCACTCATAAAACGATCTACCCCTATTAATAATGCAAGCCCTTCTATTGGAATGATTTTTAGGGCTGATAAAGTAGAGGCCAATACAATAAACCCACTACCAGTAACACCGGCAGCTCCTTTACTGGTAATCATTAAAATAGCTACAATGGTAATTTGTTGAGAAATAGATAAATCTATATTAAATACCTGTGCTAAAAACAATACCGCCATACTTAAGTATATGGTAGTTCCATCTAAATTAAAACTATAACCGGTTGGAATAATTAATCCTACTATTGTTTTGTCGCAACCGGCTTTTTCTAACTTTTGCATAACCGATGGCAATACCGCTTCGCTACTGCTGGCGCCAATTACTATAAAAATTTCTTCTTTTAAATAAGCCAATAGTTTAATCAAACTAAATCCATAGTATTTGGCTATTGCATTTAATACCACAAAAATGAAAATGAATACCGTAATATAAAAAGTAAGCATAAAGTTTCCGAGTACCACCAAACTCTTGATTCCAAATTTACCCATGGTATAGGTCATGCCTCCAAAAGCACCAATGGGGCTTAATTTCATTACAATGCCTAAAATATTAAACAATGCTTTATTGATGGTGGTAAAACTATTGATTAGTCCATCGGCAGAAGTTTTTAGTTTCATTAAGCCAATGGCAAATAAAATACTGAAAAAAAGTATTTGAATAATATCGCCTTTGGCAAATGCCCCAATAATATTTTCCGGTACAATGTGTGCAAAGAACTCAGCCCAGTTCATTTCCTGCCCTTTGCTTACATATTCGGCCACTTTATCTGAAGCCCGTTCATTTAAAACAACGCCGTTACCCGGCCTAATAAAATTGGCTACAAACAATCCAAGGATTAATGCAAACGTTGAAACAATTTCAAAATAAATAATTCCTTTTCCGCCTACTCTTCCTACTTTTTTCATATCACCTGCACCGGTAATTCCCAACACAATGGTAAAAAATATGATAGGGGCAATCACCATCTTAATCATGTTGATGAACGTATCGCTGATTAACTTGCCGGCAGCATAAAATGAAGGAAAAAACAAGCCGGTTAGTATGCCTAATACAATGCCAATTAAAACCTGAACATAGAGGATTTTTAAAAATTTCATTTTTATTCTTTAGACTTTTAAATTTAGACTTTTGACTTTTAAAGAGGGTTATCTTTCTAGTTTAAAATTTATATCTGTAGCCGGTCGTTTGGGTGCATTGGCAACTTTCCATGCGGTTCGATACATCCAGTCTGTCATCTTTTTTAGCTTATCGTAATCAATTAATTCAGCTTTATCCATGGGTGTATGATAATCGGGGTGCAATAAGGTGGTGAACATTACTGCAGGAATACCTAATCGTGCATAGGGCAAATGATCACTTCTAAAATACCAGCCCTCCACATGGGTGGGTTTATCCCAAAGCGTATCTAGTTTAAAATTAGGGCCTTCTTTGTTTGCTTCCAGCGTCATATTTACTAGCTCTGTGGAGTTTCTATGTGGCGGTTGTAACCCTAAAACAGTTGCACTGTCCGGATTATTTCTGCCAATCATATCTCCGTTTATTACTGTTACAATTTTATTGATTGGTACGGTGGGATGGGCAGCATACCACTTAGATCCTAACAGTCCGCGTTCTTCTGCACCATGTATTACAAAAATTATAGACCGTTTGGCTGGATGTTTTTTAAACGCCCTTGCTGCTGCAAACATGGCTACATCTACACTGCCATTATCGTCGGCACCATAATACACAGTGTCGTTATTCATTGGATTTCTTATGCCGTGCGCATCTTGGTGACCACTATATAAAACATACTCCTCTTTAAGTGAGGGATCTGTTCCATCAATTTTGCCGATGATATTTACGGAAGGGTATTCAAATCTGCTTACCGATAGGTTTAGTTTTAATTGCGCTGATTTATTTAACAACTCATTTTTTAACGCAGCATGAACCCAAATTACCGGAACGGTGGTGGTTAGTTTTGCGTTTGTACCGCCCTCAATATCATAATTACCCCGCTTAAAATTTTCTGCGGCATCTTCCCAACATTTCTCTGCGGTAGCATCGGCAACAAATATAATTGCAATGGCTCCTTTAGCAATAAGGGTATTACCATACTTATCCAACATACTTCTACTGTAGCGCCAGGTGGGCAAAGATCGGTTCATATTAATTCCGGAAGGGTCTGCTTCTATTGCTACCACTTTTCCTTTAACATCAATTGCGTTCATATCTACCAGCGCCGCATTACCAATGTATTGGATGGGTGCATCGATGCGTACATTGGCCATTTGGGCTATTGCCGCATCTTTCCAAAGTAATAATGGACGACCATTTAGATGAACCGTTGTTTGATCATTCACCACATTTCTCCAAAGTGAGAAATATTGGAAATAAGTGCCATCTTCTCCACCGGGTTTTAACCCTAATGCCCGGTATTTTTCTCCAATCCACATAGACGCTTTTAACTCATCTAATGTTCCGGCAGAGCGGCCTCTAAAATGAGCATCGGCCAAATCGTACAAATCTTTTTTAAGATCTTCCCGTTTTATAGATAATAATCCGGGGGGTTGTAGAATATTTTTATTGGTTTGAGCGTTTAGAAAGATAACCATTCCCAACATCCAAATTAATAACTGTACTTTGCGCATATAAATAGTTTTAAAAGATAATATAACTGCCTCAACTAATTCAATTTAGTATATATTTCATTATAAAATCGTTCAATAAGATGGGAAAATCATTTTCATTTATTATCATGCTCGTGTTTATATGTTTAGGTATTAATGCGCAACCTATTGCAGATACCAGTGCTAATAGCTTAAACAATGTATTTAAACCGATGAAATGGCGTTCAATTGGTCCATTTAGAGGTGGAAGGTCGGTAACTGCATGTGGCGTTGTTGGCAATACTTCTACTTACTATATGGGTACAACAGGAGGTGGTTTATGGAAAACCGACGACATGGGTATTACCTGGAGAAATGTTTCGGACGGATTTTTTAAAACAAGTTCGGTAGGAGCGGTAGCCGTTGCAGAAAGTGATGCGAATATAGTATATGTAGGTATGGGAGAGCATGCCGTAAGAGGCGTAATGACCCATTCGGGTGATGGGGTATATAAAAGTACAGATGCCGGAAAAACATGGAAGAAATTAGGGCTCGAATTAACACAGCACATTGCCCGAATTGCCATTCATCCGAAAGATCCCAACATCGTATATATAGCAGCACAAGGTGCCTTATATAGCAACAGTGCCGAACGTGGTGTTTATCAATCTACTGATGGTGGTTTGCATTGGAAAAAAATTTTGTATGTTGATGATAAAACCGGTTGTACCGATTTGTCGATGGACATGAATAATCCGGCCATTCTTTATGCATCTATGTGGGAACATGGTCGTAAACCTTGGCAGGTAAAAAGTGGTGGCCCTGGAAGTGGATTGTATAAATCTACCGACGGCGGTAACCATTGGGATAAATTGTTGGATGGCTTACCAAAAGAAATGGGTAAAATGTCGATAGCTGTTTGTAGATCTAATTCCGAAAAAGTATATGCATTAATTGAAAGTGATTATACAAAAGAAGCTGGCGGCCTATATGTATCTACCGATGCAGGCAACAGCTGGAGCCATGTAACTAACGACCACCGGTTAATACAGCGTTCTTGGTATTATATTAAATTGTTTACCGATCCTATTAATGAAAATACTTTGTATGTAATGAGTGCGCCTGCTATGCGTTCTATTGATGGTGGAAAAACCTGGACAGATATATCGGCCACACATGGCGATTACCATAACCTTTGGATTAATCCTAACAATGCCAATAATATAATTATTGCTGATGATGGCGGTGCTGCCATTACTTTTAATCAGGGAAAATCATGGAGTAGCCAAAACAATATGCCCACGGCTCAGTTTTATCGCATTAATGTAGACAATCAATTTCCATATAGAATTTATGGCGGTCAACAAGACAATACTTCTGTAAGTATTGCCAGTAGAGAGTTGAATAGTGGTGGCATAACAACCAATTCCTGGACATCTTCTGCCGGTGGCGAAAGTGCTTTTTTAGCTTTTGACCCCAACGACCCCCGCTTTGTTTTAGGAGGTAGTTATCAGGGCACTATAGAAGTGTTAGACACAAAAGCAAAAGCCAGCACCAATATTATGGCTGCACCCATACAATATTTAGGAAGAGATGCTAAAGATATTAAATACCGTTTTAACTGGAATGCCCCTATCATTTGGAGTGCACATGAACCTCATACATACTATCATGGTGCACAACTGTTATTAAAAACCAGCGATTATGGTAAAACATGGAAAGAAGTTTCTCCCGATTTAACACGCAATGAAAAAGACAAACAAGGAAAAGCCGGTGTGCCTTATTCCAATGAAGCGGTTGGTGCTGAAAACTATGGTACTTTAAGTTATATTTTGGAATCGCCCCTAGAAAAAGGCGTAATCTATACCGGCAGCGATGATGGTTATGTATATTTAACAAAAGATGGTGGTGAACATTGGCAGAATATAACCCCTGCCGGGTTAAGTGAATGTTTAATCAATGCCATTGAAGTTTCTCCGCATGATAAGGCTACTGCGTATATTGCTACCACCCGCTATAAATTTAACGACCACACTCCTGCTATTTATAAAACAACTGATTATGGCAAAACATGGACCAATATAAGTGCAGGTATACCACTAGGCGCATTCACGAGGGTTGTAAGAGAAGATGCCATTAGAAAAGATTTGTTATTTGCAGGTACAGAAACAGGTATTTATTTATCCTGGAACGGTGGAAAAAACTGGAGCCCCTTTCAGTTAAATTTACCTTTAACACCCATTACCGATTTGCGCATCCACCAAGGGAATTTAATTGCTGCTACATCAGGTAGATCTTTTTGGATTTTAGATGATTTGAGTTTGCTGCGTCAATATAAAAAAGAATCTGTTGCATTAACTATCTATCAACCGGCTGATACATATATTGTTACTGGCTATAGTGAGTTAGATGGTAACTCAACCAGCATTACTGGTACCAATGATTTTAGAGGTGTAAACCCAGCTACCGGGGTTGTTATTTATTATCAATTACCCGATATAAAAGACAAAGAAGAAGTACGTTTAGTAATAAAAGATGAAGAAGGTAATTTGGTGAGAAGTTTTTCATCAAAACCAGATTCAACGTATAAAAGATACGATGGCGGGCCCGCTGAAAACCCAATTCTTTCTGTACATAAAGGAATAAATCGTTTTGTGTGGAATATGCATTACCCTACATTGCCTGGTATTCCAAATGTTTACATAGAAAGCAGCTTCAGGGGTCATAAAGCTATTCCCGGTAATTACGAGTATTCATTAAGTATTGGAGGAAAAGAAGTTAAAACTAACGCAGCAATATTAGCTAATCCGCACTATAACACATCGCCTGCAGAATATAAAACGTATCATTCGTTTATTGCTAAAGTAGAAAACGAATTAACTACTATGCATCATTTAGTAAACACATTATATACTAAGCGGATTCAATTAGAAGGAATTATTACAAACCTTCCTTCACAAGAACAATATAAAAATATTCGTTTAGAGGGGCTTGCTTTAGTTAAAAAATTAAATGAATGGGATGAAGAAATGATTCAACGAAAATCAACTGCTTATGATGATGTTGAAAATTTCCCAAATAAGTTTACCGCCAATTATATGTTTGCCATGAATCAAATTCAAAGTGATATACCCATGGTAAGCCAACCTGCTATAGATAGGATAAATGAATTGAATTCTGCATGGGATGAATTGAAAAAAAGAGGCAACGATTTATTAGATTTGCAAATTCCTAAAATGAATGAATTGCTGTGGAAGGTTGGTGTAGGCGCCGTTTGGGTTAAATAAATTTATACAAATAGAAACAGATGAAAGTAGTAAGGTTTTTGAGAAACATTATTGGTGTATTGCTTGTGGTTTTTCTTTTATTATTGGGTGTTTTTTTTCAACCTGATAAATCTTTGGAAGAATTAACACCTACGTATACCAACCATCAATCTCGTTTTATTTCATTGTATGGAATGAATGTACATTATAGAGATGAAGGTGTTAAAAACGATTCAATTCCATTGGTATTAATACATGGCACTTCTTCTTCCTTACATACTTTTGAGAAAATGATAGACTCTTTAAGAAATCATAGAAGAGTTATTACGCTTGATTTGCCAGGGTTTGGCTTAACTGGACCTAATGAAGAAAATTATTACAGTTACAACTATTACACACAGTTTTTAGGTGCGTTTTTAAAATTTATTGATGTGTCTGTTTGTGATATTGGGGGTAATTCATTAGGTGGGGGTATTGCCTGGTATTATACAGTAGCGCATCCTACAAAAGTTCGGAAGCTTATATTAATTGACCCAACCGGATACCCTACTGTTAATACAAAAGGTGCCCTTGGTTTTAAATTAGCAGCAACGCCGGTATTAAACAATTTAATACAATATATAACACCCCGTTCTATTATCAAACAAAGTTTAGAAGATGTGTTTTATAATAAAGAATTGGTAACAGAAAAATTGATAGATCGATTTCATGATTTGGCTATTAGAAAGGGAAATCGAAAAGCATTAATCAGCTTATTTAATCATCGAAAAAAACTCGATTATCAAAAAATTGCAACTATAACTTGTCCTACTTTAATTATTTGGGGAGATAAAGATCAATTAATACCAGTATCGAATGCTTATTTATTTGAAAAGAACATAAAAGGAAGTAAATTAATTATTTTACAAGATATAGGACATTGTCCGAATGAAGAAGTACCCTATATTGTTTCGGAATTGATCTTAAATTTTTAAGGGGTTATTAATAATTTTCAAATGATAAAAAAATTTGTTTTTATATGCTTGCTGTTTTTTGCTACATCGCTAACGGCACAAACGCTTTCTAAAGTAGAACAACAAATTACTGTTGAAATTGAAAAAAATTATGTCGATATGATGGAGCTGTTGAAAAAAACAGTGAACATAAATAGTGGCACATTTAACATAAAAGGCGTAAAGCAAGTAGGTGAAATTTATGCCAATGCCTTACAACAATTGGGCTTTACCATTGAATGGATTACTCAACCCGATTCATTAAAAAGAGCTGGGCATTTAGTAGCGTTTCGTAAAGGAAAGAAAGGTAAAAAACTTTTTTTGATTGGGCATTTAGATACTGTATTTGAACCCGATATGCCTGAAAACCCTTTTACTGTCTTAAACGATTCAACAATTACTGGTCAGGGTATCAACGATATGAAAGGGGGCGATGTAATAATTATTGCTGCAATGAAGGCCCTACATCAGTTGAATTTATTAGACGAAACAACAATCACTATATACATGACCGGTGATGAAGAAAATGCGGGTGAACCCAGAGACGTGAGTAGGGGCGATTTTATCAAACGTGCCAAAGAACATGAAATAGCTTTGGCATTTGAAGGTGCCATTGGTTTAAATACTATAGCAACTGCCCGCAGAGGTGCAAGTGGATGGCGGTTAGAAGTGGAAGCAAAACAAGGCCATTCATCAGGAGTATTTGCTGCAGGTGGATATGGTGCAATTTATGAAGCGAGCAGAATCATCAATACTTTTAGAGAAACACTTAGCAAAGAGCAATTCCTTACATTTAATCCGGGTTTATTTATTGGAGGAGCAGAAGTAGATGTAAATGCAGCAGCGCAAAAAGGGAGTGCTGCCGGTAAAACAAATATTATTTCACCTAAAACGGTGGTTATTGGCGATTTACGTTTTTTAACAGAAACACAAAAGATAAATGCCCGTAAAACCATGTTGAACATTACGCAACAAAATTTACCTGGAACAAAAGCTACTATTCATTTCATGGATGGTATCCCCTCTATGTCGCCTACCAAAGGAAATGAAGCTTTGGCCGATGAATTAAGTAAAGTAAATATGGCTTTAGGATATGGCAAAGTGATGCCAGGAAATGCGGGTAGCCGTGGAGCAGGAGATATTTCTTACATAGCTGCATATGCCGATTGTTTAGACGGATTAGGGGCTTCGGGAAAAGGCGCACACGCTCCTGGTGAAGTATTGAATGTAAACGAATACGCTAAATTAATGAAACGTGCGGCAGTTTTTGTTTATAGATTAACACGTTAAAAGTCAAAATTAAAAATTGAAATGGTCATGTGCATTGTTTGCAAACCTTGTGAGTGTTTTAAGTCTTAATTAAAAAAATAAAACTTGAAATAGTCATGAGCATTCCTTGCGACTATTTTAAGTGAAAACTAAAAAATATATAAATGAAAAGTTTTGTTGTATTGTTCTTCGTACTTCTTTCGCTGAATGGGTCGGCACAAATATTGCCATTAAAACAACAAGCACAAGTAATTGATGAAGTATTAGGTTACCGACTCAACAATTTATTGCCACAATTAATGGAAAAAAACAACATCGATATGTGGGTGATGGTTACCAGAGAATACAATGAAGATCCAATTATAAAAACGATGTTGCCAGCCACTTGGTTAAGTGCTAGAAGAAGAACCATTTTGGTGTTTTATTACAACCCACAAACCAAGGTTTATGCTAAACTAGCAGTAGCCCGTTACAATGTAGGCGATCAAATAGAAGCCGCTTGGGATATGAAGAAATACCCCAATCAGTGGGATGCATTAAAAGCAATTATAGAAAAATATCAACCGAAAAAAATTGCTGTTAATACCTCTGAAAATTTTGCACATGCAGATGGAATGGATTATACAGAATATCAATTGCTATCACAGTCTTTGCCTGCTGCCTATCAACAAAATATTGTTTCAGCCGAGCCTTTAGCAATTGCTTGGTTAGAAACCAGAACTGCACGTGAAATGCAATTTTATCCTCAACTCATTAGCATTAGTAAAAAAATAATTGCAGAGGGATTTAGTAGCAAAGTAATTACACCGGGTATTACCACTAGCGAAGATTTGGTGTGGTGGTTTCGCCAAAAAATGCAGGATTTAGGTTTAAGCACCTGGTTTCATCCATCTGTAGAAATTCAACGAAACGATTCAATGAAGTTTGATCACTTAAAAGCTTTTACCAATAAAGGTGTTAATGACAATGAAGTGATTAGAGCCGGAGATTTACTGCATGTTGATTTTGGTATTACTTACTTAAGGTTAAATACCGATATTCAAGAACATGCTTATGTATTAAAACCTGATGAAAAAGATGCACCGGAATTTTTAAAAGTAGCTTTAACTAAAACAAATAGATTACAGGATATATTAACTGAACAATATAAACTGAATAAATCGGGCAATCAAATTTTAGCAGATGCATTGGCAGTAGCCAAAAAAGAAAATATAGATGCTACTATTTATACGCACCCCATTGGTTATCATGGACATGCAGCTGGGCCAACTATTGGTTTATGGGATCAGCAAGGCGGCGTTCCGGGTAGTGGTGATTTTCCTACCCACTATAATACGGCCTACTCTATTGAACTGAATGCAGCATTCAATATTAAAGAATGGAACAAAAGCATACGCATTATGTTAGAGCAAGACGGATATTTTGATGAAACAGGTTTTAGATACATCAATGGCAGACAAACAGCGTTTCATTTAGTAGGTAACTAACTCAACTCAATATGATAAACGTCTGATTGGTTTCTTTTGATGTTTCGATACTCAAAACCACCGGCCTGCGGAATTTCTTCCACCAAATCGAATTGCGTACAAGATTTAGGAAGGCCTTCAAATATTAGTGTAAAAGGCGTTACCGGCCCCTTTAATTGCATGTAAGTAGGATACCAGTTTATATTTACAACTTGTAGTATTTTGCTTTTATGATCCGAATCATGTGCTATTAAATAAGTAGTAGGCCATATTCTTATACCAGAATATTCCCAATCTTCCGATAAAAAATTAACATGTACAACTACTTGTCCTTGCACCACAGTATTGTTTTTCAACGACTGTTGAACAAACTCATCGAAAACAACTACTCTTTTTTTTACTGGTATTCCTGAAGGCATACTTTTATTTCGCCGGAGTGATGATGATATTTCTGTATTCAATCGGACCATGATCACCTTGTAACATAATAGGACCCGGTTCTCCTTCATTACTATCTAATGCACCACCAGTTATTCCAGGAATAATTGCATCGGTAATAATCGACTTTCCATTGGCTACAATTGTTACTCTACGACCAACCAATGTAATATCGTAAGTTTGCCACTCGCCGGGAGCTTTGGCAACCATTTCATTTGGCGATAAAAAACCGTACACTCCCCCTAAATAAATAGAGGATGGTTCTTTGCCAATATTGTCTTCTACCTGCACTTCATAACGGCCTCTTAAATAAACACCACTATTACTACCTGCAGGATAGCGAAATTCTATATGCAATTTAAAGTCTTCAAATTTTTGATCGGTGATAATATTATTGCCGGATTTGGCACTGGTTAACACCCCTTTTATCACCTCCCATTGATTATTTGCGCCAGACGCATGCCAACCTTTAGTATCTTTTCCATTTAATAATTTAATAGGAGTACCCCAAACCGGCGCCTTTGTTCTTTTAAGCAAAGGGGCTCTTACACCCGTAAAATTATAAGTTGTGCCTCCACTACTAATTATGGTGCCAGCTAATTGATCATTGTTTAATACAGCAGAAAATTCCATGTATTTTTCTGAACGCTCCCATTGTGGAGGAATCGAAAAAAATATTTTTCCTTCTTTTACTTGTACATGCGCTATTGGACGTGCACTACCACCCTCTGCAACAAAATAACCTACCAATGTTTTGTTTCCTGAAAGCTTAACCTCTAACCAAGAAGGTGCAACTCTGTTGCCAAGGTTTAGTGAAAGATCCCAACGTCCAATAATTGCATTGTCATCGGCAGCCTTTATAGATGTACAAATAAACATTGAGCAAGTAAATATAAAAGTCATTGCCATTAAATGGCTTAAGCGTTTAAAAGAAATTGTTGATTGCATGTTGTAGGCTTTTATTGTTTTGCTGCTTAATATTCGTTTGATAACTATTGTTGTTGATTTTGAATTTTTATTGAAAGCGAATTTTATTCAGGTAATACTTTGTTCCTCAAGATAAATAAAAAATTGAATGAGCCATACAATTAAAGGTTAAGAAAATTAATTTAGGCATTTATTTTTTATTGTAACCTGCTTTGTGACTAATTCTAAATTTGGTTACTTCGGTAACATAATATGCATTAGGATGTTCTGGTTGAATTTCAGTAGCTTTTGTATAATCTTTTAGTGCTTCGGCGTGTTTTTTCATTGCCGACAAACACAAGGCTCTATTATAATAGGCTTCGGAATAGTTGGGTTTATTAGCAATAGCAAGTGAATGGTCGGCCACAGCGCCTTTGTAATCTTTGATGGCAAAGCGAGCAATGGCTCTACCATAATATGCTTCTGCGCAATGGGCATTTAATTCAATAGCTTTACTATAATCTGCAATAGCAGCCAAATAATTTTTTATAGCATACTTTGTGATGGCTCTGTTTTGATAATAGAGCCATTCATTGGGGTTTAATTTTGTGGCTTTATTGTGGTCGGCTATCGCTCCATTATAATCTTGCCGATTGTACCTAGCAACACCTCGGTTATTATAAGATTCTGCATCCATAGATTGCGTAGCAATTACTGTACTAAAATCGGCAATAGCACCTTTAAAATCAGCATCTTCTGAACGCGCCATTCCCCTATTAAAAAAAGCATCCATGTCAAATGGATTTAAATCGATTGCTGTAGTAAAATCATTAATAGCACCGGGTAAATCTTGTAGTATTGCTTTTACTGTTCCCCGATATTTAAATGTATCACCATCTGTATCATTGTATTCAATTGCTTTACTAAAATCTAATAGCGCTTCTTTATAGTTATTAACATCGAATTGTGAGAGCCCTCTGTTGAAATATGCTTTGGGATTTTTAGGCTCGAGTAAAATTGCTTCATCAAAATCGGCAATGGCTGATTTATAATCATGGTTATATGCTTTTGCCACACCTCGGTTTAAATGTGCTTCCGGATAAAACTTATCCTTTATTAAAATATTGGTAAAGATTGCTATCGCCTCTGTATATTCTTTTTGATTGATTTTTTGTATCCCTGATTTATATAATTCATCAGCAGTTTGCGCATGAAGCTGCACGCTTAATTGCATAAAGCTTAATAGCAATGTTGTTTTTATAAATAAAGAAGGCATGCTTACAGTAAGATTTTATAAATCAATCAACTATAAAAATATTGCAGATTGTTTATACTTACTAAGATAAGTTGATTGTTTGGTAAGGATGGATTTTTAAGTTAAAAATATACAGGTACGTTTTTATTGATTTATCCATTTAATTATCAACTTTTTTAATACGTCCTTCTAAAGATGGCGAATAGCTGCTAAATGTTTTTAAATAAGCAGCCATTGCATCTAATATAATCTCTTGGGTGTTTTTGCGAAAAACTGCTTTTTTAAATGCAAAGTATCCATCCCCTCCGTCGGCCATAAAATTAGACGTAATTATTTTATAGGTTTGGTTGGGTTGAATTGGTTGGCCGTTAATGGTAAGTGACACTACTCTATTGCCAACAGGTGATTGTTCATTATACGTTAATACAACTCCTTTAGAAACCTGGAGTATACCATTCGTTAACGATGCTGCATGTTCAAATAATGCTAATACATCTTGCCCCTTCATGTCTACTAAAATATTGGTGTTTGGAAACGGAAAAGCTGATATTAAATTGCCTAATGTAATAGTTCCTGCATCTATATCTTGACGCAATCCACCACTATTTACCAATGCAAAGTCGCAGGTAGGATGCGCAAATAACATTGCATCTGCAACCATATTGCCTAATAATGATTCTTCTCCATAAGATCTAAACAATTTTACCGGTGTAACACAAATTTTTTGTTGCGTTATTACCGATAATTGATTTTCCCATTTGTTAATGGCAGCTTTTGTTGCAGAATCGTCTATTACTTCATCATCATAAATATAGTTTAGCTTGTTTTGATACGCTATAATTTTATCTTTTTGTTGATCATATGTAATGGTTAACTTACCCAACTGCATTCCCAATGCATCAGTAGAAACAATAATAGTGCCGTTTGATTCTAATGCATCTGGTGTTCCCTGGTGTGCATGACCGGTTACAATAACATCTACACCACTAATTTTTTGTGCAAGCTCAATATCTTTTTTAAGATTTCGACCAACATCGGTTATGCCTTTAGATGATTGTCGGCCAGGAATTCCTTCATGTATTAATAATACTATTAAGTCCGTTTTATTCTTTAATTCATTAATGTACTGTTGTAAATATTTTTCTTCGTCTCTAGCTTCCACGCCCTGAATCATTTCATCTGAAATGGTATCATAAAATGCAAATTGACCGTGCAAGCCAATTACACCTATACGAATTCCGTTCTTTACAATTATTTTATATGGATGATTCCATAGAAGTTGCTTGGTTTGTTTAACAAAAATATTGCCATTAAGTACAGGAAACTTTGCTTTTATAAGTTGAGTAGGTACGTTTTGCCAGCCATGGTCAAACTCGTGATTGCCAATACAGGCAGCATCGATAGACATGTGATTCATCACATCAATAACAGCCGCTCCTTTAGTAAGCGAACTGATATATGGACCCGTAAAATAATCACCGGCATCAAAGTAAACGGTATTGGTATTGGCTATTTTTTCGTTTTTTACCAATGTGGCAATATTAGCAAATCCGCCTATTTTATGAGTTGTGCTGATCCAATCTAATTGTTGAGGATTTACATGCGCATGTAAATCGTTGGTATATAATATAGTGAGTTGTTTGCTGTTATTTTTAGATTGCGCTAACGCAAAAATAGGTGTTGCAAAAAGAAGGTAAAATAAAATATGTTTTTTCATTTATGCAGTTTGTACAAATGTATTATTACTTTTTGTCTTGACACAAAAAGTAAAGAATATAATATGAACGATACGTATTTGCAACAACTAATTATCCAAAGGATCCTACACAAATTAATTGTGCAAAAAAAGGGTTACAAAAAAAAAGACAATTCCCTTTTCAGAAAATTGTCCTTTTGAATTAAAGTATTAACTCAACTTTATTTTACTTCTGTAATAAAGTCTTCCTTACTTTTACGCACTTTAACCAAACCTGCTAACCAATCTTTCTCTGTGTCTCTATAACCCAATGTTAATAATAAGGTAGAACGTAAGCCTTTTTCTTTTAATCCTAAAATTTCATCAACAGCCGACGGGTCAAACCCTTCCATTGGAGTAGCATCAACACCTTCAAAAGCTGCTGCCGCTATTGCCATGGCAAAACCAATATATGCCTGTTTGGCAGCATGCTGGTAATTGTCTTCTGCAGATTTTGCAGTATAATTGGCCAACAAATTTTTTCTATACGCCTCAAATCCCTCATTGGTAAAGCCTCTTTGCTCATTGGTTAAATCAAACATTTTATTGATTCTTTCAGCAGTGTAGGTATCCCAGGCTGCAAATACTAATAAATGAGAACAGTCTGCAACTACTGATTGATTATAAGCCGCTCCTTTTATTTTTTCCTTAATATCTGGATTGGTTACTACGTATACTTCAAATGGCTGTAATCCACTAGATGTAGGGGCTAAACGGGCCGCCTCTAATATTGCATTTACTTTTTCTTGATCAACAGCCTGGCCATTCATGGCTTTGGTGGCGTATCTCCAATTTAATCTTTCTAACAAATTCATATTGTCCTATTTTATAATTATCTATTACAATAATCATGCCCTTTTGTTGTTACAACATTAATTTATTTTCGGTTAATTATTAAGATACCCCCAATGATTTTTTACTTCGGGGGTACTAATTTATTGGAATATTACACTATTTATAAACGAGTATATGTTTCGATTGAAGTGGTTTGCGTTGCCACATCTTTTATTATTTGCGTATACTCGTTTTTACCAGTAAATGTTATACTGATTGTAATTTTTTTACCGGCAATACTTGGGTAATTTGTAAGTGTGTTGATTTCCTCTAACTGTCCGTTTGCATAGGTAAATGTACCCGAACCAAAACCTTTTTTAAACATGGTACCAGTTGAATCTGAAGCATATCGATGTACGAAAATAAAATGACCGTTTTGAAATGCTGTGTAGTGTGTGAAGTTGTGTGTTTTGGTTGTATCTGTACCAATAATTTTTAAACCAACTGTTTGTTTCCATAGTCCATCTAATTCAGAAGTTGAATCATTACCTTGTTTAGTATATGTTTCGGTCATTGTATATTTTATTCCATTTGAAACTATTGCTGGAATATGTTGGGTATACCCATTATCGGTGGGGGTAATATTTAATATAAAGCTGTTTGCAGTATCAGAACCACTAGAATTATACCAATTGATTTCTTCTACTTTGTTTCCTTCAGAATGGTATGTGCCTAATCCAAAACCTACACTTGAATCGGTATTCATGTGAACATAAATGTAATGAGTACCCGTGTAGATTTTTAATTGATTACTTTGGTAGGTAGAATCTTTTGTACCATCATTTACTACCATTGATTTAATTTGGTAAGCACCGGCTTGTAGAATTTGTTGGTTAGCTTGTTTACAGCTTAATGCCAAAAACATAACTGCTGCAAAAAAGTAGAGGGTGTTTTTTTTCATGGATTTATTTTGATAATTAGTTAATAGTTGCATGTAATTTGCCTGACAAAAATTTTCAGTGGATGAAATTGTTTTTGCACTCATTACATGTTTAATCAGATTTAATGCACCGAATGTATTAAACCAGTTAATAGATTCTGCTTATTAAATTGTTGAAGAAGGACTACTTACTTTTTACTTTTTATAAGAAATTGTAAAAGAAATATTAATACATATGAATAGTATTAAATGTGGGTGGATTTGTACAAAATAAAAGTAAAATTAGACAAATTATTTCCAGCAATTCTAACCATTATATCGTTCTAACAATGCTAACATGGTAATTGCTTGTTGCTGAAGTTGATTGTATTGATTGATTTTTTCTGAAGGATCAGTTTTTAAATTAAACAATTCATAATTGGGTACATTGTCTTTTATGATTCTTCTGAGTTTCCAATTGCCCAATCGAACGGCTTCTACTCTTCCATCATTCAAATAATATACCGGTTGATGTGTATTTCTTTTATTTTTATTCATTATGCTATTCCATACCGATTGTCCATCAAATAAATCGCCTGCTGGCATTGGGTTATGTATTATTTCGGCAATAGTAGGCCAAAGATCTAACGAAGAAATTAGGTTGCTGTTTGTAGACGGTTTTATTTTATTTTTCCAATAAACAATAAATGGAACACGATGTCCTCCTTCATAAGTTTGCGCTTTCTTTCCGCGAAAAATTCCGGCACTACCTACATGATTAGGTTGGGTAAATCCATCAGCAGCCATCCTTGCAGGAAAATCAATCCAGGGGCCATTGTCGCTCGTAAAAATAATTAATGTATTATTGAATATTCCTTTTGCTTTTAATGCATTTACTATTTGCTGTGTACTAGCATCTATTTCTTCAATTACATCTCCATATAAACCACCTTTAGATTTGTTTTTATTTTTTGTAGAAACGGCTAAAGGTAAATGTGGCATACTATGCGCCAAGTACAAATAAAAAGGTTGTTGATTATTTTGTTGATTGATATAACGAATGGCTTCCTGTGTATACAATTCTGTTAGAGTACTGTCTTTGGGTTGAATAATAAATGGACTGTTGTTTTTGTAAATTTTTAAAGTTGTATCGGTGTTTACATACGGCAACTTATAATCGTGACTGTAGAGTAATCCAAAATAGGTGTTAAAACCATGCGAAGTGGGGAAACTTTCTATCCCTTTATCGCCCATATGCCATTTACCAATCATTGCAGTATTATATCCAGCTTTTTGTAAGAAATTGGCCAAAGTATTACCACCATTGGGTAATGAAAGTTTTGAACCCGGAGGTATAGCATATGTTAGTCCGGTTCTTGTAGGATATTTGCCTGTAAAAAAGGATGTCCGAGAGGGTGTACAAGAAGGAGCAACCACCATAAAGCCGGTTGACTTATATCCATCGGATGCCAACTGATCTAAACAAGGCGTTTGAATATTTTTATTGCCATAACAACTTAAATCTCCATAACCCATATCATCTGTTAATATAAAAATAATGTTCGGCTTTTGCTGTGTATACGCATTTAAGACAATCAATAAAAATCCAACAAAAAAAAATTGTTTTAAATACATACTATAAATTAAACATTATCCAATAGTAACCACATCCTATTAAAAATTATCCACCAATCTATACGCTTCAATTAATGCAAGAGCACCCTCTTTGCCATTTCCGGCAATGCCGTGTTCCATACCAAGCACGCCTTTATAACCCTTTGCATGCAGGTGTTTAAATACATTTTTATAGTTGATTTCTCCGGTGCCGGGTTCATTTCTTCCAGGATTATCGCCAATTTGTATATAACCAATTTCGTCCCAACAAGCATCAATGTTTTTAATCAGGTTTCCTTCATTACGCTGCATATGATATATGTCGTAGAGAATTTTGCAAGAAGGACTATTCAGTGCTTTACAAATTGCATAGGTTTGATCTGAATAGCGTAAAAACAAATCAGGTGTATCGCTCAAAGGTTCTAACACAACTACTATATTATGTTTTTCTAACCATTCAATACCCGGACGTAATGCTTCAATAACATTGGCGGTTTGGATATCTATTTTTAAATCACGGGCATAATTACCAGGTACTACTGTAATAAGATTTCCATTACATCTTTTGGATACAGCAACAGCCTCTTTACAAGCAGATAAAAATTTTTCTCTCCATTCTTTACTTCCACTAGTTAAAGATGTTTTTACCGGCCAATGATCAAAGTTCAATACAAATACACCCATACTCATTCCTAATTCACGAAGGGTGTCGCCAATTTTCTGTTGCATCTCCGGCGTTCTGTCCATCATTCCATTGTCTTCTATAGCCCTAAATCCTACACTATGTGCAAATTTTATTTGATCGATAAATGAGCTGCCTGCCAATGCCGATAACATTCCGTCATGAATGCCATAATTCATTTTAAATGGTGGTGCATCTTTTTGTACAACAAAGGGTTGTTGACTGTTTTTATCATTGGCCCATATATTACTTGCTGAAAGAACTGCGCCACTAACTAATATATTTTGTTTTAAAAAATTTCTGCGCTGCATGTGATTTTATTTATTGGTTTTAATGATTTAAATTTAGGCATTCCAACTAACAACAACAAGTTTGAAGCAAATTGTTTTAATATTATCCTGTATTCTGGTTGTTACGCAACCGATTGACGCACAAAAAAAACGATATGTTTTCTCTGCCGATAAAATGGGGTCGCCGCTAAATATTGTGTTTTTTGCATCATCTGATTCTCAGGCTACTCAACTTTCTATAGATTGTTTTAAATTAATCGATTCACTCATTCATATTTTTAGTGACTACGATAGTACCAGTGAAATAAGCCATATTAATCAACTTGCCGGAATTAACTTAACTAAGGTTTCAGCATGTATGTATGATATGCTAAGTGTTTCAACAGACGCTTATTATAAAAGCAAGGGTGCATATAATATAGCCATTGGCCCGTTAAGTGTTCTTTGGAGGAGTGCTCGTAAAACAAAAATATTTCCATCTACACAAGAAGTAGACAGTGGGAGATGTTTAATTAATTATAACAAGATTCATTTCAACCAAAAAGATAGTACAATATATTTAACACAAAAGGGCATGCGGTTAGATGTGGGGGGATTGGGAAAAGGATTTATTGCACACAAAGCACTTAACTATTTACAAACAAATGGAATTGATGAAGCTATGGTTGATGCGGGTGGTAAAATTGTAGTTTGTATGCCCTATAATAAAAAAAACCATTGGACAATTGGAATAAACATTTCTCAAAAGCGTGAAGAAATTTTAGACAAACGTTTGCATTTAAAAAATGCAGCAGTTGCTACATCAGGTGATGTATACCAATTTTTTAATTACAATGGTATTAAGTACTCTCATATTATTGATCCTACTACTGGATATGGATTAACAACACTTAAGAATGTTACTGTAATAGCCAATAATGGCGTATTGGCCGATTGGCTTGCAACAGCGTGCAGTGTAATGCCAATTAAAGCTGCCATGCAATTGGTTGAATCAGCAAATGCTGCTATGTTACTTGCCGTAAAAAAAAGAAATAAAATAGTTTATTATAAAACAAGTGGTTTTAATAAATATTTTTATTAACTTAACTTCTTTAAAAGAATTTCCTTTGAAAAGATTGCCGCTGCTTTTTTTGTATTTGCCATTTTTCTGTTTGTTATTAATGACTGATAATTGTTTTTCTCAAAATAATTTTTCAGCATATAATCAATTACTTCCTAACTCGGGTTTATATTTTAAAATGATTCCCATAACAGGTGGAAAATTTTTAATGGGCAGCAAAAATAACAGCAGTGCAGAAAACGATGATTCACCACAAAAAGAAATTACACTTTCTCCTTTTTGGATTGGCGCATTTGAAGTTACTAGAGATGAATTTGATGTGTATTTAAAAGATGAAACAACCAGCCAAAACAATATGGTTGATGCAATAACCAGACCTAGCCCACAATACGTTGATTTAACTTGGGGGATGGGAAAAGAAGGGGGCTTTCCCGCAAATAGCATGTCGCAATTTGCAGCGTTGATGTATTGTAAATGGCTCTATCAAAAAACAAAAATATTTTATCGACTACCAACAGAGGCCGAATGGGAATATGCTTGCAAAGCAGGCAGTACTTCCCAATATTATTGGGGTGATGATTCAACGCAATTAGAGAAATATGCCTGGTTTTCAAAAAACAGTAAAAACAAATATCATCCTGTTGGACAAAAACAACCCAATGCCTGGGGATTATATGATATGTTGGGTAATGTTGCCGAATGGACATTAGATCATTATTACAAAGACGCTTACAGCAACTATCAAAGTATAGATCCTATGGTAGCGCCAAAAACAATGAAATATCCCAAAGTATTAAGAGGAGGGAGTTTTGAAGATGATGCTAATTATTTAAGTAGTACAAAAAGAATTCATTCGGATCCTATTTGGAATAGGCGTGATCCTCAAATTCCTAAAAGTAAATGGTGGCTAACAGAAGCCAAGCAAGTAGGTTTTAGATTAGTACGTCCATATAATCAACCAACAGAAACAGCAATACAACAATTTTTTTCAACATACCTAAACTTTTAAACCCTTTACCGTTTTATGCAAAATGATATACCTAAAAACAATTCACGAAGAGATTTTGTGAAAGATGCCGGCATTATAGCCGGTGGACTTATGGCCACTCCATTATTTTCTCGCGCTAATTTTTTTTCCGGTTCCGATGATGTAATTAAAGTTGCGGTTGTTGGCTGCGGCGGTAGAGGAACAGGGGCTGCTATTCAAGCCTTATCTAGTAAGCAAAATGTAAAAATTGTTGCATTGGCAGATGCTTTTAAAGACAATATTGAAAATTGTCATAAAGCTTTAACTGAAGAAATCAACAACAGTATTGGTGAGTTAGCAAAACGATTAGATGTGCCGGAAGAGCGCAGATTCAGTGGTTTTGATGCGTATAAAAAAGCGATTGCATTGGCCGATGTAGTCATTTTAGCAACCCCTCCGGGATTCAGACCCATACATTTTGAAGAAGCCATCAATAAAGGCAAACATGTATTTATGGAAAAACCGGTAGCAACAGATCCGGCTGGCGTTCAAAAAGTATTGGCTGTTGCAGCTATTGCTAAACAAAAGAAATTAAACGTTGTAGTTGGTCTTCAAAGACATTATCAAAACTCGTATCGCGAATTGTTTAAGCGTAAAGATTTAATTGGTGATATTGTATCCATGCAAGCCTGGTGGAATAATGATGGGGTATGGGTTAGACCAAGAAAATACAATCAAACAGAAATGGAATACCAAATGCGTAATTGGTACTATTTTAATTGGTTGTGTGGCGATCATATTACCGAACAACACATTCACAACCTAGATGCTATTAATTGGTTTAAAGGAGGGTACCCGGTAAAAGCACAAGGTTTAGGTGGCCGACAGGTAAGAAAAGGTAAAGACCATGGTGAAATTTTTGATCACCATTATGTTGAGTTTGAATATGCCGATGGATCAATATTAAATAGTCAATGTAGACATATACCAGGCACATCAAGTAAAGTAGATGAACTATTTATAGGTACAAAAGGTAAAATTGCTTGTGGTGCAGGATCTATTAAAGACCATACAGGTAAATCATTGTATCAGTTTGATTTTAAAGATGAGAAAAACCCTTACCAAACTGAACACGATGAGTTGTTTGCTGCAATAGCAAAAGGTGAATATAAATTTGCTGATGCAGAAAATGGTGCAAAAAGTACCATGACATCTATCATGGGAAGAATGGCAACTTATAGTGGTCAGATAATTGAATGGGATAAAGCCATCAACTCCGGAATTGACATTCACCCTAAAGTGTACGACTTTAATGCACAACCTCCTGTAATGCCCAATGCAGAAGGATTTTACGCAATTGCGGCACCAGGTGTAACAAAATATTTTTAATACCTATTTTTATTCGAAGCAGTTGTTTTGAATAAAACGATGATTGTTTTCTCTATGTGTTGATTTTAGAGCCCGCCGGTTTACCACGGCGGGTTGTTTTTTTAATGACTACAAATAGTGTTTTTTTAAAAGAACGCTGGTAACTTTACTCTTATAATTATCTCATATGCAAAATAAATTGTTGACTATTTTCCGCTCTATTATTACGTTGGTTTTGTTTTTATTGATGAGTGCTTCAACCGGCTATACACAACATAGCAGTAGAGATAAAAAAATAATTGACGACAGTAAAACGGCAAAGGCAGCTTTTATTAATACCGATGGATTGATGAAAAGCTTATTTGATAATGCTTACGGATATGCCATTTTTCCTAATGTAGGTAAAGGTGGCTTTGGAATAGGTGCAGCACTTGGTAATGGAGCTGTATATGAAAAAGGGGAGCTTATTGGTATGGCTAAAATGACACAACTAACATTAGGTTTTCAGGGTGGCGGACAAGCTTATAGACAAGTAGTGTTTTTTGAACACAAAGAAGATTTAGATAGGTTTAAAGAAAACCTAATTGAGTTTGCGGCACAAGCATCAGCAGTAGCAGCAGATGCAGGCGCTTCTGCCAACGTTAAATATAAAGATGGCGTTTTAATATTTACCCAAACCAAAGGAGGGCTTATGTATGAAGCTTCTATTGGTGGGCAAAAATTTAACTATAAAGGATTTTAAACAACCACGGTCTACTGCCCCCTATAACGGAGGGCATAGTGTAATAGTTACTCTGGTCATTGTTAACCCAACAATTTTATATTTCCGCATCATCCTCTATTACTTCTCCCAACAATTTTTCCGGTAATTGTTTTTGCGCAGCAGCGCCCATTTTCTTTAACTCTTCTACCCGGCCTATTAAATTGCCCTTGCCTGTATGTAATTGCTTATAAGCATCTTCATAGCTATCATTAGCGTCTTTTATTTTTTTGCCTACTTGTTCTATATTAACCAACAAGCCACAAAATTTATCATACAATGCGCCGGCTTTTTCAGCAATATGAATGGCGTTTTTGTTTTGTTGCTCTACCTTCCATAAATCGGCAATAATTTTTAAAACAGCTAGTAAATTAGTAGGGCTTACCAACATTATTTTTTTATCGTACGCATATTTCCACAACTTTGTTTCGCCTTTTACCGCTTCTAAAAATGCAGGTTCTATTGGTACAAATAGCAATACATAATCTAAAGCCTCTGCATACTTGGGATAGTTCTTTTTACTCAATCCATCAATATGTAATTTGATGGATTGTATATGTGCTTGAAGTGCTTTTTCTTTTTCATCGCCCGGCTGTTCTTGCACGTATTGATCCCAGGCTATTAATGATACTTTTGAATCTATAATTACTTTTCTTGCATCGGGATATGAAATAATTACATCGGGCTGTAAACCGTGCCCCTGATCATCTTTTATCAGATTACCTGCGTTGTCGCGGATAAATTCTTGTGTTACATATTCCCTTCCTTTTGTTAAACCGCTGTGTTCTAATATGGTTTCTAAAATCATCTCCCCCCAATTGCCCTGCATTTTTACATTGCCTTTTAACGCCGTAGTAAGATTATTGGCCTCTACACTTACTTGTTCACTCATAGATACCAATCGCTCTATTTCTTTACCCAAACTAAACCGTTCTTTAGATTCTTTATCGTAGGTTTCTTCCACCTTCTTTTTAAATTCACCCAATTCGGTTTGTAATGGTTTTAAAATTTCTCCAATTTTTGCTTCATTTTTCTGAGCCATTTCATGGCTATTCGCCTTCATCACCCTATCGGCCAATGATTCTATTTCTAACTTTAACTGTTCACTAATTTTATGGTTATTGCTGAGTGCTTCTTCTTTTGCTGTTTCAGCCGCAGTCAATTTTGTTTGGGCAATGGCTAGTTTTGTTAACAATTCTTCTTTATCGGCTTGTATTTGCTTGGCGGTGGTTTCAAATGCCGTACATGTTTCTTCTTTTTGTTGAAGTGTTTGCTGTAAAGCGTTTATTGTTCCGGTTTTTCTGATTTTGGTGATCAACCAGCCTAATATAATTCCTAGTATACCAGCTGCGGCAATAAGTAAATTTGTTGGGTTATTCATATTGATATAGAATTTTACGACATAAATTGAGTGTTTAAATATAAATGAATTTTTATGATTTTTTTGAAAGCTGCCAGTTGCTAAAATAAAAAAGGCAGCCTCTAAGTTGAGACTGCCTTTAAAATTAAAACCAAAAATATATTAATAGCCCTTGTTCTGTATTAATTTAGGGTTGGCATCAATTTCCACTTGCGGTATTGGGAAAATCAAATGGTTGTTATCACATTTAGAATAATCCATTTTTTTAGGCGTGCCTAATGAATCAACACCTGCAATATTTTTGGCGCAAGTATAAGTATATTCATTCAATGCTAGCATTGTATTTATTGCTGTACCAGAACGAACCAGGTCATCCCAACGTTGGCCTTCGAATGCTAATTCTAATCTTCTTTCTTTTAAAATAGCTTTTTGAAGATCGGTTTTAGACAATGATGTAGAAACATCTGCAAGACCAACCCTATGACGTACTAAGTTTAACGTAGCGGCAGCAGCAGCACTTGCACCAGTTTCATTTTGTGCTTCGGCCTTCAACAAAAGGATGTCGGCTAAACGTAACATATAATAGTTGTCTCCACTAGCCCAACCTCCTGGATGCTTTTGTTTAAAATTAAACGGGATACCTACGGTAGCGTCTTGACAAGGATTCCAATTTTCATCTGGCCATGCTATTGGAGCGCCATTAACATCTTCTGTTAAGAAAATGATGTTTGCGTTTTTACGAATAAGATCTCCTTCTGCATCATACGCTGCAACTAAGTCTTTAGATGGCACGCAATATTTTTGCCAGCCATCATCTGGAGCAAGGTATAATTGAATACCCCAGCTAGAAGCGCTCCAATTACCTTCTTCAAACGGAATTTCCATGATAGACTCCGTATTAAATTTATGGTTCGCATCAAACAAATCATTATAGCTGTTCAACAAGCTATATCCTGCGGGGCTTCCTATAACTGCATTGCAATAGGTAAGCACTTTAGAATAGTCTCTGTCTGAGCGTTGTGCCCAAGCCTTAGCCATTAAAGCATTGGCTGCACCTTTAGTAGCACGTACTTTGTTTTCGCTTGCAGTAGATCCGTAAGAATCCGGTAAATTTAATAAAGCCAATTCCAAATCTTTCACAATTTGATCGTATACCTCTTTCTCGGTAGCTCTGGGTTTTCTTGTTACAGATGGATCAGCAGAATTAGACGCTAATTCTAAAGGCACACCACCATAATTTTTTACTAATTGATAGTAATTAAATGCCCTTAAAAAGGAGGCTTCACCAATAATTTGCTTTTTTCTTTCTGCAGTAAGTTTTGTATCTGTAACACCTTCTATTTTATTTAATAGGATGTTTACACGGGCAATACCCTTATACAATGCCGACCAGTTTGCATAGTTATGTGAGTTGCTTGCTGGTAAAGAAAAACGATCGTAATCGTAAAAAGTTTCTTCATTATTACCTCCAGGATATGCATTGTCTGAACGAACATCGCTGGTCATTACATATTCCCACTGATAATAATCAGAACCATAAAATATATTATAACAACCATTCAACACATTTTCAATATCAGTTGCTGTTGAATAAGAGTTTCCTGTTGTTAATGATGTTTTAGGCTTATCATCTAAAAATTTATTACAAGAAAAGGCTAAAACAGATAATGAAGAGACTAAAAGAAATTTAAAATATGTCTGTTTCATGTAGTTAAGTTTTTTGAATGTTTACTTTTTAATTTTGAATTAAAACGATACTCTTAATCCAAGAATAATGTCTCTAGATTGAGGGTATGTGCCAAAATCGACACCTGGTGCAGTATTTTGATTTTTAGCAGATTCGTTCTTTGCGCTGAAAGCACTTACCTGAGGATCAAAACCACTGTACTTGGTGAAAGTCAATAAATTTTCAGCTGTTAAATAAACCTGACAACGGCTAATTTTTAATTTATTTAATCCAGCGGTATTAAAATTGTAACTCAATGTTAATGCCTTTACTCTCACGTAAGAACCATCTTCAATAAATCGGGTAGATGGTAATGAATTATCTAAATTATTAGGTGTTGCTTTTGGAATAGCTGTAACATCGCCCGGATTTTTCCAACGGTTTAATACGGTAGCTGATTGATTCATAATCAACGACATCGACTCTGACAATATTTTTGTAGCATTTAAAATTTGATTGCCTTGAACGCCTTGAATAAATAAATCTAAAGCCCAGTTTTTATACCTGATAGAGTTGGTAAATCCAAATACGAATTTAGGATTTGCATTGCCAATAATTCCTGTACTATCATTACCCGCAATGTTTTTCAAGTATTTAATATTGCCTGTTGCAGGGTCAACACCTTGAGCATATTTTCCATAAAAAGACCCCAAAGGTTCACCTTCTTTTACAATTGCTGTATTGTACTCAGAACCGGCAGGATTTACCACACCTGTTAAAATAGTACTTCCTGTAATACTTATTACTTTGTTTCTGTTGAATGAAATATTGAAATCAGATGTCCAGCCGAAATCTTTTTTAGCAATATTTCGAGTTGTCAATTGAAATTCAACACCACGGTTTTCCAAACTTCCCACATTTTGTAATGCTCTATTAAATCCGGTACTTGAAGGGATTGGTAAATCCAACAACATGTCTTGTGTTTTCTTTACATAATAATCCGCAGTTAATGAAATACGATTGTTTAAGAAAGCAATATCAACACCTAGATCTAGCTGAGATGTTTTTTCCCACTTCAAGTCGCTGTTTTCTAATGTGTTGGGTGTATATGCTGTACGTGTAATACCACCTATTAAATACTTGTTGTTGTTGGTATCAACTAAACCATACCAAGCATACGGTTGAGCACGGTCGTTACCAACCAATCCCCATCCTGCTCTGATTTTTAATTCACTGATAGACTTCACATCTTTAAAGAAATCTTCTTTAGACACTCTCCAACCTGTAGAGAATGAAGGGAAAAATCCCCATCTATTTTTCTCTGAGAATTGGCCTGAACCATCTGCTCTAAAGTTGGAGGTAACATAATATTTGTCTTTATAAGAATAGTTAATTCTTCCTAAATAAGACACGTGCGATTTTTGATAATAATCAGGTATTGCAGGTGATTTAACTGCACCCGCATCTACATTTGTATTGCCATTAGCAGCACTAAAGTCTCTTGAGTTTTTATAAACATTGTCTTGTGTTTCTCTAGATACAATGAAACCAGCTAAGACACTAATATTATGGTCTTTGATGGCTTTATTATAATTAACCGTATTTTCTGAAATCCAATATTTGTAATCATACTTGTTTTCTACAGCCAACCCTTTACTTGATTTGCCGTAACGGGTTTGTACCATATCTTGGAATGAAGTAAATGTACCTTTCGAATTTTCCATTCCGTAAAGTGATTTAATTTTCAATCCTTTAATTAATTCCGCTTCTGCATAAACATTTCCATGCAATCTTTTATTGGTATTAAGATGCTCTGGTTGATACACAGTTGAAACAGGGTTTTCTAAGTCGTTAATAAACGGACTTCTTGCATACATAGTAGGGTCTTCTTTATCTCTGATACCAATATTGGGGATACTGGTAAACAATCTGGTGATAACACCATTGCGATTGTTTTCAGATACATCAATATCCTTCCAACTATCGTAAGCAATGCTTGTACCTACTTTAATTTTATTGGTTATTTGATGATCGATATTTGCTTTTAGGGTATTTCTTTTTAAACTGTTATTTAAAACAATCCCTTTTTGGTCGTTTATAGAACCTGAAATATAGTAGCTGGTTTTTTCATTTCCACCTGTTGCTGATAACTGATGGTTTTGAGAAATGGCGTTTCTAAAAATCTCGTCTTGCCAATTGGTGTTGGCGTTGTATTTAGTCCAGTCGGTAGATCCACCCATTTCTGTTGCCAATGCTTTAAACTGATCTGCGTTCAATACATCCATTTTTTTCCAAGCGGTAGATGATGTTAAACTTGCATTGTAAGACAACTTGAACTTTTGTGATTTTCCTCTTTTTGTAGTAATCAATACAACACCATTAGCACCACTACTACCAAAAATTGCAGCTGAAGATGCATCTTTTAAAATGGTAATGTTTTCAATATCAGCTGGGTTAATTTCACTCGTATTATAAGTTGGTACACCATCTACCACATATAATGGATCACTACCAGACGTAATAGAAGAAGTACCACGTACTCTAATAGAGAATCCAGCTTGAGGTTGACCAGAAGATCTGATTACCTGAACGCCCGATGTTTTACCTTCAATTGCATAACCAAACTGGGTGTTTGGTCGGTTTTCTAAATCTTTAGAAGAAATGATTGATAATGAGCCGGTTAAGTCCTTTTTCTTTTGAGTACCATAACCAACTACTACAATTTGATTTAATTCGTTGTTGCCCTGTTTTAATTTCACCACAAAAGAATTATTTGCGCCAATGGCAATCTCTTGGGTTTCATAATTAATATGGCTTACAACCAATATTGTATTATCTGGTACAGTTAAAGAAAAAGATCCTTTTTCTCCAGAAGATGTGCCATTTTTTGTGCCTTTTACCAAAATATTTGCACCTACCAATGGTTCGCCATTTTCAGAAAGTACTGTTCCGGTAATTTTTCTTCCTTCAGCAACAGCCGACTCTTTAGGTACTACAACAATAAGTTTGTTGTCGAGTAGTTTGTATTCTAAACCACTATTGGTTAATACATTGTCTAATACGCTCGAAACAGGCGTATTAATGGCTTCTACATCTACTTTCTTTTGTAGTTGCAACAAATCATAGTTATACAAAAACCTGTATGGACTTTGTTTTTCTATGGATTTAAAAACTTTGGTTAATTCAGCTTGTTTAAGCTTAATGTTTACATTTTGTGCTTTAACATTTCCTGCAAAAGAGTGGAAAGCAGTAAACATAATCAATGCAATCGTCAATTTCATAAACAATAGCGTTTTGAGTAAAGAGCGATGACGGGCAGCTATATGCATGCCACAATGAAAGGCTTTTTTCATACCTTTGGTTTTGGGTTAAATAATACGAAACCATGTTGGTTAGCAAATCGTCAGGGTTTCATTTAATTCTTAAGGGGGAGGTGTTAGCGCACTTCCCTTTTTTATTAGTTTTTGGTTATCGTTATTTCATTTTTATTAATGGTATAGTTAAAGTTTATAATGAGTTGAAGTGCTTGTAATGCTTCTTCTATATTTTCTTTTTCAAATGCGCCTCTAAACCTATGATTCATTAATGAGCTACTTTCGATGTTTATTTTTACATTGTACCAGCGTTCCATTTTTTGAGCCAATTCAATAAAACTATCTCCTTCAAATACAAGCCTGCCATACATCCAAGATGTTTCTGACCGTAAACTATCCGATATATTAGTGGGCAAACTGCTGATGTAAATTAGTTGTGGTTTGATGGTTGTTGCTGCGGGAAGATTTTTTTTCTCTAGTTCATTTACAACCGTTTTATTGTATACCAATTTTTCGTTGGGTTTTAGAAATATTTTAGAGGCATTTGGCTCATTGGTTTTCTCTACTTCTATCAAGCCTCTTACCAATGTGGCTTCTATGGTAGCATCTTGTTTATATGATTTTACATTGAAAGCCGTTCCCAGTACCTTTATTTTTAATGCAGATGTTTTTACAATAAAGGGGCGATTCTTGTCTTTTACTACATCAAAAAAGGCCTCCCCTTCTAAATCTACCTCTCTAATGGCTTCATTAAATTTTTCGGAATAAGAAAGTTTACTGTCGGAATTAAGCCAAACAACTGTACCATCGGGTAGTATTAATTTGGTTTTAGTGCCTCTTTTGGCAACAATTTCATTGGGAACATTAGCCGTATTTAGGGCATTATTGTCATTAAAAAACAATGAATAGGAAATAATAGCAACCCCTATTAAAGATGCTGCAACCAATAGCGGCTTAAATAATTTTGAAATGACCGATTGGGGCACTTCTTTATTACCATTCGGCTTTTCGGCAATGATTTTATTAAAATGAGCATCTACTTCTTCCGAATGTGGGGTGTTTTTTTGCAAACCGGCCTCCCACCAATTATCTAACATTGAATAAAACAACTGCTCATCTTCATCGGCCATTAAAGCACTTAATTCAGCCAATTCTTCTGCTGAAGCTTCTTGGCTTAATTTACGTGCATATAACTCTATAATTCTGAATTGATTCATGTTGTCTTCTATATAAGACAACAAAAAATTGATTTCACCCCAAACGAATTGGCTATTTTTTTAAAAAAACCTTAGAATTGTTGATGTTTAAAATCACCTTTACTGATTCCCTTATTTTTGAAACAGCTATAACCATCTGATTATCAACTGTTTTAATAGACAAATTTAATATGTTGGCCACTTCCGCATACTTTAATCCATCTTCACGAACTAATTTAAAAACCAATTTACATCGAGGAGATAATGACTCAATTGCTTCATTTATTTTTTTCTGGAACTCCTGAGTAACCATTAATTTTTCGGGCGTGTTGTTGTCAACTAGTTGTATAGTAATATAGTCGTAAGATTCTGTGATGATTTCTTTGGCTTTGGCCGATAAATAATTTAAAGATGCATTTTTAGTTGCGGTATATAAATAAACTTTTAAATTGTTTATTTCAGTTATATGTTTCCTGTTAATCCAAAGTTTTGTAAAAATATCATCTACTATTTCTATCGCAGCTTCTTTGTTTTGTACGAACGAGTATGCAAAGAGTTTTAATCGACTAAATAGTGAATCGAAAATTATACGAAATGCAGCGGTGTCGCCTTCGCTTACACGTTTCTGTAAATCGGCATAATTGTCTTCAATATTTAGTGTTGGAACCTGCACTTGATTAAATAACTATCGTATTAAGAAAAATTTATTGTTAAATATATGGGTTTTTTGGTTGATTTTTAATTATTTAGTCCTATTCGGATGGTTTCTTATAAAAAATGATACCCATTTGATCTTGCTAACTATACTGCTAAACTCACTGTTTTATCATTAGATTTTAATTGCAATGTACTCTCGCCATTTTGTAATTTTTGCACTTGTATTTGTGTGCTAATTCGTTCTTTTAAACTTTCTACGTGGCTAATAATACCAATTGTTTTTTCATTTTCCACTTGCATTCTTTCTAACATAGCAATGGCATTGTCCAGGTCTTCCGGCGATAAACTTCCGAAACCTTCGTCTATAAATAAGCTGTCTATTTTTACATTATTTGATGCCAAATCACTCAATGCCAATGCCATGGCCAATGAAATTACAAATCGCTCGCCACCCGAAACACTGTTAATGGTTCGTTTTTCATCGCCCATATATGTGTCGATTACCCAAATTTCATCTTCTTGCCCCTCACCACCTAAATCTACCTGATAACGATCCATTAATGTCAATAAACGTTGATTGGTCATGTTAAACAAATGACGCAGCGTAATTCGTTGTATGATGTTGTTGAATTTATTTCCCCATAAATCTCCAATCATGTTATTTAAAGTTGCATAATGTTTTTGTGTGTCTTTAACCTTGCTCATTTGTACAACAATGCTTTCTATTCGTTGTTTGTTTTGTTCGTTTTGTAGCAGTTTTTGCTGCAGCTGCCCCAAAGTAGATAAATGTTGATCTCTTTCACTGGTTAGTAAAGCGATTGCCGTATGCACTTCATCGAGGGTTAATGGGGTGTTATCTTGTTGCCTTGCCACAGCCAGTGCTTGTTCATTGCTTTTTTTATTGCTGTTCAGGGTTATTTCATCTGCTTGCAATTGTTGCTGTTTGTGTTTAATACTTTCTACGCGGTTGTTGGGTAATATTGCCGCGTTTAATGCCTCTATAGTTGTAAATCCGACTTCGCTTGCTTTTAGTATTAATTGCGATTGCAATGTGTTGAACTGTATTGTGACTTGTTGAAGTTGTTGGTTTTTTTCTGTTATTACTTGTGTATTCGTTGCTAACTGTGTATGGGTAGCCGTCCACTTTGTTTTTAAATCATCTCTGTATTTTAATATCGAGGCTCCTTTAAATAGCTGATCTTTTTGTTGTTCGCTATTTGCTAATGCAGCTTTTATTTGGCTGTTTTTTTCTAATAAATCTACATAGGTAATCAAAGGCGTTTTTGCATCATGCCATGTTTTATAGGCATTGAGACTTTTGATTTGTCCTTCTATTTGCTCCATTTGTTGCTTAAAATCTTCAACCGTTTGCGCTGGACTGCATTGTAGCTCTTTACAAATTTGTGTTAGCTCTTCAGAAGCAGTTGCTATGTTTTGGTTGGATTGTGCTATTTCCTTTGATAAATTAGATAGTAAGTTATTGGTAGATAAGGATTGATCTTCGGTTTTCCTTAACTCAACGGCTACCTGTTTTTGTTGCTGTTGCATTGCTGCTAAACGAATATCTAATTCATTATTCATTTGTGGTAACCCTGTTGCATATGGATGAATTTCGGAACCACAACAAGGGCAGGGCTTTCCTGCTTGCAATTCACTTCTATATGCCTCTAAAGACATCACTTCTTTATTGGCCATTACTGCTGCCTGTATGGTGTTGATGTCCACTTCTTGTTGTTGAAGTTTTTCTTGTTGCTGATGAATTTGTTGCTGCAGTAAGTTGGCTGCTTGCTGCGCTTTTTCTTGTGCATGTAGCGCTTCCTTTTGTTTTTCTTGTTGTTGTATAATTAGTTGCTTTATTGGAGCTGCTTTGCTGTATGCTACGATTTTTTTGTTTTGTTGCTGAACATACTCATCAAAATATTGAATGGAAAAATCTGCCGGAAGTTGTATTTTGTTAATGCGCTCATCCGTAGATTGTATAAATGCTTTTAATTCCGCTGCATTGTTTTTAATTCCTGCTATTTTTAATACTACAGTTTCTGGTATTTGTTTAAATTGACTGGTGTGATTTTGACTATTTGCCTGAAGATTTAGTCGGTGTTCGCTAATGGTGGTTTCTAGGGCACTAACTTTTATGAAATAGTCTTCAATAGCAGTTTCAAAATTGGCAATTGTTATGGTTGTTTGTAAATCATTGGAGAGTGTGTTTACTAATTGGCTTATTAGTTGTTGAAGTTCTTTGCCCTCCGCTATTAAATGATTTATTTGGTTGTTTAACTCACTTGTTTGTCTCGCTGTGTTTTTCCAGTCGTTATATGCTACTTGATGTGGCAATGCTTTTTCGTGATTAATTAATAGTTCAATATCTGTTTTTAATGTTGTTTTATTTTGGTTTAGCACCTCAGTTTTTAGAACGATTTGTTCCGCTTCGTTTTCAAGTTTAAGGATGTTTTCTTTGTTCTGTTTAATTTGTTCGTGTTTATTGACTTCGGTTTTAAGCGTTGTAACCTTTTTATTGCACGCTGTTTGCTGTACAACTATCTGTTCAATTTCTTCTTCGTTTAAAACAGCAATACCCTCCATTTGAAATTTAAACTCTTCAATTTTGGCATTTATTTCGTTTGCTTTTTTAAATACGGCTTTTCCTATTTCTCTATAAATTTGTGTGCCAGTAATGATTTCTAATAATTCATATCGGTCGTTTTTACTGGCGCGCAAAAACTCATCAAACTTACCCTGACTCAACACTATTGCCTTGGTAAACTGTTCTTCATCTAAACCAATAATTTTTTTGATGAGGTTTTTGGTGTCTGATTTTTTTTCAGTTAAGGGCGTGAGGGTGTCCTTTTCCCAGACGCTTAGTTTATGTGTAACATCACTCCAATTGCC
>CANGCK010000018.1 GCA_947452295.1 Sphingobacteriia bacterium
CCTAAAAAGACCGACCTTAGTCTGGTGACAGAATGTCAAGTAAAACGTGTTGAACAATTATTAAACGATAGACCAGTAAGAAAATTTAATTACTTAACCCCTAATCAAGTGCTACAAAAAAAAATTGCACTTATTACTTGAACTTACATAATAAAAATTAACAGAAAATCAATTAAATTAGTTACCGGTCTTGTTGGTTTCTGATAAGCGTTCCCGACAATTGATATTAATTGATATTTCGTATTTTCATTTACAACATGATCAGTATAATTTCCCATGCAAATTAGCTTACAATTTTCTGCCCATTCTGGAGTCTCATTTAAAACATCTATTTTAAAATCAGTATCACGTGTGGCATTAATTTTTTTCGTTTGAGCACTTACATTAAACATGATTAAATGAAAAAATGAACTAACAATAAGTAATTTTAACAATTTCAGCATAATAAGAACTTATATAAAAATATATTATAACATTATTTGGAATTTAGTTATTCGAAAAACGGTAAATGTTTTTCAGAATTTAAATTTAGATCTATATTTTTTTCGTGTTGTATTTTTATCAATTAAATAACTTTTATATTATTTGATATAAAATAATAGTTGACAAAATCTGATAAATAATAGAAAACTTATTTGTTTATGCTCTTCATCGTTTGATAAAAATCAGAATCTTTAAATTTATCTAAATTTGCATAACCAGATAAAGACATTTTTATTACATTAAGATCTAACCAACTATTCAAAACAGGTTTAGAATTGATTAGTTTTAAACATAATTGTTCATTAACTAAAATGGTACCTAACTCATAAATTTGATACTCAACAGTTGTATTTGCATATATTTTGTCATTAAATGATCGTATAGAATTAATGTCTATAAGTTTAATATTATAATGATCATGATAATCCCCTGTTAAATTAGAAACTCTGTCTTTAGAATAAATTGAATGAACATCGATACAAGAATTAAATGAATCTAAATTAAATTTTACATCACCGTCATTATACTGTTTTTCATTTAACTCAGGTGTCAATTCAAGAGAGGCATAAAATTTAGATATAAATTTTTTAATGCTTTCTTTCATTGGCCCTGTATATAAAGAAATACTACTAATATCAATTGGTTGAATATCCATATAAAATTTAAAACAACCATCATCATAACCAACTCTTTGCAATTTATTATTAACAGATTTAAAGGGAATACTATAATCAGCAATAATATCTTTATTCTTTAAAAAAAGTGTTTTCAACTTATCTAGAGTATTATTATCAAAATATGAGTCTATACTTTGTTCAGAATAAAAACTATACATTTGAATTTTGCTATTCTCGTCATAAGTAAACCCCATAATAGTTTCAACTAATTGTTTCAACTTGATATCAAAATAATAAAACTGACAAATAAATCGAGTAAAGCTACCTCCATAATTTCCGTAATTATATGCAGCACCAACATCTTGTCTAGAAAGTCCACCATCACTAAACCTATTTCCAGAATATTGATATATCTTGTATGGTATAATTCTTAAGACAAGCGGTGTATTATGATTAATGTGTTCAAAATCAGACAAAGAATTTGTGATTTCTTTATTGAATGAGGGTAGTTGAAATTTGTTTTTATTATTTAACGCTAAAAAATCAAGTAAATAGAATGTTGAATTTTTTAAATCGGATTCAACATTCCCACTTACAGATGGATGGGTAGTAATTTGTACAAGCTGGTTGGGTAATTTTTTATAAACTAAAGAATTCAAAAAATGTCTCTTTTCTTCAAATGTTAGTAAATCCATCCTTGTAATAATACTATCAAATACCTTATCTTCAATCATTTGTAGTGCAAGTGTATCAATATTTTTATTGTTCGTTGAACTAAATAACCCGACGTAGGAAAATTTTTTATTCGATAGTTCACTAAAATATAACGTATCGCTTTTTTTAGTTAAAGTCCCTTTAAAAGACAATGTATCAATTGAAAAATAATACATATCATCTTTAACAGAGCCTTTTATATTATATTTTAATTGATTAGATTTTTCATTTTCATAAACATTTATTAATAAAGAATCTCCAATTTTTTCAATAGATGCAAATTGCTTTTCAAAAAAGGATTTATTTACAGAATCGGTTGGTAAAAAAAGATACCCTTTATATAATCCATCTAAGTTATTTTTTAAGTTACAACTTAAAAAATAAAAAATAATAAAGATTGTTAATGCTGCATATCGTAAAATGTATGTCTTAATGTTAAAATAAAAATAGTTCATATCGTTAATTTTCTTATAAGGAACTTAATCATTAATGTATATTCTATTTGATAATAAAAAAGTTTATCTCAATATTTTAAACCCGTTTATTATATACTTTAGATTTTGATTGAAATATTGTTTATAGTTTTTGTCATATTTAATACTATAGGTATATCCATATCGTTTTTTTGTATAAGAAAATTCATAAATAATACTTTCATTTAATAATTCACCTGAAATAAAATATTTGTCTTCCATAAATCTCTTGTAATTAATTTTAAGATCTTCCCGTTTAAGATTAGATAAATAGGCCGTTTTTAAATCAAATTGAAATTCTTTCCCAGAATTGGTGCTATTGTTAATCAATATGTTAATTGAAACCTTATTGTCATACGAAATAAAATTATACATTGTATAGTGTGGACTAAAATTATCGCCATAAGGAGTAATATCCTTCATGAATTTTGGAATTAGAAATTCAAGCCAACCAGTATCGGTATATTTTCTCAATTCATTATTTTTAACAGAAATATATAGCCATGGTTTTGGTAATAATTTCCATTCAAATCCATTGTTGAATAAAAATGTATTAGTTATTCTATGCCCATTTTCATTTTTATACACCAATCCATAAATTATTATATCATTTTGAAATTTATTCTCAATCCAATGCATACCATTACCCCCTTTATAATAATCAGATTTTAGAAGCAAATCTGATTTAGTAAATGAATACACCTCAATTGAATCTGCCTTATTATGTAATCCAGATAAATAATCATTTTCCCAATGTTCTCCATTTAATTTTTCTTTAAGTTTATTGTGATAAATATTATAATCAGGATCTACAAACACTTTTTTACAATCGTCTAATGTTGGAATTGAACTTTGAAATTTTTCTTTTGTTGGTCTTACCATAAAATCTTTAAAAAAAACTACTATGTCCTTTTCGTGGATTGAATGTTGATTTTGAGATATTAATCCGTTAGAAAAGATAAACAAGAGGAAGCCAATGTGTATTTTTTTAATAATCATAACTTCTATTTATTTGGTAATTATGGGTAATATCATATGGTTTACAATTAATCACGTTTAAAAGTTCCAATTTCATTTGAAATAGAATTAATACAGCCATCACTGCTTCTGTTTATGCTTAGCATTACATCTGAACCTCCAAAATTTGCAACCACCCTATCACCATCAACTTTAAAATTTCCTCTTTGAGTTACTCCTGGTTTATAATCACCTGAACCTATTTTTGAAACAGACATCATTGTAACAGTGTTTCCTTTAAATTCGTAAACATCATAATATGTATACCTTATACTTGTTGTCAACATTGAAAATTTACCATTTAACTCTTTACAATTCTTTGAACATGATATCAATAGAATAGACATACATGTGATTAGTAAGTGTTTCATAATTTATTTAATTTTAAGTTTACCTAATAAATGAATTTTTTTAAATAGCACTTTGCTAAATAGGTTTTCGAATATATAATCGATGCCATTCAGCTCCGCATTTGGCAATACCTTGTTAAGGCAGGTTTTCTCAATTTTTTCAAATCATCAGTTTTTTATTTTTTAAACAATGTCCGCAAAGATTTAACTGCCTATTTGGCAATAAAATAGCAAAAGCCATTGCTTCTTCCAATGTATTAAAATAACAAAATCACCTACCATTTGGTGAATGATATCAATCAGCGGTTGGTTTCTATGTTCTTCATGCCCCCTCATTTGCATCCCCACATGTTGATTTGTGAACCACTGCTTTATTTTCAGCACGCCAATTCTCATAAACAAGGAAACTATTTTAATGATTATTCATAATAGTGAATTTTATACGAAAGATTTATTATAACTTTTTTATGAAATATTAATACCTTTTAAAGTCCATAGAATTTCCTCGACCTGGCGAAAAGTAAACAGCAATGTTACTTGGAGGAGATGTCCATCCATTTCCGGGTACTTTAATGTATGCGCCTCTTTCACCTAAATCACCACCAACAAATTTCCATTCATGGTTCTCTATTTTTTCACTATTTAGATTCCCAGAATAATTTTTCTTTTTGGGGGTTCCTCCATACATTTCATCAATAGTGGTTACACTCATTTGATATCTATAGTAACTAGGGTTAACTTTTCTAATTGTTAATTCAGTAGTTGCAGATATTTTAAATCCACCCATATTTCTAGAAATATTATGTTGGTAAGTTCCGACAACCTTACTTCCATCTAAGATAGAGTTACAGCCAATTATTGTGGTTGCAATTAACATTATGAAAAGTGTTTTTAATTTCATTATTTGTATGTTTTTATTTATGAATTTTCTTTCGATGATGGTTTATTTTTTCGTTCCAAGATTCATTCTTTTTATTGAGTTCATCAATAATTTTAGGAATATTGGCTTGCATTTCTGCATTTTCTTTAGCAACTCTATATGTATTTTCAAGAGATTCTTGAATTCTTACAGATGTTCTAACTTGCCATACTTTTACAAATGTGTCCCAATAGCCCACTAGTCATTGTTTTTGTGATATGCTGTTAATGTCGATTCAACTTTAGCTACGAATTCCGCTACATTTCCGCTTTTAATTCCTGTCTTGTCGAATTGAAAATCTCTGTTTCCCCCACTCATCATTATACGTACTGCTGACATAAGTTTAGGCTCATTATTGGTCTTGTTCTTTGCAATTAAAGCAATAATTGCAAAGATCCCCCCAAAAAATATGTTACCAAATCCAGTACCTACAGAATATTGCATAGTCCACAATCCGATTATTCCAATAGTAATACCTGTGACAAGGAATATCTTTTGATTAAGCCGAACTGTTTTCCATGCTGTTAATGCTTTATTGTATTCATCAATAAGATCAACGACTCCAATTCCATTTACTGAACGAAGAGCAAATGCTTCACTAGATGCGGCTGTATTAATAAATAATTTTTCACTTGTCAGTTTGATATCAAGGTTGTCTGCATTGAATTGCGATAAAATATTTTCCATTTATATGTTTTTAATTTTACTTTTCGATTAAAGATTTAATTGTTTTCGAATACATCTGGGTTTAAATCACCTTTATAATCCTTTAGTTTTGCCATACCAACTAAATCAAGCAAGTCAGCTTTTTCACTCCAACTCATTTTGCTCAAGTCGGAATACTTTCTTAATTCTAATAATTGGTACTCATCAAAAATAAGATGAGTCCAATTTGCAGATTTTTTGTTTCCATATCCATCGTCACCATGAATTATTAAATTTATATCAGCTTTAGTGATATTTGGATTTTCCTTTGATATCTTCCAAACATATTCTAGAATATAACCATATTCATAACCTTGTCCCATCATTATTGACGAATTTGCATTTAAATTTATTTCTGTTTTGCCTATATAAGTCTGCCCTGTAACATTACCTATAATATTTTTGCCACCGCAACTTAACAGTATAATTGAGCTAAAAAGGAGAAAGCTGTAAGCATAAACTAAATTTGTTTTTTTCATATTTTTATGTTTTTTATATTTAATAGTTTTTTATTAATTTAATTTACACCAATATTATGTTGCCAACCCCAATTTGTCGCACATGTTGTCCCACAAAAAACTTCTGAATGACCTGATAGTTTTACACCAGAGTTTGTATAAAATGATTTGCTACAATAATCACAGTTTGATGATTGTGACTCATAGTGGTGAGTTGAGCTTTGTGATGTAGAATTTAGCTCGCTTTTATCATTTTTATTTGCTAGTGTTAATAAAATTACACTGGTAATAATTATTAGAATTTTTTGAGTTTTAGGCAATGCCTTGAATTTGTCAAAAATTTTTGTTTGATTTTTTTCCATGTTATTTAATGTATTTTTTTAGTTTTACTAGATTTAAAAAAAAATATTTTTACCATATATGATTAATGTGTGTTTTAATTAACTATCAAACCTAATAGTAAACTCCATAAAATCTCTATCCTCATCAATTACTCTACCACCGCACTTTATTGCCTTTCGCATGCCGGCACATATAGCAGGTAGTCTAGAATCTCTTGGAAAAGATTTTACCTTTAAACATTCTTCTGTTACAACTCTTGCAGTAAATTCAACTTTACCACTTTCATATAAATTTATTATTGCTTGAAGAATTGTTGGTCTTAGCCTAGTAGTTGATTTACTTAACTCAACTTTCAAGCATTGAATAATTTCTACTTTCATACAGTTAATCATTATTGGTTTTAAAGAATATAGTAATCCATAACTATTTTAATTGCTTTCAAAATACTCCACTAAATGCCTATACATAGTAACATCAATTTCACCATCAAACTTCGTATGGTACTTATTCAAAAAATAACTCCATTGTAATCTTCTTAGTTCTCTTATAGTTAAACCGGGTATATTAAAATTATTGTTTGCATTTAATACACCCTGAATCGCTACATTGGCAGAGTTACCCGGACTATACAAATAGATAAGATTGAATGGTGTATTATTGATGGTGATTTGTTTAACAAAACCTGTTTGATTAAATCCAGTAGTCTGTTGATTAGTTACCGAATCTCTAAACCAAGTTGCTACACTTTTTTTGTTTGCTTTTAAATTGGCAATTGATCCTCTACCACCGGAGGTGATGAAAATATTTTTTAATGCAGGAAAGTTTGCCTTTAGATTTAAAATGTCGTTATAATGTATTTCAGTTAGACAACTATCCGAACTACAATTTTCTGGAGATCTAACAACAGTTTCTAGAATATCAGTTAACCCAATTTTACAGTTTTCTAATATCGTTATTCTATTTATAACAGTAGATACATTACTATTGAATATACTCCCCAAACAATTCCAAAAATCATTTACAACACTGCCATAAAAGAATTCTAGATTTTGACTACCTCTAGGTCCGGAAACAATTTCCCAAATAGGAAATGTACCTAAGAATATACTTTCAACTTCCTGGCTGGGCATAAAACCAAAACTCAATACTTTGTTTATTTCGTTTCTACTGATGAACCAGTGGTTTAAAATATTTTCATCATTAATATTTTCCCGCCACCTTCCGGAAGTAAATGGATGTTGTTCTGTTGGCATATTAGCTTTATTAGGTTTGGATATAAATTAACTACAATCTGTAGGTGCGTCATTGTACATGAACCGCTTTAAACTCCCCTCCAAATTACCCCTCACCATCAATTAATATCCGATACCAATCATTCATATCAAAATAGAATATCAAAAAGATTAAAGTAGAACTATGTAGTTGAATAACAATATTATTTACATTAATTTAATATTTTATTTATTGTTTGGTTTTATGGCTATCTAATTCAAGCATATTAGTTTTGGCAGTATCTATTAACTGAAAAACCAAAGCAGTAAACTGCCGCTTTTAGCATTTTTTTGATATGTCTATACTAAAAATCAATCACCAATTAACACTGATTTTATTGTTTCATCAGTTAAAATACCTGTTTCATGAAGTTCTTAGGCTTGCTTTAAAAAAACGAGAAAATTCAAAGCATCAACTAACTACTTTTAATTAATTGGCTATACTTTAATTATGCGTTTATTACTTATTATAGTATTATTAACCGGAAACTTATTGGTAATTTTCCCTATTTCAGCATACTCGCAAATAGGAATCGATCAACTAAATCAACAACTTCAAAACCAACATTTTAATGGTGTTGTTGCTACAACCTCCTTTTTAATGCGCATTTCTAATAAAACAGGAGATATAAAAGGGTTTAATGAATTTCATAATTACTTATGGTATAAAAACAATTTGCATTTTCAAATTGAAGGAACCGGAAAAGTATATAAAATATTAACAGAAAATAAAATAAAAAGAATAGATAGCACCAATTTTGATGGGTACAATTTTGGCGCCTTCAACTTCGTATATAACGACACCCTTTTTAGTTTGGGAGGATACGGATATTGGAATTATAATGGCTCTTTGCGTTTTTTTGAAGAGAAAACAGGAGAGTGGAATATTATTCCTACCAATATTACAGTTCCAATCATGATTCATAGACATGCTAAACCATACTTTGATTTAGCGCATCATGCCATCTATTTTATTTACCAAAATCCGGAGAAAATTGAAGACCGCTCATATCAAAAAGATGACACCTATTATGTACAATGTTTAAATCTACAAACAAAAACATGGTGGGACGAACCTAAATTAATGAACCAAAGCATTGTACAACCAGAACGCATTTACTTTTACCCCATTCCCTTTCATACGCAATATGGGATGATTATTCGTTATCACAACGATCTGTTGTTATTTGACATGAACAACAATACCTATCTGCAAATCCAACAAAATAAAGTAAACGAAATTAACGCTAAGCTTCATATCAATAGTAATGAACTTCTAACCTATACTATTCAACAAAAATTGTTTTTTTATTACCCACAAAGTGGATTAATAGATAGTACTGTTTTATTGCCAACCGATCTTATTCAAACCAATATTCCTGTTTTTTTTAATAAAAGTAAAATACATCAACTATACTATAACCCTACACTGCTTGCCATACTTATCAGCAGTGTGTTGATACTATCCATTATTGGCGGTGCTTTATATAAAATTAAACGCCTCAATAAAAGAGTTGCCACTTTAATGGGTTCGCACATGCATAATGGCCATAAAAATGTACCTGAAATTTATGTAGCCAATCCAAATTCTTTTAGAGAAAATTTAACGGAGGTTGAAAAAAGTTTACTGGATCTCCTCATTGCGAATACTACTAAAAATGATATGACCTCCGTAACCCAAATGAATCAGGTACTGGGCATTGCAAACAAAGACACTAAAATTCAAAACAACATCAGATCTAATGCTATTCAACTTATAAATAGAAAATTCAATGCATACAGCGGACTTTCTGATGAATTGATTGAAAAACAAAGAACCGAGTTTGATAAACGCTTTTTTGAATACCAAATTCAACGGAAATACTTAAGCAAAGTCAAAATACAAAAGTAAAAAGTCAAAAAATAGTTTTAGTGGTTAATTTGTGTATGTGGAATTTTTAATAAATAATTGATTTGCAATATTTTAATTCGCATTTTCCAATAATTGATCGATCAAAAATTCCATTTTGCACATCCTATTGTGCAATTTATATTACTTTTTGCATATTTTATTGTGCATTTTATAATTATATTTGCACATCATACTATGCATTATGGATATTTTATTGGAACAATCCGAAAGATTAGTCAATAGTACTCAATTAGATTTTAAAAGGTATTTATTCAATACTATTAAATGGAATAATCGATTAATTGGTATTAAAGGAGCCAGAGGTACCGGAAAAACAACCCTTTTACTTCAGTATTTAAAAGAATTGCATGTTCCAGCAAATAAGGCTGTATATTTTTCTTTAGACGATTTGTATTTTACTTTCCATACATTAAAAGATACCATCAACCATTTTTATAAAAATGGTGGGGAAGTAATTGTTTTAGATGAGGTGCACAAGTATAAAAACTGGTCACTTGAAATAAAAAATATTTACGATTTTTTTCCAACCATAAAAATAATATTTACCGGTTCTTCCATTATAGATATTACTACACAGGCAGGCGATTTAAGTAGAAGAGCATTAATGTATGAATTAACAGGCTTATCATTTAGAGAATACTTATGGGCAAAAAATATCGTTAAAATTAATCCGCTCAGTTTAAATGATTTGCTGCATCATCCACAGGATTTACTCAAATCAATTCCGAATGATTTTAGGCCATTGGCGCACTTTGTTGAATATTTAAAAGTTGGCTTCTACCCATTTGGATTAGATGACTTTTCTTCGGTTCACCAACGAATCAATCAGTTAATAAGAACCATTGTTGAAATTGATATGGCTGAACTACAAGATTTTGATATTCGCAATGCCAAAAAATTATTACAACTTATTTATGTTATTGCACAACAAGTACCATTCAAACCAAACATCAGCAACTTAGCTGAAAAAACAGGTATACACAGAAACTCTTTAAATAACTACTTTCACTATCTTGAACAAGCTAAAATAATTTCATTATTATTTCCGGCAGGAATCAGCACGATTGTTCTACAAAAACCTGAAAAAATATTTTTGAACAACAGCACTTTGCTGTATGCATTAACAGAAGACAACGTAGAAATTGGCAACGCCAGAGAAACCTTTTTCCTCTCACAACTAGTGCCCTTTTACACAGTTCAAATGCCTAAACAAGGCGATTTTATAATCAACGATAAATATACTTTTGAAGTTGGGGGTAAAGGAAAAAGCGTCAAACAAATTAAACACCTTGAAGATGCATGGATTGTAAAAGATGATATAGAAATGCCTATGTTGAAAGCTATTCCTTTATGGATGTTTGGACTATTATATTAAAATTATATATAATTTTATACTACTTGCTCCTAAAGGTCAGCTAACCACGCATTGATTTCAATTTTTCACATAACTCAATAAAAGTGCATTCTCACTACATTTTTTGGTAGTTAAAAGTGTGGGGCAAATACACTTTTAACTACTTATGAATACAAAGTCAAAATTAAGGCCAGCCTAAGCACTTTACATGTAGGTTAAGGCTTCAATAATCATTTAAACAAACTGCTTGATCTTTTTCCTCGCCCACTCATACACCGGCTTTTCCACCAACCAATAGGTGGCAATTGCCACTAACCAAAGTAATATAAAATTTCTATCCGGAAATAAATGGAAACTAATTATTCTTCTATTTACATAACCAAAATGTACCAAATAAAATACATACGATGCATTGCCTAGTAATATTGCCAATCGGCTTGATAGCGCTCTACTCAATAGGGTGCGCTCTGTTATTAATCCCCATAAAAACAAGGCAATGGCAATGGGCAATACTAAATTTCGTATGAGTACACCCCACAGATGCGATGTTCCCTGGTCGAAGATATTTGTTTCGAAACTACTGATTAAATAAATCAACATAAAAATGAATAGGCAGAAAGTTGCCGTTACATATTTTGTATGAATGATTTTTTGCAGCGCTTGCTGTTTTTTAAAATACACTGCCATTAATACCCCCACATAAAACTCTACAAATCTTCCAAAAAATGTTCCATTCAATATAAACTTCCAATCATACAACCACCTATACGGATTTCCGGAATAATACTTCCAACCATAACCTATGGCAAATGAAATAGCGGTTAATAGCAACAAATAAAAAATAGTTGCTGCAATGCTTTTATTGGTTTGCCAATAAATAAATGGTGCTAAAAAATAAAAACACAATTCTACAGTTAATGTCCACGATTGTGGCAATGCATCTAAATTATATACATCTGAAAAGCCCTTTAATAACGTATAATTAAATATTATTTTATTGCTTTCTAAAGGAAAACCAAAATCGATATAGCAGATGGTTAAGATTAAAATATACACCGGAAATATTCTACATAATCTAATTAGGATGTATTGAAAGTAAGCCGACTTAGACAATAATGGTTTATCTTGATAGGTATATGCAATAAGAAATCCACTCAACACAAAAAACAAGGAAACACCTACATGAAATTCATTTAAGTTTTGCATAGCAAACACCGATAAATGTTCTCTCCAATATTTTCTATTATGATATAGAAATACCATTATAGCTGCTACCGCCCTTATTCCAGTAAGTGGTTTAAATTTTTCGTTCAAAATATTATCTGTTTGCTGTTCAACTAATAGGAACAGCAAAAATAGATGTTTTGCAGAAACGCCAGCATGCGTTTATTAATTGTACAACATTGCATGATTGAGACGCCAGTATGGCGTCTCTACGAGGGTATTAATTTGATTAATAATCTTTGGGACTGTTTCCTTTATTTCGGGAGTTAATTCAATTCCCTGTAGTTGAATAGTTTCAATACTCACCACAAACAAAACGATATCCGGCATTTTATCTAATAATTGCAAGGCACTCACTAAATCTTTCAATCCAATATCATGTGTGCTCATAGCAGGAGGAAAATCGGAGGCAAATTTGGGTTTAATCAACCGTATTGTACCAACCGGATAATTATCTAATGTAGCATCAATTAATATAACATGATCGTATTGCAAAAAATAATCTAATAAATGAAATCCTCCCGTGCCTCCGTCCAAAACAACAACGTTGGCAGGAAGGTTTTCATTTTCCATTGTATTCACTACATGAACACCAATGCCTTCATCGCCCATTAAATAATTGCCTATTCCAAGTATCAATGTTTTTTGTTGGCTGCTCATACAATTTTATTTTGATTATTTATTAGGATTGGGTGTTTGGTGTTTGTCTTTTTCAAACACATCTTCTTCAATAAATTTCCAGCCTCCACCCATACTACTGATCTCTCCCCTGCCCTCTACATAATCATGATAAAAAACCAAGTACACATGTATTATTGCAAACAATATAAAAAACCACATCGACCAATGATGTATTTGCCTTGTAAGCATATCTCCCCCTAACATTGCAGGAAACCATGCAAACAATTTAGGAAACCACCAACCCGACATTGAAGCATACAATCCAAATCCGGTTAAACATTGCACTAAAAATGCTAGAAATGTAAGAAAATAAATAAACCCCGCCATTGCATTGTGTCCCACGCTTAAATGATCTTGCTGTTGTCCGTTTTTTTTGAACATTAATATATCTATTTTAAAGACTGTCCACATCTCCCGAAAAAACTGTTTAGAGATGGGTAGAAATTGCCGCCAGTTGGCATATTTATTTCCAACAAATCCCCAATAAATTCTAAACAAAAAATTAAAGAAAAACAAATAGGCTGCTGCAAAATGTATATACCTGAACCAGCCCATAGTATATTGATTCGTAGCTTCTTTACTACTCATTAATGCCAATGGATTCGCAATAAAAAATCCGGTTACTATTAATGCAATAATTACTGTAGCATTTAACCAATGATAAAATCTCACTGGCAATTCCCAAACATAAACTCTTCGTAGTTTGTGAATAGGTAAATATTTGCTTGCCATACAATTAATTTAAAAGTTAATCGCCCATTACACTTATTCTGCTGATGGTTTTTCCATTTTCATCATACAAATGCACACTGCATGCCATACATGGATCAAAACTGTGTATGGTTCTTAAAATTTCTAATGGTTGTTGATCATCTGCCACCGGCGTATTTAATAAGGCCGATTCATATGCAGAAATTTGACCTTTATCGTCACGTGGTGAAGCATTCCATGTTGTTGGTACTACCAATTGATAGTTAGCTATTTTTTGATCTTCTATATTAATCCAGTGTGCCAATGCGCCGCGTGGTGCTTCTGAGTGTCCAACACCCAATGCTGTTTTTGGCCAAGTAGATGGATCGAACTTGGTCATGTCGGCCATTCTAGTATCTCCATTTTTAATATTAGCCAACAGTTGATTATAAAATTCTAAGCCCCATTGTGCGGTTAAAACACTTTCTAATCCTCTTGCTGCAGTTCTACCTAAAGTAGAAAATAAAGCAGATATTGGTACATTCAAATCTTTTAATGCCTTATCTACCACAGCTTTAAAATCTTCTCTTCCTCTTGCATATCCTACTAATACACGTGCCAGTGGTCCTACTTCCATTGCATTTCCTTTCCAACGAGGTGTTTTAAGGTAGCTGTACTTTTCATCGGTATTTAAATGTTCAAAAGGTGGTTTAGGACCGGTATATTTAATTGTACTTTCACCTTTCCAAGGATGCAATCCTTTTTTATCGCCTTCTTTATATTCATACCAGGAGTGCGTAATGAATTCTTGCACTTCATCTTCCTTCTTCAAATCTACATCGTGTATTGTACTAATGTCTCTATTTAAAATTGCACCTACAGGAAATTTATAGCTTGATGGATCTCTATACCCATTTGTAGGCAAATCGCCATATACCAAATAATTTCCTAAGCCACCGCCTATGGCGCCCCAATCTTTATAAAATGATGCAATAGCCATTAAGTCGGGAATGTATACTTGTTCAATGAATTCTTTTCCATCTTGCAACAACTGACCTACATAAGCTAGGCGTTCTGCATTAATTCCGCTTACATCATCAATGCCAATTGCGCATGCCATGCCTCCAACCAGATAATTAGGATGTGGATTTTTACCACCAAATATGGCATGAACTTTTACGATTTCTTTTTGCCATTCTAACGCTTCTAAATAGTGTGCTAAGCCAATTAAATTTACTTCTGCGGGTAGTTTATAAGCAGGATGCCCCCAATAACCATTGGAGAAAATACCTAATTGACCACTGTCTACAAATTTTTTAATTCTGGCCTGTATGTCACTAAAAAAGCCTGGTGAACTTTTTGGCCACTTAGAAATACTTTGTGCCAACTCCGATGTTTTTTTAGGATCGGCCTTTAATGCATTTACTACATCTACCCAATCCATCGCATGTAAATGATAAAAATGTACTACATGATCGTGCATGTATTGTGCACAAAACATAATGTTTCTTACCAACTCTGCATTGGGTGGAATTGTTATGTCTAGTGCATCTTCTACCGATCGGACTGAAGTGAGTGAATGGATGGAAGTACATACACCACATACTCTTCCTACAAATGCCCACGCATCTTTTGGGTCTCTACCACGTAAGATTTCTTCTAGTAAACGCACCATAGTACCACTGCTGTATGCGTTAATAATTTTTCCGTTTTCAATATCTGCTTCTATCCTTAAGTGGCCTTCAATTCGGGTGATGGGATCAACAACTATTCTTTTACTCATATGATTAGTTGAATGTGGTTAGTTAATCATTTAACGCTTGTTCACTTTTTATGCCTTCTTCTTGGTGTTCATGAATTAAAGTAGATTTACCAATATTGGTAGCAACAGCATGGCCAACTATAGCTGCGCCTGTTACACCCAATGCTATTTTGCCTAAAGTATCTGCACTAGCTTCAATGCCAAAACCGGCAAAGGATGAGCCTCTTTCATACAATCTGCCATTGTCCCAATAATTTTCTTCACTACATCCAATGCATGGATGACCAGATTGAATTGGAAAACTAGTTCCGCCATTCCATTTCATTACTCCACAAGCATTATAGGTAGAAGGCCCTTTACAGCCAACTTTATACAAGCAATAACCTTTCTTAGCATTTTCATCATCAAAAGTTTCTACAAATAATCCTGCATCATAAAATGGTCTGCGATAACAACTATCATGTACTCGCTTGCTATAAAATGCTTTTGGTCTACCTAACTTATCTAATTCCGGAATTCTTCCAAAAGTTAAATAGTGAACAATTACACCAGCCATCACTTCACCAATTGGCGGACAACCGGGCACTTTAATAATTGGTTTGTTCATAATAATTTTATGAATAGGAGTAGCTTTTGTGGGATTAGGTTTTGCAGATTGCACACATCCATTACTTGCACAACTTCCCCAAGCGATTATAGCAGCTGCTCCTTCAGCTGCTTCTTCTAAAATTTGCAACGATGTTTTACCACCTATCATACAATATACTCCATCTGCAGCCAATGGTACACTACCTTCTACACAAAGCATATACTGCCCTTTATATTTTGTCATGGTATGTTTTAATGCATCTTCTGCTTGCGTGCCAGAAGCTGCCATTAAAGTTTCGGTATAGTCTAAAGAAATTTTATCTAACAATATATCTGCAACAATTGGATGCGACGATCGAATAAAACTTTCACTGCAGCATGTACACTCTTGAAAGTGCAACCATATAACTGGGATCCGTGGCTTGGATTCTAACGCTTTAGTAACTTGACCAATTGCAGATTGTTCTAATCCGATAAAAGCTGTCATCATACTTACAAATTGTACAAAGTCTCTTCGTGTATAACCTTTTCTTTGTACCTCGTCATAATACGTAGGCTGCGGGAGTATTGTATCGCTAGTCATGCTAACAAATTTTAAAAGTTAAAAGAGCTAATCGAAGCTAACTAGTATTTTCATTTGATTTTATGTTAAATCTCATTTGATTTTATGAGTTAAGTCATAAATAAGACTGATGAATAAAATTAATTTGCATCAAACAATCATTAACAAATGAAAAATATTTCGACCACTATACACTTTACTATTATACTTATTTTTCCATTAATGACTAAGGCGCATCCAGGTCATGGAGAAACCGATGGATATACAATCACACATTATTTTACTGCACCTTCTCATGCTGTCATTACACTTGGAAGTATTGTGATACTATATGCAATGTTTCGATTTATCAATAAAGAAAAATTTAAAGCCCAAAAATAGACAATGCATGAACTATCAATAGTAATGAGCATCATTGATATTGCAACGCAACAAGCAACAAATGCAAATGCAACATTGGTTGATGAAATAGAATTGGATGTTGGCGCTTTAAGTGGTATAGAAATGAATGCCTTTGATTTTGCTTGGAAACAAGCTGTTGAAGACTCTATACTACAAAATGCTACACTTACTATTAACAGAATTGAAGGAAAAGCAATTTGTATAGATTGTAGTGCATCATTTGAAATACAACAATATTTTGATGCTTGTCCGGTTTGCGGAGAACATCTAATAAATATAATTCAAGGCAAAGAGTTAAAAGTAAAATCACTCGTTGTGTCTTAATATAAATTTTAAAAATATTTTTTATGTGTGCAACATGTGGTTGTGATTCTTACGGAGGCAGCACATTACATTGTATTGGTGAAGAAAGGAGCCATCAATTGAAAGATTTATCAAGCCATACACATGCTTCTCAAAAAACAATTATAGATGTAGAAAAAGATGTGCTTTATCAAAACAATTTATTAGCTGAAAGAAATCGTGGCTGTTTTGAAGCTAAAAATATTTTGGCTTTAAATTTGGTGAGTTCGCCAGGGTCTGGCAAAACTACTTTATTAGAAAGAACATTAAGTGATTTAAAATATGAAATTGGTTTTGCAGTGATTGAAGGAGATCAACAAACCACCAATGACGCAGATCGTATTCATGCAACTGGCACACAAGTAACGCAAATAAATACTGGCAAGGGCTGCCATTTAGATGCTCACATGATTGTACACGCACTTCAGGGAATGAAACTAAAAGACAATACCGTTTTATTCATTGAGAATGTTGGTAATTTAGTTTGTCCAGCAATGTTCGATTTAGGCGAAAAAGAAAGAGTTGTAATTGTAAGTGTAACAGAAGGTGATGATAAACCACTGAAATATCCCGACATGTTTTATTCTTCTACACTTTGTATTATTAATAAAATCGATTTATTGCCATACGTTCCATTCGACATTAATAAGGTAAAAGAAAATGCAAAGAAAGTAAATCATTCATTAGAAATTATTGAAGTGAGCTGTACTTCCGGAGCGGGATTGAAAGAATGGTACAATTGGTTGAAAGCAAAATTTTTGGTTCCAGAAATAATAGCATGATGATAAATACTTATCGAATACATATTAAAGGCTTGGTACAAGGTGTGGGTTTTAGGCCATTTATATTAAGGTTGGCTAAAGAAATGAATGTGAATGGTTTTGTAAACAATTCTATTAATGGTGTTATTATTGAGTTCAACGCTAATAAAAGAATTGCGAAACAATTTTATCAATTTATTTTATCGAATCCACCCGATAATGCAATTATTACAGCGCACAAGATTTCATTAATTTCAAATAAAAACTATATAGGTTTTATTATACAACAAAGTTCACAAGAAGGAATACCTGACTTATTGTTAACACCAGATATTGCCATTTGTAATGATTGTAAAAATGAAATTATAGAAAAGGGTAATAAGCGTTTTGAATATGCATTTACTACTTGCTTAAACTGTGGCCCTCGATTTTCTATTACAGCGGCATTACCATATGATCGAGCACATACTACGATGCACTATTTATCGATGTGCGATTCTTGTAGAGAAGAATACAATACAATTACTAACAGAAGGTATTATAGTCAAACCAACTCATGTTATGCCTGTGCAATAAAAAAACACCTGCATTACTCTACTTCAGAAGAACACCATTGTTCTGAGGATGGGAAGTTGAATCACATGGTAAATGTATTAAATGCCGGACATATTATCGCACTAAAAGGCATTGGAGGTTACTTACTAGTTTGTGATGCAACCAATCATTATTCTATTGAAGCCTTAAGAGATAGAAAAAACAGGCCAACAAAGCCATTGGCTGTATTGTATACCGATACTACAATGGCATCTAAAGATGTACATATACGTTCATGTGAAAAAATTGCATTAGAAAGTAAAGCCGCGCCAATAGTTTTATGCAAAACAAAAAACAATGTGGGTAATAACATTTGCAAAGAACTCATTGCGCCAGGATTAGACAAAATTGGAATAATGATTGCTTCTACTCCATTATTGTATTTAATATCTTCGCATTTTGGGAAGCCCTTAATTGCAACGAGTGCAAATATTAGTGGTGCACCTATTATATACAAAGACAATGATGCAATGGGTAATTTGTTTGACGTGGCAGATCTTATTTTATCCTATGAAAGAGAAATTCTTATTCCACAAGATGATAGTGTATTACAATATACTGAATTGGAAGAAAAAATAATTTTAAGAAGAAGTAGAGGTTTGGCGCTCAATTATTTTCACAATCCATTTACTACTTTACACAATACTATTTTTGCTGCAGGTGGCGAATTGAAAAGTTCATTTGCAATTAGTCATCAAAAAAATGTATTTGTCAGTCAGTTTTTAGGCGATCAAAGTGTTGTAGAATCTCAAGAAAATTATGCAGATACGCTTATTCATTTACTAGGGCTCATGCAATCTGAACCTAAAATTGTTTTATTAGATGCACATCCTTCTTATTTTGTTTCTATTAATGCAAAAGAATTTTCAAATAAATTTAAATGCAATCGTACAATAACCATTCAACACCATAAGGCGCATTTTGGCGCAGTACTTGCAGAAAATCATTTACTTAATTGTCCATACAAAGTATTAGGTGTTATTTGGGATGGCACCGGTTACGGGGATGATAAAAAAATATGGGGTAGTGAGTTTTTTGTATACCATCATGGAATTATGGAACGTGTTGCACACTTAAAATATTTTCCTCAATTAGCAGGAGATAAAATGAGTAAAGAGCCCCGATTATCTGCCCTCAGTTTGTTGCATAAATTTCCTCAATACCAAGAATTATTATCGAGCTATTTTTCTACAACAGAATGGGGCTATTTTCAACAATTAATCAAAAAAAATCAACAAGTATGGAGTGGTTCGATGGGTAGGTTTTTAGATGGATTGGCTTGCATCATAGGTGTTAAATCCAAGCACAGTTATGAAGGAGAAGCTGTTATGTTGTTAGAAGCATTGGCACGTAGTTCAAAAAATCATTCAGCCTCCAATTACATAATGCCATTTGAAAACAATGAATTAAACTGGGAGCCTTTTGTAGAGCAGGTAATGATTGATGTAAATGATTTAATGCCTGCAGCTGATATAGCGTGGAAAATATTTAATTCGCTAAGTCATGTTGTTAAACAAGTTGCCGCATCATTAAATATTTCGCATATTGCATTTAGTGGTGGTGTTTTTCAAAATGCATTATTGGTAGATTTAATTTTGCGGGAATTATCGGAAGAGTCAACACTTTATTTGCATCAACAATTAAGTCCGAATGACGAATGCATTGGGTTTGGACAATTGGCTTGTTTTGAAATTGAACAACAGCAATCTTTATCTTCAACCATAAATCAAGAAAAAATTGTTGCTTCATTTGCATAAAATAAAATAGTATGTGTTTAGCAATACCCGGAAAAATCATTTCAATCGATGCGCCAGACGATACTTTTAGAACGGGCAAGGTTTCATTTGGCGGAATTATAAAACAAGTAAATTTGTGCATGGTTACAGATGTAACAATAGGAGATTTTGTGCTAGTGCATGTAGGCGTAGCTATTGGAAAAATTGATGAAGAAGAAGCAAATAAAGTTTTTAATTATTTAAAGGAAATGGGGGAAGTAGAAGAGTTGGGTATAGCAGAAGAAGGAAAGATATATTAGTATTGTTAAAGTATTTTCACTTGAATACAATTAAAAAGGGTTGCGTTGTTACAGAATAGTTACAGCGCAACCCTTTTAATTTTTACTGATAAATTCGTATGTAGTCTATTTCCATTTTCTGTGGAAAGATTGAATCATCTACTCCATATTTTCCTCCCCAATTACCACCTACTGCAATATTAATTAGTAAATGAAACCGTTTATCGAAAGGCCAAGTTTTAAATCCTTTATGATCATTTATGAAAACCTGGTATTTTTTTTGATCAACAAAAAAGGAAATTGAGTCCTTATTCCATTCAATACTATATTCATGAAAAGCTGTAGAAAGGTCTTTATAGTGTAGACCTTCTGTTTTTTGGGTACCCAACATTCCATTGTATGCTCCGGTATGAATTGTACCCAAAACTGAATCTGGCCAATACCCTACATTTTCCATTATATCTATTTCTCCACTATTGGGCCAAGCACCATATTCCCAATCGGTGGGAAGCATCCATATTGCAGGCCATATACCTCTTCCTTTAGGCAATTTAGCTTTAACAACTATTCTGCCATATTTCCAGTCGCCTTTATTTTTTGAAATCAATCTGGTTGAAGTGTAATTAGCATCTTCTTTACGTTCTTTTCTGGCTTCAATAATTAAATGGCCATTTTCAATACGAACATTTTGTTTTTGTGCAACTGTATAATATTGCAATTCATTATTACCCCAACCGCAAATATTGGGGCAACCTCGTCCAATATCATAACCCCATTTTGTTGAATCCGGTAAGCCTGCTTTATTAAACTCATCAGCCCATACAAGTTGGTGATAACCAGTTTGTGCAACAGAAAATTTGCATGAAATTAATAATATTAAAAATAAGATATTAGTTAAACGATTTGTCTGCTTCATTACAATATTGGTTGTTACCTATTTTTATTTAAATAATATTGATTAAATTTTTCGGGCGCAAATTATTGATAAACTCTTATATAGTCTACCTCCATTGTTCCTGTAGTAAATGATGGGTCAATTGTTCCACCAAAATTTCCTCCCATTGCTACATTTAACAAAATAAAAAATGGTTGATTAAATGGCAAAGTATTTGCATTGGCTACAGTATAAAAAACTGCATCATCTACTATAAACTTAATGGAGAGTGCATTCCATTCAACAGCATATTTATGAAAAGAAGTGGTAGCATTGGTAATTACAACATTACCTCCATCTGCATTAGCGCCGTATTTTGCAGGATGGTGTACGGTACCAAAAATTTTATTCAGCTCATTGCCTTTGTGTTCCATAATATCTATTTCGCCACATGCAGGCCATGTTGCAGCATTTATATTAGATCCCAACATCCATAAAGCTGGCCATGTTCCACCACCAACTGGCATCTTAGCACTTATTTCAATCTTACCATATTTAAAAGAAAATTTATCCTTGGTAATTAATCGGGCAGAAGTGTAAGCGCTTCCATTATAATTTTCTTTGGCAGCGGTTATTTTAAGGGTGCCGTTTGAAACACTAGCATTATCTGTTCTATTGGTATAATATTGCAATTCATTATTGCCCCAACCACCCGATCCTGTTCCAATATCATAGCTCCATTTTGCAGCATCAGGATTACCGGCAGTATTAAACTCTTCAGACCAAATAAGAGATAAACTAACAGTAACAATTACTTGAATGGATTTGCTAATTTGTTTTCCGTTAGCGCTTTTTGCAATTACATTTACAGTATAAGTTCCTGAAGCGGGGTATTTATAGGTTACATTGCCATTGGCAACGGTTTGAAAAATACCATTCCCAAAATCGTACTCATAAGTATTCGCATTGGTTGCAGATGCAACAAATACCACATTGCCACTATTATCGGTACTTACTGTTGCAGAAACAGAAAGATTGGTAGGCACAATTTCTGGAGTTGGTTCATCTTTCTTACTGCATGAAAGCAGTAAGAAAGATGTTATCCATACTAAATTAAACAAGTATTTCATTCTTGCTATTTTACTTTAAGCTTTTGATACCATGAGTTACCATCTGCCCCAATATTTCTTAAGTGTATATTGGTTGCAGAAATTGATAAAATTTCGTATTCAGTACCACCTGTTCCGAAATTAATGATTCCATTACCTGGCACAACAAACTGAATTCTAGTTGAGTTAGCAGAAGTAGAAGCAGAAGTGGCATTCATAAATGAAAGTTTCCGCGGTGCAGTTGTAACTAGATTATAACATGCGTCTCCACCACTCAATCCATAGAACGATGTGGATTTTTCAATTAAAAAAGATTGACCTTTATTGTCAACAGTCATGGTAATATTATTCAACGCATCTTTAGTGAAAGTAATTTCATCATCGTAAGCACAAGCATCTCTTGAATTAGGAGCTGCTGAATACCAATTTGGTGCAAAATCGCTTGCTGGCCCAACACCAAAGTGTCCGGGTGCGTCTTTATCAGTAACCCATGTTCTTGAAGATCCATTGGTTAAAGCAGCAACAATATCGGCAGGTATTTCAAATGCAACATACACTTTTACGTTTTTACTGATGGTTGAAATAGCGCCGCCCGTTCCTACAACATTTACTGTGATGGTATACTCGTTGATACCAGGTGTAGCGTATTTATAGGTTAATGTGCCAGATGGTACCACTTGCGTTTTGCCATCACCAAAATCAATGTTGTAGGTAAGTGCATTGGCAGCATTAGCAGTAATTGTTACCGCCCCAGTACCATTGCCATTTGGATTAGCTACATCAACTCCTGCAACAACAGCTGTTAAGGTAAGGTTACTAGGTGCTTTAATAGAACCAAAAGTGTACTCCGTTTTTTTACAACCCAAAAAAAGGAGCGCTGTTAATGGCAATATGGTAAAGATTGTTTTTATTTTATTGAACATGTCTTTAGCTTTTAAGATTAATTAAGGGTAATATCATCAAACAAATAGGTGAAATTGGCAGATCCATCACCTGCTGTACCTAAGTCGAAAATCAATACTATTTTTTGATACGATTTAGATGTATTAATTGCACTAAAATCAAACGTTAATTCTTCCCATGCATTGGCGGTAGTTGTTGCAACTTCTTTATCGTAGAATATATTGCCGTCTGTTTGATTTTCTACTTTTAATAATAATTTTGCACCTACTCGTGGTGAAAATATTTTCACTTTAAATGTTTTCTTCGTAGAGAAATCAATCGGGTTGGCTAATCCAATCCAGCTTCCACCCCAAACTTGTCCGGCATTCTTAATCATTTTTCCCACTTTGTTACTGTTGTTTATTCCAGATTTATTGGGGTTATTTACTACGGTTGAATTACCTCCATCAAAATCATTGAAAGTGTAGCCAACGGTAGCGGACTCAAAAGTAAGTGGTAGGATAACAGCATTGGGATTAACAGCAATCATTACATCGTCCCAATAAAAAACTTTACCAGTACCAGCATTTCCAAAGTCGAAGAATATAGAAGCTTTATCGTAAGTAAATGCGCTATTCATAGCAGCAGTACCAGCTGAAGGGCTATTAAAATCAAAAACTAAAGTTTCCCAAGCATTTGCTGCAGTAGTGAATACATCGGTTTCTACTGATTTGGTATTATCGTTATGGTCTTCAACTTTTAATTTGATTTTTAAACCTGCAGCAGGTGAATACACTCTTACACTCATTAAAGAAGAAGATGCTGAAATGGGTATAGCTTTGGCAAAACCCGCAGCTGTTCCAATTGTTGTACCGGCCCATGTTTCGGCGCCAGACAATTTGGTAGTTACTTTAACTTTATTGTTTGCATCTGTGGGATCTACTCCATCAATAGTTTGGTTGTTACCAAAATCGGTTACTGAATAGTTTACACCAGTTGCATCAAATGTTACAGGTAAATCAATTTGTGTAGAAGGCATGGTATTAGATAACTTAATATCATCAAACAAGAATGTGAAATTTGCTGATCCATCGCCCATGGTGCCTAAATCGAAAATCAGCACCACATTTTGATACGTTTTTGAGGTATTAATGGTACTAAAATCAAATCCCAATTCTTCCCAGGCATTAGCCATAGTAGTAGACACTTCTTTTTCAAAATTAATATTTCCGTCGGCAGCATTTTCTACTTTCAACAACACTTTAGCACCCACTCTAGGTGAGTATACTTTCATTCTAACAATTTTATTGGTAGAAAAATCAATGGGTGCACTTAATGGTATAACACTACCGCCCCAAGGCTGTCCGGCACTTTTTACCATCTTACCCACTTTAGCACTGGTATTAATTCCACCAGATTGAGGATTGTCTATCACCGTAATTTGTCCGCCATCGAAATTATTGAACGTATACTTTAACGTTGCCGATTCAAAAGTTAAGGGGAGTAAAACCGGGTCAACAATTGTAATAGATTTGGTTACTTCGGTAGTAGCTGCTCCACCACTTAATGCAACCACTTTAACTGTATATGTTCCCACTTTAGTGTATGTATGACTTACCGATTGGCCCTCTACAAATGATACAGGTACTTCATTGGACACATCACCAAAATATACTTTAAAGAAAGTTTCATAGTTGGCTTTGGCGGCTACATTAATTTTAAAATTATTCACTAAATCTATATCAATTTTAGCTTCCACATTTTCTGGCGCCTTAAATGAAACAGTTAATTTTTGTGTAGCTTCTGTTGTTTTACCTGTTAGGTTGTAAGCTACTAATTTTACATTATAGATCCCTTCTGGATAGGTGTGTTGCGTACTTTTTCCTGCAGCAACTTTTACAGGAGTAGTTGTAGCATCGCCAAAGTATACATCATAAGATACAGCACCTTCTCCATTAGGAGTAATTGTAACCAAGCCTGTATTGTCTTGGGTAATAGTGAAAAGAGCGGTTAGTTTATCCGGAGCTAATGCTGCATCTACAAAAGAAGTATCTGTGTACTCTTTTTTACAGCCTGTAAGCGTAAGCAATACAATTGCAATACTTAAAATATTTTTTATAATCTTCATAACATTCTTTTAAGCGTTAGTGATTAATATTCTGGATTTTGTACCAATCCTGAAATTTCTATTTCCTGCTGAGGTATAGGAAACAACTCGTGTTTTCCTACTTTAAATCCAGTAATTTTTGAAGCAGCTTGACCTGTTCTTACCAAATCAAAAAAGCGATCACCTTCCATTGCAAGCTCTAGTCTTCTTTCATCCCATATTGCTTGGCGTAAAGTAGTACCAGTAGCAGTAATTTTGTGCAATTGATCTCCAAATGCACGCTCACGTACTTTATTTACATAATCTTGCGCTTTGGTATCATTAGCTGTTGCAGCTCTGTTATAAGCTTCGGCTGCCATTAACAATACATCGGCATAGCGAATGATTCTAAAATTATTGAGGTAATTCAATTCTACCTGACCAGATGTTTCTCCTTTGCGAGGCAAATATTTCTGATTATACAATCCAGTATTTTTATAAGGAGCTACTTGATAAGTGATATTTAAACCAGGGTTTGCAGTTTTATAAGCTTCAATATCTAAAATAGTAGCTGCTTTTCTTTGGTCACCAGCTGCAAATGCACTAGCTAAATTTTGAGTAGGCAAGTTAGTACTCCAGCCAGCAGCATAAGGCATTGCATCAGATCCATTTAATCCTCTAATACCACATTGCTGAATAGCATAGTTACCCTGACCTCTGGTTGCACCTCCCCAATTGTAATAAGGAGAATTGTTGGAGTATTGAATTTCAAAAATAGATTCAGCACCATTTTCTCCTGAAGCTAAAAACATAGAAGCATAATTTGTAACTAAACTAAATGCATTGGAGTTTATTACATTGTCTAACATAGCAGCTGCTAAATCAAATTTGTTTTGATATAAATACACCTTACCTAATAAGGCTTGTGCAGCGTATTTGGTAATTCTTCCTTTTTGCACTTGTGTAGCCGGTAACACTTTAATAGCTTCAGTTAAATCTTTTTCTACTTGTTCATATACTTGAGCTTTAGTAGCATTTTTTAATGTTTTTGAATCCGACAAACTCAATCTCTTATCGGTAAACAAGGGTACATTTCCAAAAAACTTTTCTAGCGTAAAATAGTAGTATGCTCTTAAGAAATATACTTCACCATACATGGCATCTTTTCCTGCAAATTCAATCTTATCGCCAGCTAAATTGGTATTTTTATACTGAAGCATATAGTTGGCTCTATTAACACCTTCATACGCCGATTTCCACAATTCTTCTAATGTAGAATTAACAGAAGTATGGGTATAGTCGTCTATTTGTTGTAGCGACAAAACATCAGACGCATTTTCACCACCCGACACTGCATTATCTGAGGCGATTTCACCTACAGGCACCGCTTGATTTAACCATTGTAATGGCGTGTAAACACTTACCAACATGGTTCTGTAATCGGTTTCAGATTTCAAGTAATCTTGTTCTGTGATCACATAATCTTCATGCGGATTATAATCCACCCATTTTTTACAAGACACAGCCATAATCGATAAGAATGCTAGGCTGAGTATTTTTTTATTTAAGATCTTCATGATAATAATTTTTTAGTAAGATTTAAAGTTTAATATCTAAGCCAAAAGCATACGTTCTTGCTTGCGGATATGCGCCACGATCGATACCAGTATCTAAAATTCCGCCTGCAATTTCAGGATCGAAACCAGAATACTTGGTAAACGTGTATGCATTTCTTACTTGAATATATACATGCAATCTGTTCATTAACTTATTGGTTATAGAAGCAGGAAATGTATAACCTAATTGAATATTTTTTATCTTAACAAATGATCCATCTTCTACATATCTATCAGAAACGCGAATATTGCTATTTGCATCTGTGAAAGAGTATCTAGGGTTTCTGGCATCATTGGTAGATCCTTCACCTGTCCATCTGGCCAATACACTTCTATATTTGTTAGAGTAGTTGGCATTTCTTTCGTATGCTCTATAAAGATCGTTCCCAATAGATGCATAAGTAAATACGCTTAAATCTATATTTTTGTAGGATAAATTAAGGTTCCAACCTAATGTGAATTGAGGGAATGGATCACCAATTTTTGTTTTATCAGCAGCAGTAATTGCGCCATCACCATTTACATCAACATAACGTATGTCACCAGGTACTGCGCCAGTTTGTGTAGGAGCAGCAGCTATTTCAGCAACTGTTTGAAATAATCCATTTGTTTTATAACCATAAAAATAACCGGGTGTAAATCCTTTTTCAAAAACAGTAACTGTTTGAGATTGACCGTTGAAATAGCCACCGCCCAATATTTTAGCGGTTCCATCATCGTTGGTTGCTGTTACTTCATTTTTAGCTGTAGTAAATGTAAGTGAAGTGTTTAATTTAAGTGATTTACCAATGGTTTCATTATAGCCAAGTGTAAGGTCTATCCCATTGCTCTTGGTTGAACCAATATTTGCTGTTGGTATTGGAACTGTTCCTAAATACAAAGAGGCAGAAGGTGTAAACAATAAACCACTTACTTTCTTTTGGAAATAATCGGCTGATAAAGTTAATTTTTTATGTAAAAAAGTAATGTCAAATCCAGCATTCAATTGCAATTGCTTCTCCCATTTTAATGCGTTATTGGCAGCAGAACCTACTGTTGAACCTGCATAAAACACATCAGAAAAATTATACCCATTACTATTGGCAGTTGGGCCATAACTTGGGCCACCATTGATGATGCTTACATATTGCGGACTCACATTTTCATTACCAATTGATCCATAACTTCCTCTGAATTTTAAATAATCAATCCATTTAGAATGGAAGAATTTTTCATTAGAAGCTACCCAACCCAATGATCCCGAATAAAAGTTTGCATATTTATTGTCGATACCAAAAGCGTACGAACCATCTCTTCTGGCAGTAAATGAAGCCAGATAGGTATCATTAAAATCATAGTTAATTCTAGTAAAGTAAGAAAGATTTCTTCTGAAGTATTGATAATAATAACCGGTTAATGCATTGGTGTTGGTAGCAACATTGTTACCTACAGCAGCAGTAAAGTCGGCAAATTCCCATGAATTAAATGGCACATCTTGTCTGGTAGCACCTGCGGCATTTCCCGATACTTTTGCAATAGAAAAACCAAGTACTGTTTCAAAATGATGGTTTTCTTTTACTTTGAAGTTGTAATTGGCAAATGTTTCGAATGTATAATTGAAATTGCTTGTTTTTTCATGTGCTACACTATTGTGTTTTCCTGTTACAGCAGAACCATCTGCATTCATACTATTGTCAACATTCAATGGGCCATAAAATACCAATGGTGTAAAGTTTTTAGCATTGCCATCGTATTTAGTATACCCAAAACGACTAGTTAATTTTAAATTTTTGAATACATCATATTGCATTTCAAATTTACCGTATAGTTTATTGCCTATGTTTTTATTATAGGTGTTATCTAGTTTGGTAAGTGGGTTAAATATTTCCGACAACAATAAATTACTAAAACCATATTGACCAACTGTATTGGCAACTGTATTGTTTACCGAAACGGTTGGATCGAAGTTTAAAGCGCTGCCAATAATACTATTGAATGAATTTTCTTGTACTCCTTTTGAATCGAGTATTACTGCAGTTGTATTTAAAAATAATTTCAACTTAGCACTTATATCGAAGCTTAAGTTTGCAGTAATATTTCCTCTAATAAATGTAGATTTAGCATCACCCCCTACAATACCGCCTTGGTTTAGGTAGCTTCCCGAAAGGAAATACGTCATTTTATCACTACCGCCCTTAGCCGTAATATTATGTGTTTGAAAAGTTGCTTTTTTAAATACCTGGTCTTGCCAATTGGTACCTACACCAAATTTAGTAAGATCAGTAAATACAACATTACCACCAGCAACAGTACTACCCTCGTTGATGATAGCTGCATATTCCGATGCATTTAGTACTCCAATGATATTCATTACTTCCTGCATTCCATAATTACTGTTTACCGAAATATCGGTTTTTTGGTTTTTACGGCCTGTTTTAGTAGTAACAACAATTACGCCATTACCACCTTTTACCCCATAAATAGCAGTAGTAGCAGCATCTTTCAATACATTGATCGATTCGATGTCACTTGCATTTATTGAATTAAAGTCGGTAAGTGTTTGTGGAATACCGTCGATGATAACTACCGGATCTGTACCTGAAAAAGAAGGAATACCTCTTATTAAAACTGTTGGTTTAGCACCTGGAGAACCACTTTGAATAACGTTAACCCCTGCAGCCCTTCCTTGCAATACTTCTTCAGTTCTAACAGGTTTTAGTTTTTCTATATCCGCACTTTTAATGGTTGAAATTGCGCCGGATACCTTTGTTACTTTTTGCGTTCCATAGCCCACTACAATAACATCTGTTAATGAATTGGCAGCATCTAATTCTAGGTTAATTTCTAGTGTTGCTGCACTTCCAACAGTAAGTTTTTGTGCAATCATCCCTACATAAGAAACCGTTAATTTGGCACCTTTTGTTAATGTTAGGGTAAATTGCCCCTCGGCATCTGTTGTTTTAATGGTAGAACTTCCATCTACCGAAACCGTGGCGCCCGCCAATGGTTCCCCAGTAATTTTATTCTTCACCCGGCCAGAGACAGTAAGATTTTGTCCTAATGCCTGCTGAAGAAAGCTACCTGTAATTAATACAAGACATAGCAAGAATTTTAGCTTCATAATGCAATCGTTTTAATGAATAATGACTCTCGTTAGAGGTTGTAAAAGTATTCTTACCCCCTACAGTTTTAAAATAAATTGCCACATCATTACTACATCAAAAAATATAAAGCATTGATTTTTAATCAAATAGATTACATCATTACTACATCAATAATATTTTTAGTATATTCACAATACTAAATGCTGCCATTTGAAAAAAATTATTTTCATGCTGATGTTCATGCCATTAATGGTAATTGGGCAAAACACATTGGGCTTTCCAGAGGTAATTAATTACTCTAAATTTTCCTATAATGCTGGCTTACAGAATTGGGATTTTAAACAAGATGTTAATGGGGTGATTTATGTTGCCAATAATGAAGGACTCTTAACCTTCGATGGTATAAACTGGGTATTACATCCTTTGCCTAATAAAACCATTGTACGTTCGGTAGAAATTGGCAAAGACGGAAAGATTTATGTGGGTGGGCAGGATGAATTAGGCTATTTTGAACCAAACCAGTACGGGAAACTTATATACCATTCGCTTGTTGCTAATATTCCGGTCAAATATCAATCATTTAGTGATGTGTGGGATATAGTGAACCTAAAAAATCGGGTTTATTTTAGAACACTTAATAAAATATTTGAATTTAATGACGAAAAAGTAGCAGTTCATCATGCACCAACAGAATGGTCGTTTCTATCGGTACATAATGAAAAAATTTATGCGCATGATTACAAAGTTGGATTAATGGTTTTCAATAATGACAATTGGATGCCTTTGCAAGTAACCAATCCTTTACCGATTAATGATCCTGTTACAGGTTTATTAACATTAAACAATGATTCTGCCATTATTACTACCTTAAAAAATGGTATTTATTGTTTGCACAATCAGCAAATTTCAAAAATAAACACGCCCAATACTGCTGTATTTGAAAATGAACGTATATATGCTGCCGTATCAATTAATTCTGCATGGGCAGCTTTGGCAACTAGTAATGGCGGCGTTTATATAATAGATAAAAAAGGAAATATCATTCAACGTTTTTCAAGAACAGAAGGTCTGCAAAACGATAATATCCTTAGCATTTTTTTAGATAAGTCAAAAAATTTATGGCTCGGGGTAAACAATGGTATTGATTTTATTGCTTATAACAGTTCAATTAAACATATATCTCCATTACTACTCGACGAATCGGGCTATACTACTGTTTTACACAATAAAAGTTTATTTATTGGTACTTCAAATGGACTATACAGTGTTCCCATTCAGCCTTATCAGGATATAAGTTTTAGTAAAGGGATTTTTTCTTTGGTAGCCAATACAAAAGGTCAATCTTGGAAATTAGCAGTAATTAATAACCAACTGTTATTAGGCCATCATGAAGGCGCTTTTTTAATTAACAACAATAAAGCCAATCTGCTAAATTCATTGCCTGGATTTTGGAATTTTATTCCAACTTCATCCACCTTTCCATCACCGGGTATCATATCGGGTAATTATAAAGGATTGTTTGAATTTAAATACTCCAATCAACAGTTGATTCCAATTGGCTCAATTGCTGGTTTTGATGAATCTTCTAGGTTTTTAGTTATAGATGTAAACAGCAATATTTGGGTATCACATCCCTATCATGGAATTTTTAAATTAGTAAAATCTTCTGACAACAAATACCAAGTATATAATTATGGGTTAAATAAAGGATTGCCTTCTATTCTAAATAACCATGTTTTTCATATTAAAAATGAAATTGTAGTTGGTACCGAAAAAGGTGTGTATGTTTATAATGCAACAAAAAATATATTTGAATTATCTACATTCTACAACAACCTTTTAGGAAAAGAGAGTATTCGCTATTTGTACGAAGATAAAGAAGGGAATATCTGGTTCATACATGAAAAAACTTTGGGGGTAATTGATTATACTACAGGCAAACCTATGGTCATATACTTACCTGAGTTAACCAATAAAATGTTGAGTGGATTTGAATGCGTTTATGCGATAGATGAATATAATATTTTACTTGGTGGAGAGAAAGGTTTTTATCATATCAATTACAATAAATACAAAAAAAATATACCCTCATTAAACGTTCAAGTTCGTTCTGTTCGGATTATAGATACACAAGACAGTTTGATATTTGGCGGATATTTTTCATTGCCAAATCAAAAAAGTAGTGAACTAGCAACTCCAACAATTAGCAATCATTGGAAAACAATTCACCTGAAATATTCTTCTACATTGTATGGGTATTTGGCAAATTTGGAATTTAGTTTCAGACTAAAGGGATTCGAAGACAATTGGTCTATTTGGACAAAAAGAACTGAAAAAGAATACACCAATTTACCGCCAGGAAAATATGTGTTTGAAGTAAAAGTTCGAAATAATTTTGGCAACGAGTCTGCTGCAAGTAACTATACTTTTACTATTTTACCTCCGTGGTACAAATCTTGGTGGGCTTATTTTTTATACATGTTGTTGTTTATTGCAGGGGCATATAAATTGTATAAATGGCAAAAAAAGAAATTTATATTCCAGCAAATAAAATTTGAACAAGAACAACAAAAATTAATGTATATACACGAATTAGAACGGAACAACACTAAAAATGAATTGATTGAATTAAAAAACGAAAAATTAGAAGCTGATATTAATTTTAAAAATACCGAACTCGCGTCTTCTGCGATGCACTTGGTAAAGAAAAGTGAATTACTCAATAAAATAAAAACAGAGTTAACCCATATCACTAAAAAAATTGATAATGAATTTGCCATTACTGAATTAAAGAAAATGGTTAAAACGCTAAGTATTGAAGAAAACCTCGATAAAGAATGGGAATACTTTACCAAACATTTCGACAAGGTACATAGCGACTTTATTGTTGTACTAAAAGAACATCATCCAGATATCAGCAATAATGAAATGAAGCTTTGTGCCTATTTAAGAATGAATCTTTCTACCAAAGAAATTGCTCAGTTAATGAATATTTCAATTAGAGGTGTGGAAATTAGCAGATACAGGCTTCGTAAAAAACTCAATCTTTCCTCCGAAATAAATTTGTTTGACTACTTAATTAATATTGGTAACTAACTAAAGTAATCATAAAAAAGGTCAACTGTATCATATTATAGCATACAGTTGACCACAATTAAAAAACCAATAAACTTTATACACCTAACTTTTTAATATTTTTTATTTGCACTATCAGGTAGATAAGTATACTCCATACTGCAAGTACAATTGAATAAGCCAGCAATTCTAACCACCAAGGAGAATGGCCTCTTCTTGCAAACAATGTTCTTTTATCGAAATTAGATGCATGTTTTATTACTACACCCCAGGGAACTAGTTTTTCAGCAGTTATGTTTCCATAAATTTCATGCTCATCTAACTTTGCAATTAGGGTTAAATATCCATTAGCATCACCCGGTAATTTTTCTCTTTTAAATTCTGCAGCTACAGCCCCTAATGAATCAGTAGAATAGGTTGGTGTTTCATTCACATTCAAATCTCCGCCCAATCTTTTAATGGCAACTTTTAAATCAACTTCTTTTACTGGTACCCACGCCGAATCCATTAATTCAAATAAAGTTGCTACAATATTTTTATCGGGTAAAGTATCTATCATTATTTTTGCTTTAGTAATTTCTAGTGTAGCTGTTGCTTCATCAAATTGCTTTGAAGCACTAGAAGTAACAATAAAACTTTGTTTTGCCGATTTATTCCATTCATTTTTTGCAGATGGAGGTATCAATAGCAGTGCTTCTCCTTTTTCATTTGTAACGGCTTTTCCTAACAGATTGGGTATTGTAGCATTTGTAATATAAAATGACAAAGCCACATTGGGTATTTGTTGAAACCTGCCATCTATTTTACTTTTTGCTTGAGCAACTAAGTAATGTATTTGGCTATTATTATTATAATAACCAATAGAAATGGTTAATTCGTTTTTTTCTGCTTGCGAAAATGCATTCAACCCAATAAAATTGAATAAAAGCACAGCAAAAGCTATAGAACTATTTAGTTTCATTTTGTTCAGTTTCGGTGATGGTTTCCTGTATTGGTATAATGGGAAATATTCTAGCAAATAGGGTGATGATGAGCATTGCTCCTGCTAATGATCCTAATGCAATAGACCATTCTTCCCATGTAGGAATATAATGACGGTAAGATGCTGGTACATCGTGCATAGGTAAAAATGGATGTAATAAAGTTGGGGTGACAATTAAATACCTTTTAAACCAAGAACCTATCACTACCAATATTCCGGCAATAAATGCGGGCAATGGTCTTCGTCCTTTTTTGAACACTAAAATAAGAATAGGAATGATCATTGCCGTAGTAATAGCAAACCAAAAAACAGGCGCAAACTCTCCAGTAAATAATCCAAGTAAATGATCTTCTTCTGATTTCTTCATTTTAAAAGCAGGAACTAAAAACTCATTTACGTTAAAATATAGATACAATAAAGCTAATAGCACCAATATTTTTCCCATTTTATCAAAATGGCTATCAGTTATATAATTTTCTAATTGATAGGCTTTTCTAAAAATATACATAGCTACAATTACACCACCTGCACCTACCAAAAAAGCACCTGAAATAAAGTAAGCACCAAAATTGGTACTATCCCAACCTGGCCTATAGGTAGTTGCAAATAACCATGAAGTAACTGTATGTATGGAAAAAGCAACAGGTATAATAGTTATGGAAAGAATATTAACTGCTTTTTCATTTATATGAATTTGAGCATTGGTATTCTTCCAGAATGACCCTAAGAATGTATACAATTTATGGAGCCCAGCACCTGTTTTTTCTTTAAATTTTAATAGAATTGCTAAGTCAGGCATCAGTGGAAAGTATAATAATAAAATACTTACAAAGAAGTAGGTGGTAATAACTACTACATCCCAAATAATAGGCGATTGTAATCTTCCATGTATAAATAAATTATAAAATCTATCCGGACGTCCCATGTCTACTATAATAATTATAGAAGCAAAAGTTATTGCAGATACCGCTATTATTTCAGCAATACGAGTAAGTGGTGTACTCCAATGCACATCACTAAGTCTCAATACGGCTGTAATTAATGAACCTACTAAGCTAATTGCAACAAAGAACACAAAGTTGGAAATATAAATCCCCCAAGAAACATAATCGCGCATGCCTGTTACTGCTAAACCTTTGGTTAATTGTCTGATATATGCAAATAAACCCAATGCACAAAAAACCAACAATATGCCCACCCATATTTTTCCGGGTTTGCCAAATTTTTGTGGCAATAGGTCTTCAACTATTTTTTGTTTTGCTATACTTTCCACGTTGGTTGATTTTGATTAACTATTTTTTTGTGTGGTATCTTGTTCTTCTGGTTCAAATGGGAAGTTTCTGTTTACAGGAGGTAAATAATAAACACTTGGTTTTGTACCCAAGTCTTCCATTAATCTATAGCCAGATTTATCTTTTACCAACTCACTAAATCTAAATGTTTCAGCTCCGTTTGTTACTGAATCTTCATTCATGTCACCAAAAAAGAATACACCATTAGGGCAAGCAGCAACACAATGAGGTAAATCGCCTTTTCTAACCATATCCGGACAAAAATCACATTTTCCTACTGTGCCTATTTTTTGAGGTACGCTTGTTTCACAAGAATAGGGTTTATCTGAAATGGCTTTTGGCAAATCTAATTTTTCCCAATTAAATACCCTGGTTGAATAAGGACATGCTGCCATACAAAATCTACAACCAACGCAACGTTCACTGTCTATCAATACAATGCCATCTTGCCTTTTAAAAGTTGCATCTACCGGACAAACTTTCACACAAGGAGGTTCATCACAATGCATACATGTAGTTGGTTGCCAATAAGGTGCTGTATGTTCAGCCTCTTGCATTGGATAAACTTTAATCCAATTTTGGCCAGGATGTATATGGTGCATGTGATTACATGACGCTTGACATTTTTTCAAATTTTTACATCTAGAAAGGTCAATAACCATTACAAATTTTTTACCAGGAATACCTATTCGTGCTGCTTCATTAGATACCGTTGGCAAATCGGGAACCGGCTTTAAAAAAGCCTTATCAACTTCAATTACTTCTCCGTTTACTGAAAGTAGTTTTACTGTTTCTCCAGATGGTTGAACCTGATCTTGAATATCAGGTTCAAAAGGATTGTCTTTTGTTGAGCAGCCTGCTAATGTTAGTCCGGCCAATACACTCGAAGCAATAAAATCTCTTCTGGAAGTATCGTTATTTTTCATTAACACTTTTTATAAGTTGGTATTATTTCTTTATCCATTCTTGCAATTCCTTATCAGAAATTTTTTGTGGAGATTTTCCCAGATAAGCAATATCCACTTCAACTAATTTCCCATCTTGTGAAAGCATTTTTACAGTAGTTGGTTGAACTGATGGTGCACATGAAATCGCGTCATTCTTTTTGCCAAAGAAAATTAATTTCAATAAAGAGAATACAGATAATATTCCAATACCTGTTAAGGCCTTTCTTCTGGTCTTAACATTTTTACCGGTTTCTTTAAGCAGTTCTTCATTCATGATATTGTACTTATTAAGGTTGGAAATCAGTAATATATAATTGATATATTATTTTTTTAAACTGCGAATGAAATTTACCAAATTCCAGATATCTTCTTGATCAGGAATTTTCTTTTTGAAAGCAGGCATATCATCACGTCCTTCAGCTATTTTGTAAAATAATGATCCATCAGATTGTCCTTGTACTACTGGTTTCTTAAAATCTTCTGGTTGCGTTTTTAATTGCGCTGCTTTACTTCCGTCTCCTGCTCCTGTTTTGCCATGGCAAGATGAACAATGTTGAACCCATAATGTTTTACCAGCTGAAACACTTGCTGCATCTGCTTTTATCGGATTAGGGATTTTGGCATTTTTATCTGGTACTGGCCAAGGTTTAGGCTGAATAAATGTAAAACTGGTAGCTAAAACAAATACTGCCAATAAAGAAAGAATTGAAATGTTTTTCATGATGAAAGGATTTAGTGAATGTATAAGTTAAATTTTTGCTTCGATTAAAAGTTCCACAATCTTGAAATATTAAATCCGATTAACCATTGACCTTTGGTGAAATCATTTTGATTTAAAAAACTATTATTTTGTGGTATAGTAAATCCATAGTTTCCTGCAAATACTTGGAAATCATGACCACTAGATTTCATGTCTAATCCAAAGCTAATATTAGGATGCGGATTATTCAATGGGTGTTGTGTTAATGGTTGGTCGTAATTAATAATGATGGATGTTTTTGGAGAGATTTTATACCTGCCACTGAAGGAAACAGCTAAATGATCATTTTTCATTTTAGATTGAACAACATTCTGCGCGTCTAAATAACCATCAACATTATTAAAGTGCGTATAACTAAAACCGCCTTGCACAGAGAATGTTTCTGTGAATTTGCGAGCAACCAAAATTTGGCTAAAGTAACTTAATCTATCTGATGTTGTTACAATAGGCAATATGCTATTTTTAGCTCTTGTATCCATTGCTGCATTACCATACAATGTAACTGACACAGGTATCTCTTTGTTTTTAGTTTGTTTTAATAACGCATACTTCGCACTAAAATCTAACTGCATATTATAGTTGTTTGCACCAAACCCTACTTGAAGATCTTTAATAGGGGTATAGCTAAATCCTAAACGCATATTAGCACTACCAAATAAGCCAAACAAATCTTTAAACCCATGTTCTGTAGTTGCAAAACGATGATTTATGTCAAACTCAAATGTTCCTTTAATTGGTACCATTACAGTTTGATTGTCGATTATATAATTTCCTTCAAATGTATTTTTTACAAAAGATCTTTTTTTCACAACAGGTGCCGGTGTTTCTGTTGCAGTAGAATCCTGTGCTAACAATTTACTTCCGGTGGTTAATGCTGTAAACACCAGCAGCAATGCTATTTTAAACTGATTGAAAGGGAAGTGAATCAGGTATTTTTTCATTTTTATTAATTTAATTGTTTTTTGCACCTTGGTTTATCCATGCATAAATCTTCGCATTGTTATCAGTATTGGGAGTGCCTCCCATTGGCATTACCGGTGATTTTTTACCATTTAACCACATCATCAGATTACTGTTTTCAGGATCACCTGCTTTAAAATAATTACCACTGCTTAAAGATTTAAAAGCATTAGCAGAAGTTAAATCAGGTGCTTTACCTCCACTCACATGGCAGCCACTAACTGCACAACTTTTATCGAATATTGGGACAATGTCTTTCGAAAAGCTCATGGTAGCGGTTATTTCACTACCTGCATTTTTTACTACAGTGGTAGTTTTGGTACATCCTGCAATTACCAGAATTGCTGTAGTTATTACGCCAGATAATATTGCTGTTTTTGTATTAAACATGATCTCGTTTATTTATTGTTAAAACAGTCAGTTACCTATTTTTGAAATTTTAATAACAGATTGGGTTGTATTCCGTGTTGATAGTTTGAGCTATTAAAAATGGCTACACCAAATGGTTGATCTTCTAAGCTTGAGAAATCAACATCTTGCTTTAATGTACCAGGAGTTTTTAGTAAGCGCTTGTATTCAACTACCCATCCAGAACCGGTATAAATACCTACTGCAGTTATATCTGCACGGCCTGCTGTTAATGGAGCAGCAATAAATGAAGGAATATATTTTTTTGCAGCATAAGCAGTAGTACCTTCATTATCTAAATAACCAGCATCGCCATTTGGATCAATTGTCGTATTATCAACTAATGTTAATACACCTGTGCTACTAACGGCCTTTACTTTAATTGCAGCACCACCAGCCAATGTGTCTGAAGCTGAGTAATATAATTTTCCTGTAGCACTTGGCATAATCCATTTAGGAACATTTACAGATGTGCCAGTTCCATCTAATTTTAAACTTTGAGAGTTATTGAATGCACCATTGCTTACATTAGTATTGGTGTTTATATAAGAAGTTGTGAATGGAGATGGAGGCACTAAATCATCTGCATGACGACCGTTACCAGAACCACCCACTGTATCTGTTACAGAAGGGCCACCAGCCCAATCTTGGTATTGATCATCCATTTGATTGGATACTAAATCTTTATTTAAATGGCACCACCACATATCAATTTTTTCATTGACTCCATTTGTATAGTGATTGGCACTTTTATTGGGTACCATCACACCTTGAAAGTTTCTATACGGAGTAAATAAGTGACAGCTGGCATAACAAGTTTGTGTTGGAAACTTAGCAGTTGAATTGTCAATATTCCACAACATAGCCAACTGATCTTGCCCCATACCCTCTTTAGTTAATATACCATTAACATCATACGCTTTTGCATTGCCTCTTTGTGTCCAACGCTTAGTAATTGCATTAAAATACCAAGGCTGAACTGGGTTATTAGAAGGGTCATTCCATTGTGCCAAGAAATAAATGTATTGACCATCGTACATAGAACGAAGTGTTGCTGGATATACTTGATCAATGTATCCAGCAAATAAACCATTACCCGGATTGGGCACAGTTGGTGAAACTGCTAATTTTTGTGCATTGTCCCAAATTGCATCGATAGTGCCATCAATTGTTGGCGCTACAGTAGTTTTATATGAAAGTAGTTCGCTCGTATTTACTGTTTCTGGAACTACAACTTGCGCATTCTTAGTGCAATGAACAAAAAAAAGCCCAAAAAAAACAAATAAGAAAAGAGTGATTGAGGTTTTCATAGATTATCAATTTTCCGTTATAACTAAATGTTACACAAAGCTGATAATTTAAATTAGGGTGGTAAATGTCAAACATCACATCATTTTATGATTTAAATCATATTAATTACAATTAATTACTGATTTTTAGAAGGGCATATTTTGATGAGTATAATTTATATTTATTATGTCAATATTTTATTCTGCACTTTATATTTAGTAGATGCTAGTTCTCAATCTATACTGCAACTATAATCTTTTATTTTTTTTATTTCATTGAATCTGATGAATAAACAGTTTAGTTGGCATACATACATAGCGTATTTCTTTTTACCATTATATTTTACATATGGATTGATTGGTACTTTCAAGACAAAAAAAATCCCGATTATTTTCATAATCAGGATTTTTTATATTTTCAATAATATTAATGACCGGCAATTCCTTTAAATGCAGGAACACTTATTAATGCCACTGTTATATTTTTATTTGTAGCAGTAGCAGCAAAATCATGTATAATTTCAAGAATATCTAAATCAATATAATGCGCATTAGTTGCATCTATAATTACATGTTGATTGTTCTCAATTTCACTTAATTTTTTTGCCAAACTACCTTTATTTAAGAATGTTACATGTTCGGTTAAATGAATAGAAATAGACCCGCCTTCTGTTTTCTTATCGTGATGAATGATATAGTCTCTTCTATAATTGGTTCGTAAAATATAAAATATAGCTACCAACATACCAATTGCGATTCCTTTCAATAAATCACTGAATTGAATAGCAAGAATTGTAATAATAAATGGAAGAAACTGTTCCCATCCTAATTGATACATACGCTTAAATAAAGAGATTTTAGCCAATTTGTAACCAACTACTAATAGCACTGCTGCCAAACATGCCAATGGAATTTTATTTAAAATGCTGCCCAAAGCAATTGCACTTATTAGTAAAAGTATACCATGAAATATTGCCGAAAGCTTTGTTTTTCCGCCAGCATTCACATTAGCAGATGTTCGCACAATCACCGCTGTTAATGGAAGTCCGCCAATTAAACCAGCAATTACATTACCTATACCTTGCGCTTTTAATTCTCTATTGGTTGGTGTTACTCTTTTTTGAGGATCTAATTTATCCGCAGCCTCAGTACTTAATAAGCTTTCTAAACTAGCAATAATAGCAATGGTAATTGCTAGGATAAATACTTTAGGATCAGTAATGGCAGTGAAATCGGGTAATGTAAATTGATTAAAAAAATCTCCAATTGATGCACTGACAGGAAGTTGTACCAGTTGATTGCCTGTTAACTGTAATGCGGGATCATACATGTATATGGTTTCATTAATAAGTGTTCCTACTATTACAGCAACTAATGCGCCAGGGACCCATTTAAATACGATGTACTTTTTTAATGCTGGAGTATCCCATAATACAATTATTGCAATTGAAATGACAGCGATGATAATCGACAATAAATGATATGGGATTGGATTGTTTTTTACGTAGCCAATTGCTACTGGTGCCTGCTTTAAAATAAGAATAATTCCAATGGCTGCTAACATTCCCTTAATAACACTAGAAGGAAAATAATATCCAATAATACCTGCTTTAAGGTATCCTAAAATAATTTGAAAAATACCGGCAATCACCACTGCTAATAGAAAAACATTGTAATTGCCTAATTCGGTAATACCATTTAAAACAATAACTGTTAATCCGGCAGCAGGTCCACTTACACTTAAAGAAGAACCACTGGCAAGTGCTACAATAATTCCACCTACAATTCCTGTGATGATTCCCGAAAACAAAGGCGCGCCGGATGCTAAAGCAATACCCAAACAAAGCGGTAAAGCAACTAGGAATACTACTAATCCAGCGGGTAAATCTTCTTTAAGGTACTTAAATGTTAATGAGGAATGATTATTTTTTGTTTGCATAATAACTATTTGAAAGGTTAAAGATCAATTAATTTATTGAATATGGATTAAGATGATTTAAATGCAGCTGGCTCATGTGCATTCAAAGGTATGCCGCAAAATAAACGGGTATAAATTCGTAATAATGAAATTTCGATAAAAATTAAACTTAGCGCTACAAATGTCATAATTAAGTACTGGTGTTTCTCAATATAGGTTAACAATAAATCTATTGCTATATATAATGGCGATATTGGAAAACCTATGAGACCAATACACGAAATTAAAAACAACAAAGACAATTTTGGATGTTTTTTACCACTACCATGATAGGTGTCTAGACTAACCAAATTAGTTAATTTTTTAAGATTAAATAATGCTATAAATCCCATCAATCCAAATAATACAATACTTGCCAAATACATCAATAAGTAATTAACATCAATATGGCTATTTATAGAAACACTCATCATAATAAAAACATGGCCTAATATTACATTAGCCCATGCATGTATACTCGAAATTCTTTCATTGAATGAAATTAACATAGATACTAAAGCAATAATTGCAAAAGTATAAACGAAAAAATTTAATACGAATTCGCTTATAGTTGGTGTATTAATTTCAACATAAATGCCCAACATCAACAATAAAATACTGAAAGAATAAAATATACGATTATCTACAAAGGCCAACTTACTTGCAAGGTGTTTAAAAGGCTGCCAGAAATAACTAAATAATATGCTATCCATATTAAATTCACGTATAGATAAAAAATAGAGTGCATTTGTTAATTTGCTATTATTTTTTATCTTTTTATTAGAGGACTTAAATAGCTGTCCATGTATTAAATAATGTAAAACAGATGGCGATACTAATATTTGGTAAGTTCTTAAAAAAGCATTGCCTATAAAATGTATTAACGCAAAGTTATACCAGCCCAATCCTATTTCTACAAATATTAATCCGATTTGCGTTATAGCAGAATAGGCAATTTGCGTTTTTACTGTTGATTGTGATTGCGCTATATAATTACAAACAATACTCGTGAACAAGCCTACCCCAATAATAATAATTTTAATCTCCAACAGATTTTCCCAAAAATTAGCTGTTCGCAACAATAGAAATACCCCTAAATGAATTGATAGTGACCCGTAAAAAATTGCACTTGAGCTTGACGGCCCTTCCATGGCCCTTGCAACCCATGAAGAAAAAGGATACATCGCAGATTTAATTGCCGAACCAATGAATATGCATATACCAATTGTTAAAGCCAATATTTGATGCGCTGAAATTACTGAAGCAATATGCGTTTTATTTAAATCGAAATAATAAAATGTAATGTTTCCATGCCACAAATGATGACTTAACCACATTGATAAAATTAAAAACACGTCTCCTAATCTATACAATGAAACCACTTTCATTGCATTTTTTACAGGTAAATAACGGTTGTTGTAAAACGATATCAACAAAAATGAAGTGATGCCAATCATTTCCCAACCAAGAAACAATGTTTCAAAATTGCCAGCGACAGTAATAATGCTATACCCTAAAAAAAACAATTGTACATTGTTAAAATATCGTTTAAACCCTTCTTCCCGATGAATATAATACTTACTGAAAATTGATACTAGTAAAGTCAATAAACTACCAACAAAAAGAAATACTACTGATTGTTTATCAAATAAGAAATCAATATAAAAATCGAACTCAGGTGTTTGTAGCAATGTTACTTGTTTGAAATCAATTGGTCGACCCCCATCTAATAACCAAAATATTGAAAAATATAATAAAAATACAAGTTGGGTTGCTGTAGTGACAATAGCTATTATTGAGATAAATTTTTCATTTTTCTTTTTACTTAATAAACTCAACAGATAACCAATAAATGGTATAAAAATAAAATATTGTAATAATTTCTCCATTGATAAGTAATTAATTTAAATGATGAACGGGTAAGTTTTCTTGTGTGGCATCTTCAATTGTAAAAGAGCTCATTTCTCTTGTATTTTCTAAAAAAGTATCCAAGTTTTTTAATGAATCGATATTTCGTTCTATTGGATGGTATAGTTCGAATTGATTATTTTTAAAAACATACAATAGTTGGTCAAATGGATTAATTACTACTAAATGAATCCACCCTTTAGCATACCATTCATAAATTGCGTTGTCTGATTGAATTACCTGTAATACAATTGCTGGGTTTTGTTCTACAATAACCAATAATCTAACTGGATCATGTATTTCAATCATTTGAAGTGGCAAGCCCGGTCTTAAATCTCCATCACTACTATTAGCTACTCCTATTAAACCCATCACATTGTGAGGTAACTTTGTTCCAGCTCCTAATTTGTGGTTGTCAATTCTAGAGAAATAATATTCTAAATTAATACCTCCACAAACCGGACCAATTGGTCGAATAATGTTACGTAACAATTCACCTGTAGGGTCTAGCGTATAATCGTACGAATTTAAAAATGCTCTTCTATCAAGAAATATATTTTTAGAGACCGCTCTTCTCCCAATAATACACAAGGCATTTGAACCATGCCCTAATTCTGGCCTAGGTTCAAATAATGATACTGATCTTTTTTGGATAGCTTTTCTGATTTCATTTTTATTACTTTTGGTATTAATAGAAGCGAATCTTCTAGACCTTTCTTTTGCATTATAATTTAATGCTTCTTCAAATATTTCAGCATAATGATGATGAAGTTCTTTGTTTTTTTCATTCAAAATACCTAAATCAAAAAATACTATTTGATCTGCAGCAGTATCATGTAAGGCGCCAATAAATTGAGTGGTTGGTGGAATAGTAATTCCTTTAGTATACAAAATACGTCTAACGCCAGGATGGTTTGCCATAAATGAGAAAACACGTGCATTAACAGAACCAGGACGTCCACTGCATGCTCCACAATCATGTGCACCATGGTGTGGATTATTTGCACTACTCGACCCATGCGCTACCATATAAATAATTGGTGCAAAATGCTTAATCAATCCTATATTCAATAATTGAGCCTCTACTCTAACAGCCATTTCTTCAACAGTGAACCCTATTTGTAAATCATTTTCTCTGTTGTTAATATCAACATTTTCGATGGTCAAATCAGAATCATGCCCTACATGTGAAAATGCATTTGAAATAGCTGGAGTCATTGCTGGCTTCAACAAATTTTTAAACAGCTCAATTAATGAAATAAATCCAGCAGTGATATTAAACAACGCACCTCCTACTATTGTATGTGCTATTTTATTGTAGAGTAATGAATGGTGTTGTATAATGGATGAGTTACTTTCTTTAATTAGGTATTTAGGGGTAACTGGGGCTGGACAAAGTTTTTCTATAAACTTACTGCCATCGGCCTTAAAATAAAATTCTACTCCGAAAAATCCTGGAGCACCAAAAGTTTCGGCTGTTATAGCTAATTTTTCAATATATCTTCTAAATGAACATTCTCTTTCATCAATACAAAATACTGCCTGAAATTCTTTGGAAGATATTATTTCGTTGTTAGGTTGATAATTCTTTTGAACAGCAGCTAACACTTTATCGTAATAACTCCATTCAAAAGCATCTTGAAAAATAATTAACATTTCATCTGTTTCAGTTAATGGGGTTGAAGAGAAAATATCAGTTATTGTTATTGAATCATCTGCACATAATGGCGACCAATTCATTTTAAATTTTTGATCTAATGCGTCAATCTCTAATAATAATTCAAAATATATAAATTCTTCGAGGCTTATTTTTTTAGGTATTAATAAAGTATGTGGATGTGCTTCAATTGTAGCAACCATTCCAGACCATCCTCTATGCGAAAACTGTTGATCAAAAATATATTGAAAATAAAAAGACTCATTTCCAACAATTATTTTTAATAAATCATGAATAGTAGTATGGGGGTTATTGAATAATTTTTTTACACGTGGAGAAGTGAAAATACTTGTCACGCTCAAAGTGTCCATTTGTTGTAAGGTCGCCAAAAAACCTAGTTCATTATTTGGAAATTGTGTAATAGCAATGCCCTGATCTAAATAAGCACAAACCATTCTAAATAAAACCGGTTGCACGTGGTTGTCTAAATTAAATCTATATTTAGCTTTCCAATGTTTTCGCAATTGACCAATAGTTGGAACTATTGGAGATTCAGCAGATTCATTGAATAGTTTATACATCCATGCTGAAAGCGCTTGTTTACCCTTTTTATAAAGAATAATTTTTTCTAGAATTTCTTTATTGATTCTTCCTAAATAATACAGATTTCTAAATTCATGCATACTCAGTGTTACATTATAGCCAAAAATGTTTCGAGCTTTAAATATGCCATCATAAAAAGAATCGTGCTGAAAAGCATGTAATGAATTATGGTGAATAAAATCTTTGATGGGTGTTTGACTTGGCAAATAATGTTTTAAGTCTTCTAATAGGTGCACAAGAGAAAATTGACCCACTTCGTTTGGGTGAATATGCATAAATATTTAATGAATAAATTATTAAAGAATAATTTGGCCAACTGACCAATACAACAAAATTTGACAATTAACTATTAAGTCAATTGATCAATATAATGATGTAAAAAAGCAAGAAATTATGCAAGTGAATTGGGTGGTGGAATAATTATTTCACTATAAAAATGAGCAAGAAAGCGGTCTAAATATATTGGAAAATGTTTGTTAAGTTCTATTGTTGTAACTATAACAAATGAATGATCTTCTTCTTTTAGAAATTTAATGGGTTCATTCATTGTATTGTTTTCAGAAGAATCTTCCTCATCGGTAGCGCTTAGCGAAATCAACTTGCTAATATTTTTAGCTCCTGTTTTTGTGTCAATAAGTATACCAACCCATTCAAATGGAAACATTTGAACAGTAAGTACTGTTATTAAACTTATCAAGACTAAATGTTTAGCAATCATCTATAAAATATATTAAGCAAATATATACAAATGAAGATATGTATAGTATATTTTATTATGCTTGTGTATATCATTAGAAATGATATACACAAGTTAAATTTTTTTGTGAGCAATTAAATTCAAGATTAATAGAATTAAATCATAAAACGACTATTACTCATTGAAGTTACCCAATATGTTTTTTCTATAGTAACCAGGATTTACACCCGTAAATTGCATAAACGCACTATAAAAAGTTTGTCTGGTGCCGAAACCTGCCAGCTCACCAATTGCATCTAATTTTAAATGCTTATGAATTGGATCTTCAAATAATCTTCTTGCTTCATTAACCCGGTATTCATTTACAAATGCATAAAAACTAACAATATTATTATCTTTTAATACCTTGTTGATGTCTTTTTGCGTTGTATTTAATACAATAGCTATTTCATCTAATTTTAATTTAGCATTGAGATAGGGTTTGGTATTTTCAAAATGACTGGTTAGTGCATTAAATAAAAGCGTTTCGAAATTATTTGAATTCGGCTCAATCGATTCTGTAGATTGTATTAAAGGCTTATTTTGATAAAAATGTTTTTCTCCTACTTCTTTTTCTGCACGATATTTTGCCATTAAAATTTCAAAAGAAATAGCTCTTTCATGCATCAACTTAATGCGCTGTTTCCATAATACAAAAAATACGACAATGGCAATTGAAAATAGCAAAATATACATTTGTATATTCCATATTCTATTTTTAAGCGCTTTGTTTTCTAACTCTTTTTTCTCGGTTTTGTATTTTGCTTCTAACTCATGAACCGCAATTTGTTTTTCGGTATTTAATAATGAGTCGTTCATTTTAATTTTCCGCTCATAAAGTGAGACTACTTTAGGTAAATCATTGGTTTGTTTATACAATGCAATCATTTCGGGTAACAAGAGCATTACGTGCGTTACCTGACCCAACGAGTCCATTAATTTTAGTGCCTTTTGATAGTATTGTATTGCCCCATCAAAGTTTTTTTCAGCTGCTTTAACTGCTGCCAATCCATTGTATGCGATGGAAATTGCTTCTGAAGAATTATTTTTTAATCCATGTTCTAGTACTTTATTGTATGTTATTACAGCCTTATCATACTTTTGTTGATCAAGATATAAGTTGGCCATATTAAACTCAACCTTCATACGCCTGCTATATGTTGCATTGTATGGAAGTAATGCCAAAGCTTGCTTGTACAATAACAATGCAGAGTCTGGTTTTGTTCTACGATAATTTATTCCAAGATTAGACAATGCAACAGATTGACGAATAGAATCATTGTATTTTCGGGCTATTTCATAAGATGTTCTATAATATTTAGAGGATTCTTCCATGCTCCCTATATCTGCATATAAACCTGCAATGCTGATGCATACTTTACTTTGCGCTTTAAAACTATCTATACTGCCAAAAATATCATATACTTCTAGAAACAATTTCTGTGCTGTCTTTAATTCTCCACTATTATCTAAAACACTTCCGTATAATAATTTACAAATAGCTTCTTCATATTTTTTTTCTTTTGATTGAAAAAAATGAATAGAACTAGGTAAATACTTTTCAGCTTTTTTCAAATATTTGAAATCTACATTACTGCTATTTAGTTCCAATATATTTTCAGCAATTGTAGCTGTATCGCCTAATGATGCTGCGAGTTCAATTATTTTATCGGCATTTTCATAAACAGCATCGCTGTTCATTAATTGTCGATTAGCTTCTTTTTTTATGGTATAAATATCAATAAGTAATTTACTATTAAAAGAATTGTTGACTGAATCTTTTAATAACGCATCAATTAACTTTAATGTACTATCTGGTTGATTTTTTACCAGTTGTTGAAGCATTTTTATTTTGTCGGAATCAGTCTGAAAAAAAGAAGGACTACTATTACAAGCCATTAAAAAAGCCACTGAGCCAATAACTGTATAAATAAAAAAGCCACCTCCATTAATTGGAGATGGCTTAAAAATATATCGGAGGATATTTTTGAATAATGTAGAAAACATGCGATTAAGTATTTGTGTTGCTAGATATAAGAATAAATTGCGAACAATTAAATTACGTTAATTGTAGCAAATAATCTTAATTTTTATCACTTAATCCTTGTTTTTCTTTATTCAATTTCTTTTTGGTATACAATGCAACGCCTGCTGCTAATGCCAACCCTAAGCCGCCATCTACCGGAACAGAGTTTGGAGGCGTACTTGGCTGCTCGGGTGGTATGCCCGGAGGAGCTGGCCCTACTTGCGCATCTACAATAATGTTGGGTAACATGCCTATCACTAATAAGACAAGGAATTTAAAAGTTGCTTTTTTCATTGAATTAATTATTTATATTTTATCTTTTTGACTTTTAACTTTTTACTTTTATTTAATTGCTTTTAAGGTTGGTAATGCTTTCGAATCGCCATTTAACCTGATTAAATACATACCCGATGCCATTTCTTTGGTTGATTTAATAGTATACTGCATACCCTTACGTACATCACTTAATGTACCGGTACTCATTACCATACCATTATTATTTACCAACTGCCATGATACATTTTTATAGTTACCCTTCGACATGATTTGTATTGCATTGCCTTTTATTGGGTTACCTATAACTTGCATTCCTGCGTTTGTAGCATTGTCATTGTCTTCGCCAGCTGCTGCACTTAATTTGTTAAACACTAATGCAAATCGTTGTACTGATTTTGACAATGTATCGGCATTTACTTTAAAGCTGTACGTTTTAACTGCTGCCTCTATTGCAATGTATTCGCCTGTATATTTATCGTATATATAAGCTTGGTTATTGCCTTCTAATGGTGACAATAATTCTGTTTTCAATACATAGTAATTCGATTCTTCTAAATTAGCCGTATTCAACGCTATTACTCTGTTTTCTGATGGTGCACTATTTAATCTGCTGCCATGGAATATAGAATACAAGTTGTTATCAGCTCCTAATATTCCTAAATCCGGACCAGCTTTTCTACCCATATCATACGCGTCATATGCATAGTCAAAGCCATCAGTTGCAGTGCCATTACCCCAACGCACAACTACCTGATCTGCAACTACATCATCTTGCTTTTGTAAGTATAGTTTTACAATACTCTTCGAAGATCCATCGCTGAAGTCTCTGATTTCACCTGTATTAGGTACTGCAAATAATCTACCATCCGGCACTGCTGATGTTTTACTCGCTTCAGGTATGGTTAATACAGCAGCTCCTTCCGTTAATTGAACAAAGAATGAAGCACCGTTTTCTATTACATTTGATTGACGTCCAGTAGCAAATCCATTAATATAAGATGCATATCCAGGTAATTCCGGATCCCAACGATATACAGCCCTGGCAATTGTTTGACTTTGATTAGATGTTAAATCCATAATTACATCCCAATCTATTTTGCTTGCAAATGGATTACCAACTAAATGCCAACCTCTGTTTGATCTTCCGGTTGAATAGCTTAAAGGTATAGTTTGTGAGCCTGTTTTAATCTCACTAGCTATTTTAAAGTTATTGGTATTTCCACCAAGAATCAATAAACCTTTAGTAGTTGGCTGATTGGTACTTGTAGTAGTGTATTGCATCCAACCTGCATTTCCAGGACCACTATTTCCATATATACCATCATCTAAACTTTCATCATACCAATAAGCTAAATAGCCGTTGCCTGGGTAAAAACTACTGATGGTACTTGCAGAAACATCACTTACAAATGGGAAACCAATCATTCTCCACTGGCGAGTACTACCCATATAACGCTCTACGCCAACATTACCTGTAATATAACCACCACTCTCACTACCAACTCCCACACTTGCATCGCCTATGTTCGTACTTTTTAACGTTAAATTGTTGTTGGTAACAAATACATCACCACAAGTAACTGTACCAGAATCTACAATACTTAATGTTGAATTTAAGTTTGCAGGTGCTCCGGCCAATAATGTTAAGTTCTTGAGCCATGAGCCTGCTTTGAAATACAAGTTAGATGTACCCGCATTTACTCCAGTTATTTTAATACTTGAATTACCAGAAGTATTTAATACGCCGGTTCCTCCAGCACTACGACTAATTTTACCCGCTTGTAATGTATAACCATTACCTACTGTAAGTTCAGTACTGTTTACATCTAATGTACCAGCAATAGTAAAGTTTGCCGCTAAGCTAGCCGCATTAGAGGTCCTATTACGAAGTTGATATACATGTGATGTTCTATTGGTAAACGAAGTAGGATTGTTGCCTGAACCATTGGTTTCTACTCCCCAAGATGCCAATGTACCCAAAGCACCTGCAGCTGTTGAATATAATGTATCAACCACTCTAACCACGGCGCTATTTGAACTAATATCACCGCAACCATTGCTACTTCCAACAGGTGACAATACAGCTGTATAAGATCCACTGTCTGTTAATTCAGCAGCACTGATTGATATTGCACTTGTATTTGCTCCCCCTATTAAACTGCCATTTCTTTTCCACTGATATGCGCCTACTCCAGTACCGGTAACAGATAAATTAATCGCATTACCTGTTAATACTTTTACAGAAGCAGTTGGATGAGTAGTAATTGTTGGTGCAGTTGGATTTGGAATTACATATCCTGATAAATATACATTCGCATTAGAAACACCAGCTGTTGAAATTACAATACTCGCATACGCCGGTGTAGCAGACAATGCCTTCATCCTTACAAATATCTGTATGCCACCATATACTGAGATCTGGGCAGCTGTTAATGTTAGCGTTGCACTAAAACCACTTGTCTCTGATAAAGAAATTTCGAATCCGGTAGGTGCAGTTACTGTAGTGCTATTGGTTATATAAGTTCCTGCTACAGAAAAACTACGCACATCAGATACCGCATTTACACAAGCTGAAAAACCTTCTATATTATCTGTTGATACTGTGATAGATTGAGGATTGTATATTGTTCCACTTGTTGTTGTATAATTACTTGGAACAATATAATTGTTAATACTATTACCTTGTAACGTATATACCAATGTGATTGTTTTGTTATTTCCTATATTCGAATTGTCGAAATTAGCGGCAACAGTTACATACAAATCATCACCTGGAGCTACTCCATATAAAGTACCTGGTTCTGCATCTGCAACAGTGCTGTTATCGAATAACTTATAGTTTTGTACATATGGTTCAGAGATGAACAATTGTTTAGCAGTAATAATACCATTGGTGCCAGAAACACTGCTGTTTTGCAAATAATAATTGCTTGCATCTATGCCATTTAATGTTAATCCCGCAATTGAGTAAGATAAATTAGTACCTACCTCTTTACTAGCAAAAGCACCTGCACCACTTGCTTGTACATTGTCGTTGCCTATTAAACCCGTTAAGGTAAGTTGCACACCTTCCATACTGGTGGTGCCATCGTATTCTTTGGTTGCACCGCCTGATGAACTTGCAGTAAGTGCTTTAGCAGTTATGGTGTAAGTGCCAATTACTTTTACAGAAGCTACATTTACACTTAAACTTACTTTACTTGTATCCAATGTATAAGATCCAACATTTGTATTGCCTGAAATAGATTTTAAGGCATTTAATGGGGTCAGATTAAATTTAGAAGTGGTTGCGCCATCTTTTGCTTTAACTGTGTCTCCACTTACTGTAGTGGTTGAAGTAAGATCTACTACAGAATTTCCTGATTTAAAATACTTTGCACTTTCTACTCTAAATACTGGCGATGCACCATAAGTAAATACAGTGTCTTTTATTTTAACCAACAACACATCTGCCGGAACAATTGAATAGTTTCCATTTACATAGTTAAACGTATAATTAGTAGCGGCTAAACCTTCCGGTACCAATACGCTTTCATAATTGCCTGCCGTATTTGTGCTACTATTACTTCTGGTAATAATTAAACCCGATGAGTTAATATTAGCAATGGTTTCTCCATTTACAAATCCTGTAACAGCAATGCCTTTATAACCGGTTACATCGGTTTCTCCAACAAACTTAGCATCTGACTTAGCAGTTACCACCAATGTGGCTTTGGTAATTACCCCATCTGTTACGGAACTTGTTGTTGGTGCAAGATAATTAGCTGCATTAGCACCATCTATTGTATATGCTATGGTAATGGTTTTATTCGTTGCTACCGCATTATTGTTATAAGTGGCTTGCGCACGAATGATGACATTATCACCTTCTTTTACTCCAAATAACTCACCAGGTAAAACACCGGCTATTGCATTGCCATCATACACTTTGGTCTTGGTTAAATTAGCTGTGGTAACAGTTAATTGTATCGGTTGAATTACCCCGGTAGTAATGGTATTATTAACCGGAGCTTTATATTTAGCAGCATCTTTGCCCGATAAGGTATAAGATACTGTAATCGTTTTATTGGTACCTACGCCATTACTTGTATAAACAGCTATTGTGTTTAAAGTTACTTCGTCACCAGCAGCAACGCCTGATAATGTACCCGCTGTAACTGTTGCTACAGTAGTACCATCATACACTTTGGTAAATGAACCTGTAGGACTTGTAATGGTAAGTTGAGTAGCAGTTGGTTGAGGTACCGCTGCAGTAGTGAAAACCATTTGAGGGCCATAAGCTGTTCCAACACTATTGGTAGCATAAGCCCTTACATAATAAACTGTATTTAGTTGAAGACCACTTAAGTTACTTACAAAAGATCCCGTATCACTGCCATTAACTGTTTTAGTAGTTAATGCAACTGTTGGGTTGGATGAAGTGCTCCATACAATACCTCTTGCAGTAACTGCAGCACCACCATTGTTGGTGATTCTGCCTCCAGATGCAGCGGTAATGGTAGTTACATCTGTTACTGTTGTAGTATTTACAGTTGGCGTAACAGGCGATGCTGTTTCATTAACCGCCAATTGGAAAGTAGAAGTATCGGTACCGTCATTATTAGTAGCATATACTGTGTAGGTTGTTAAAGGACTAGCAACTGTTGGCGTACCTATAATTTTACCGGTACTGTCTAAGCTTAAACCGGCTGGTAATGCAGGATAAATTCTATAGCCTAATATACCGATTTTGCGGATAACTTGATTTCCGGCATCTGCAACAAAAATATTACCCTTTTTATCTGTAACAATACCTTGTATGCCATCGCTAAACTGAGCGGTAGCGCCCGGACCATCTTGGTAACCGCGTATAGACCCTGCCAATGTTGTTACCATCCCATCTAACGATACGGTTCTTACTTTTAGATTATCAGTAAAAAACAAATTATCAGATGCATCTACAAATACACCACGTGGGGAAGCAGGTCTTACTGATAATCGGTAGCCATCTAAAGTACTACTATAGGAGTTAACAGTTCCCACATAAGTACTTACTTGACGATCAGTTCCCCATTTGCGTAAACCCAATCCTTCTATCTCTGTAATGAATAATGACCCCTTAGAATCTCTGGCAATATCATTAAGTATGGCAAACTGAGCCAAAGAATCGATGCCATTTTTATTGCCATAAGTGCCATCACCAGCAACAGTGGTAACCACACCTGTTGGACTAATTTTTCTAATTCTATAATTATTTACATCATTTGCATACACATTACCACTAGTATCCAAAGTGATACCTCTGATGCCCCAGAATTTTGCTGCTGTTCCGGTGCCGTTTGCATAACCATTATTTAACCCACCTGCTAATGTTGTTAATGTGCCGTTTGTAGCAATTTTACTAATGAATTGTATACCATTATTATTTGTATGAGCTACATAAATAACCCCTGCGTCATTTATGGCAATACCAGTAGGAAATCTCATAAGTAAAGGAGTACTAATCGTTACAGTACTAACCACACCTGAAGGAGTGATTTTACGAATTGCATGATTAAAATAGTCCGATACATACAAATTGTCCGATTTGTCGATGGCAAGATAAGCCGGATTATAAAATTGTGCTGTAGTAGCTGAGCCATTTGCAATACCTGCCATTCCTGTACCAGCAAAGGTTGACACTATACTGGCCGTTCCATTAGGCATTGCACCCCCTGAATTGATGGGTATCAATGGACTTATCGCCGTGTTTTTAGTGAATGTATTAGGCGTTGAATAACTTAATATAGGCAAGTCTGGCTTGATTTCTAATACAAACATGGTTGTATCATAGCCGGTTTCATTATATGCAGTAACTGTATAGGTTGTTTTAGCTGAAACTAGTGTTGGTTTACCAGAAATAGCACCAGTAGTATTGTCTAAAGTTAAACCAGCAGGTAAATCTGGACTAATTACAAAACCACCATCTGCCGTTGTAACTATACCACCTGTATTGGTAACCGTTAAAGGTGTAATGGATTTATAGTTTAAATATGATTTAACACCAGTGCCATAACTAATATTTGGCAACGGCCTATTGGTTATGTTTAATGGTAAATTAGCAGCATAAGCACCGTAATAGTTATTACTGGTTACTTTATAAGATGCTGTTCCGGTACCCTCTTCTAACACTAAATTATCTACTCCATGTACATCATTAGAGGCACCCGTTTTTGCTCTAAATACATGTTTCCAAGTTGATTTATTTGCAGTTATATATGCAGCGGGTAAGGCTACTTTATCAAATACAACAACACCATCTACTTTTACAGTTGCTAAGCCAGTAGAATCTAATATTAGTTCTATTGCACTTCTTTTACCTATCCATGAAGTATTATTGGAATATGCTACTAACCCGAGAGAGGTATTTGGTGTTCTACCTGGGGCATCATTTTTATTTCCATACATTAAGCGTATACCCTTCTCGCCCCAGCTATTTTCATAATCATCGAACGATAAAGAAAGTTTAGTGCCCGTTCCAATTATCGCTGAGGGCGAAGTGGCATTAATAGTTGCATCATCGGCAAAGCTATAACTGATACCATCCGCACCACCCGATGATTTATTGGTTATTAATGTAAAATTAACCTTATACCTTTTTTCATTGTTTCCACTAGCTGGCACCATAAAACCACCAGCACTGTTATCTATTGACTTGGTTAACCCAATAAAATCACCTGCCCAAGATGTGGTACCATAAAAAGTAGCACCCTTTAATGCGCTATCATTAAAATTATTGCTGTAATAAGTTCTATATGTTTGATTAGTAGGCGTACCGCTTACAACACCACTAGTAACATCAAAACTCAATCCATCCGGTAACGGATGACTTAATTCATAACCACCAACTTGTATTTTTCTAACTTTGTCGTAAGTATAATCAGATACATACAATGTTGCGTTGGTGCCATCAAACAATAAACCGGCAGGCCTTGCAAAAGTTGCACCTAATCCAACGCCATCATCTGCACCGGCTGTACCAGCAACAGAACCTGCAAAGGTTGAAACTGCTCCGTCGGGGGTTATTTTTCTAACGATGTTATTGCCTACTTCGGCTACATATAAATTTCCTGAACCATCCATTGCCATACCGTAAGGCTGGTCTAGTTTAGCATCAGTTCCTACCCCATCGGCATAACCTTGTGTACTTCCCGCAAATGTAGATACTACTCCATTTTGTATTTTTCTGATTTTGTGATTGTTTAATTCTGCCACATATACTGCTCCACTCTTACTAACCAACACATTTTGTGGCTTATTAAAAGTAGCGGTTGTAAGTGCACTGCCATCGGTAGCACCAGCAGTACCAGTACCAGCAAAAGTGGCCACTTGCCATCCGCCATTGGTAAATCCACCCACCCAGTTAGAGGCAGTACCTGTTAAACCAAAACCCGTCATCACGCCATTTAAACTACTTCCAGATGTTGCATTATTGGTAAGAGTAGTTACTCCTGTATTGGTGCCACCTGCTGTACCTTGGTCAAACTTAAAATAGGCTTTTAAACTATCTTCATTACCTGCCAAATTTTTGTGCAAATTCGCACGAATTTGATCAACTGTTCTGGCAGTACTCCAAATTCTAACTTCATCTATATTACCTTTCCATTTACGGTCTACTACCTGAGTATTATAACCTATTGCTGTTTTGTAGGTTGATTGTTGAATGGTACTTGCCGAACCGGTTGTTTGCGCATCCAAAGCACCATCTACATATAATGAAATAAAAGTGCTGCCATATACCGCTGCAACATGGTGCCACTTTCCATCATTTACACTCTTATTACCCGTTACTAAAAAGTTGATATTGCCGGGTTTTGTTATAGCAAATTCTAAAGCATTACCGCTTTGTGCACGAGACAATCTCCATGAATTATCGCCTTTTGAAGCAATGGTTTGCCATGCTTTATCAAATGCATCCACTTTAATCCATGCTTCTACCGTCATGGCAGCAGTAAAGTTTAAATTACTTGTTCCGCCTACTTCAATATAATCTGCTCCATCAAAGTTCAAAGAATTATTGGTAGATGCGTTGATGGTAGAAACAATAGGACTGATTTTACGAATTTTGTGATTATTCCAATCTGTAACATATATGTTATTACTTGTATCAATTGCAACAGATGATGGATAATAAAATTGAGCCTGCTCAGGCAATGTAAAGTTTTCTAAATCACCTACTGAACCTGTACCAGCAAATGTAGTTACAGCTTGAGTACTAATTGTTATTCTACGAATTTTATGGTTCCACGGATCAGCTATATATAAATAAGTTTTAGAAGTATCTATCGCCACATCTTCTGGGGTATTAAACTTTGCCGCAGTACCTATCCCATCAACATCACCTGCTACACCCGCTACACCCGCAAAAGTAGTTACCACACCTGCTGGTGTGATTTTACGTATTGTATGATTATTACGATCTGCTAAATATATATTTCCAGCATTATCTCGCGCCATACCTCTTGGTCCATTAAACCTTGCAGCAGATCCAGTTCCATTGGTTGTTCCATGCGTTATGAATGCGCCTGTATTACCCACAAAAGCACTTACAGTTCTTGGAACAGTAGCAGGAACAGCTGAGCCCCCCTGCACCGGACTAATCGGCGTAATTGCATTTTTGGTATAATAGGAAGCAGACGGCGAATAGGTTACAATGGGTAAACCAGCTGTATCTATCACAAAATATGGAGCCGCAACTTCTGTAGCTTTTTCATTAGTATTGTTGGTATTATTCACATTTGATGCGATAACACTTTCAACCCCTTTTTCTGCAGGTATATTATCCGCAATACTTACTTTCTCATCAAATGAAATCTTGGGAAATATTTCTTGTGCATACACAGTAAATACCGTGGCTAATGATAACACTATCACCAGCCCAATTAATGATTTTACCTTAAACTGCAAATTTTGCGACAAGCGTAACTTGCCCAATGACAGATTTTTAAATCTTTCGGATAACATGGATTTTAAAATTGGATTTTAAACAATTAGTTTGGAAACCTTTGGTTCAAATATAAGATTTTATAATAAATAAAAAAGATTTTAAAAGTCTAACCAATTAAATTTTGGATGATTTTTCGCTCCTTTTTTATTGACTATCAATTACTTATGGTTTGACATATTGTTTTATTTTTATATTTTTTTTATTGTTTTTTTGTATCGCTAAATATTATACTATGCCTACTTATAAACTCAATTTCATTTCATTTATTGTTGTATATGGTAGTTTATAGTTAACCAATTAATTGTAACTTATCAATTTGATTCAATAAAAACATTTATTTAATCAATTATAAGCTATTGATAATCAATAGTATTGATTGTACAATATTATTCAGCTTGGTGATTACTTTAAATATACTGCTAGCCCCATTTCGTATTGCTGACTAGATACATTGGCAATCTTCACATTCGTATTGTAAAAGAAATTTGCTTCACCCAAACCGTTCTTTCTTAATCCAGCGCCAGCTCTTACATTGCCGATGCTTTGGTACATTGCCATTACATGCAATAATTTATTGTATTCCACTTGTGCGCCGCCCTCTAACACCGATTCGGTATTTGTATACGTTTTATACATCAACACCGGTTTAAACTGTATTTTATCCGCAGTTTCAGATAAATTATAATACAATCCTACCTGATACTTCGCAGCATTTGAAGTGGTA